>WBUJ01000007.1 GCA_008933795.1 Candidatus Contendibacter sp. | reverse complement strand
CGATCGCCAACCCGCCAGTCCATCGTATTTTCCGCATGGTTCATCCCTCGCTAAATCGTTTGGTTCTACTGCCATCAACCACCCGCCCCCTTGGCAAGCGCCGCGTTTGGAACTATTCTACCCATAAATAGTACTAATCCAGTACCGATTAGACGAGTCACGCGGAGCATCCATGATCCGAATCACCCGGGAAGCCGACTACGGCATCGTGCTGATGGCCTGCCTGGCGCAAGCCGAGGGTCAACCGCGCAGCGCTGCCGCCCTCGCGCGGCAGCGTCGGTTACCGTTGCCGATGGTCAGCAAAATCCTGAAGAGCCTGGCGCGAGCCGGCCTGCTCAGCTCGCAGCGCGGCGCGCAGGGTGGCTACAGCTTGGCTTGGCCGGCGGCGAAGATTTCGGCGGCCGACATCATCGGCGCGCTGGAGGGTCCCATCGCCATCACCGAATGCAGCGATGAAACGCACGACGGCTGTTCGCGGCAGGATCACTGTGAGATCAGCGGCCACTGGAGTCGCATCAACCAGGCTATTTACACCGCGTTGCAAAGCATCAGTCTGGAGGAAATGAGCCGTCCCGATCAGCCCCGGCCGGTTCGTTTCCATTCACCGCACCGAGTCACGACCGTCAACGCCGCTGGCCACCCCGTCTGAGCTGCCGAATTCTGCAACAGGAATCCTGATATGACCGACAGCACCCAAACTCTCGAACGCCTCGCCACCAGCGACTACAAGTACGGCTTCGTCACCGACATCGAACAGGACACCGTGCCGCCGGGGCTGGACGAGGCCGTCATCCGGCTGATCTCGGCCAAGAAACAGGAGCCGGACTGGCTGCTGGAATGGCGGCTGGTAGCCTTTCGTCATTGGCTGACCCAGCAGGAACCCCAGTGGGCGCACGTCCACTACCCGAAGATTGATTATCAGGCGCTTTCCTACTACTCAGCGCCGAAGAAAAAGACCGATGGCCCCAAGAGCCTGGACGAGATCGACCCGGAACTGCGCCGCACCTACGAAAAACTCGGCATCCCGCTGGCGGAACAGGCCATTCTGGCCGGCGTGGCGGTAGACGCGGTGTTCGACTCGGTGTCGGTAGCGACCAGTTATAAGGGCAAGCTGGCGGAACTGGGCATCGTGTTCTGCTCGTTCTCCGAAGCGGTGCGCGAGCATCCCGAATTGGTGCGCCAGTATTTGGGTTCCGTCGTGCCGTACCGCGACAACTATTTTGCGACTCTGAATTCGGCGGTGTTCTCCGACGGCTCCTTCGTCTACATCCCGCCGGGGGTGCGCTGCCCGATGGGGCTGTCCACTTACTTCCGCATCAACGCCAGCAACACCGGCCAGTTCGAGCGGACATTGATCATCGCCGCCGAAGGCGCTTCCGTGTCGTATCTCGAAGGCTGCACTGCGCCTCAGCGCGACGAAAATCAACTGCACGCCGCCGTGGTGGAACTGATCGCGCTGGACAACGCCACGATCAAGTACTCGACGGTGCAGAACTGGTATCCGGGCGACGCCGAGGGCAAGGGCGGTATCTACAACTTCGTGACCAAGCGCGGCTTGTGCAAGGGCCGCGATTCCAAGATTTCCTGGACCCAGGTCGAAACCGGCTCGGCGATCACCTGGAAATATCCAAGCTGCATCCTGCGCGGCGAGAACTCGGTGGGCGAGTTTTACTCCGTCGCCCTGACCCGCGATTACCAGCAGGCCGACACCGGCACCAAGATGATCCACATCGGCAAGAACACCCGCAGCACGATCGTCTCCAAGGGCATTTCCGCCGGCCACGGCCAGAACGCCTACCGGGGGCTGGTGAAAATACTGCCGACCGCCGAAAACGCCCGCAACCATTCGCAGTGCGACTCGCTGCTGATGGGCGACCAGTGCGGCGCACACACCTTCCCCTACATTGACGTGCAGAATCCGAGCGCCCAGGTCGAGCACGAGGCCAGCACCTCCAAGATCAGCGAGGATCAGCTTTTCTATTGCCAGCAGCGCGGCATCAGCATGGAGGACGCTGTCAGCCTGATCGTCAACGGCTTCTGCAAGGAAGTATTCAAGGAACTGCCGATGGAATTCGCCGTTGAGGCGCAAAAGCTGATCGAACTGAAGCTGGAAGGCAGCGTGGGGTAGAACAAGCGCCCTCTCCCTTTAGGAGAGGGTTGGGGTGAGGGCTTATATCGTCGAATCGAGAAGAGAATCGTCAATCATGCTGGAAATTCGCAATCTGCACGCCACGGTCGATGGCCGGGAAATTCTCAACGGCATCGACCTTATCGTCCGTCCGGGCGAAGTCCACGCCATCATGGGACCGAATGGCTCCGGTAAAAGCACGCTGGCGAATGTCATCGCCGGCCGCGAGGGTTACCTCGTCACCGAGGGCGCCATCCACTTTGACGGCAAGAATCTACTGGACATGGCCCCGGAAACCCGCGCCTGCGAAGGGTTGTTCCTGGCCTTCCAGTATCCGGTGGAAATCCCCGGCGTCGCCAACCTGTACTTTCTGAAAGCCGCCGTCAACGCGGTGCGCAAGTATCGCGGCGAACCGCCGGTGGACGCCATGGACTTCTGGGATTTGGTCCACGAGCGCATGGAACTGGTCAAGATGGACGAATCCATGCTCAAGCGCTCGGTTAACGAAGGCTTCTCCGGCGGCGAGAAAAAGCGCAACGAAGTGTTTCAGATGGCGGTGCTGCAACCTCGTTTCGCGGTGCTGGACGAGACCGATTCCGGGCTGGACATCGACGCCCTGAAAGTAGTCGCCGACGGCGTCAATGCCCTGCGCAGCCCGGAACGCGGTTTCCTGGTCATCACCCACTATCAGCGCCTGCTGGATTACATCGTGCCGGATCACGTGCATGTGCTGTTCAATGGCCGCATCGTTCGTTCCGGCGGCAAGGAGTTGGCGCTGGAACTGGAGGAACAGGGTTACGCGCTGTATAACGAGGAGCCTGGCCGCGCCCGCCGGGCCGCCGCGTGAGGCGCACGCCATGACCGCCGCCGCCCCTGTGTTCCAGGATAGCTCCCGCCCGGCCTTCATCGAGTTCGCGGCTGACCGCCGCGAACCGGACGCCATCGCCCGCCTGCGCCGCGCGGCGTTTGATCGTTTCGAGACGCTCGGCCTGCCAACTCGCCAGCAGGAAGCCTGGCGCCTGACCGACCTGAGCGCCCTGAAAGCCATGACGTTCCAGCGGCCCGCCGATGCGCTCATCGATGCCGGGGCGCTGCCGACGCTGGGCCTGCCGGCGCATCGGCTGGCGTTCGTCAACGGCCGCTTCGCGCCGGGACTATCGCATTTGCGGGAAATGCCCGATCGGGCGTTGATCGCCAGTCTCGATCAAGCGCTGTTGGCCTATCCCCAATGGATCGAGCCGTATCTGGACCGCTTGCCGGGACTGGCTCAACACCCGTTCACTGCCTTGAACACCGCATTCTGGGAAGATGGCGCGTTCGTGCATCTGTCCCGCGGAACCGTGGTGGAAACGCCGATTCATCTGATCTTCCACGCCGCTGGCGGCGACAGCACCGTTTATCCGCGTCTGCTGCTGGTGCTGGACGAGGGTGCGCAAGCGACGGTGGTCGTGGAATACCAGGGTACGGGGCGCTATCTGAATGCGCCAGTGACCGAAGCGCGGCTTGGCGATGGCGCGGCGCTGCACTACCACCAGATTCAGCAGGAATCACCGCAAGCCTTCCATCTCGGTGGCATCCGGCTCCAGCAGGGGCGCAACAGCGAGGCGAATCTGCACCTGCTGTCCGTCGGCGGCCAACTGGCGCGCACCGACCTGGAGGCGCTGCTGGACGGCGAAGGCGCCAGTTGCACGCTCAACGGCCTGACCCTGGCGCGCGACCAGCAATTCAGCGACGTCCATGTCCGGGTTGACCACGCCCAGCCGCACGGCAGCAGTCAACAACGGTTCAAGAGCGTGCTGGACGGCAAGGCGCGCACGGTATTCGACGGTATGATCCACGTCCGCCCCCACGCCCAGAAAACCGACGCCCGTCAAGTCAGCCGCAATCTGCTGCTGTCCCGGCAGGCTCAGGCCCATTCCAATCCCCGCCTGGAAATCCTGGCCGACGACGTGAAATGCGGCCACGGCTCCACCACCGGCTTTCTCGATCCCGACGCCGAGTTTTACCTGCGCGCCCGGGGTATTCCCGCCGCTCAGGCGCGGGCCATCCTGGTCCACGCCTTTGCCAACGACAGCCTGAACTCGATTCGCCTGACGCCATTGCGCGAGCGCTTGGCCCGTCTACTTGCCGCCGATCTGGCCCTGGACATCATGGAGGGGGAATGAACGATATGAGCACCCTGCATCATGTATCGCCCCTCACCCACTCCCTCTCCACACTGGGGGGAGAGTTGGGAAGGGGGGGGCTGGACCTCGCCCGCATCCGCGCCGACTTTCCGATCCTGCGCCAGCGGGTTCACGACAAACCGCTGATCTATCTGGACAACGCCGCTTCGGTGCAGAAACCAAAAGCGGTGATCGACGCGATCAGCGACTGTTACAGCCATTATTACGCCAACATCCATCGCGGCGTTCATCTGCTGTCGGAGCGATCCACCGCCGCCTACGAAGGCGCGCGGGAGAAGGTGCGGGCTTTTCTGAACGCCGCCAGCGTCCAGGAAATCATCTTCACCCGCAGCACCACCGAGAGCATCAATCTGGTCGCCAGCAGCTTTGGCGGCAGCACGGTGAAGGCCGGCGACGAGATCGTCATCACCGGCATGGAGCACCATTCCAACATCGTGCCCTGGCAACTACTGTGCGAACGGACCGGCGCGACGCTGAAGGTCATCCCGTTCACCGACGCCGGCGAACTGATCCTGGAAGAGTACGAGCGGCTGCTGGACAGCGGGCGGGTGAAACTGGTGGCGTTGGTCCACCTCTCCAACGCTCTGGGCACCATCAATCCGGCCAAGTGGATGATCGACCTGGCCCATGCGCGCGGCATTCCGGTGCTGGTGGATGGCGCGCAGTCCGTCCCGCATCTGGCGGTAGACGTGCGCGAACTCGATTGCGAGTTCTACGCCTTCTCCGGTCACAAGCTTTACGGACCGAGCGGGGTCGGCGTGTTGTACGGCAAGCAGGCGTTGCTCGAAGCCATGCCACCGTATCAAGGCGGCGGCGACATGATCCGGCTGGTCACCTTCGAGAAAACCGAATACGCCGACCTGCCCAACAAGTTCGAGGCTGGCACGCCGAACATCGCCGGCGTGATCGGGCTGGGCGCGGCGCTGGACTGGCTGAACGCCATCGGCCTGGACGCGGTCGCCGCTTACGAGCACGAATTGCTGGACTACGCCACCGCCCAACTGCAAGAGATTCCCGGCCTGGCCATCATGGGCACGGCGCGAGACAAGGCGGCGCTGGCGGCGTTCACCATCCAGGGCATCCACCCCCACGACATCGGCACCATCCTCGACCGCGAAGGCGTCGCCATCCGCGCCGGCCATCACTGCGCCCAGCCGGTCATGCAGCGTTACGGCGTCCCCGCCACGGCGCGGGCCTCGTTCGCCGTCTACAACACTCGCGACGAGGTGGACGCCCTGATCAAAGCCCTTTGGAAAGTCAAGGAGTTGTTCGAATAATGAGCGACCTGCGCGATCTCTATCAGGAAGTCATCCTGGACCACAACAAGCGGCCCCGGAATTTCCGCATCCTCCCGCAACCGACTCACCACGCCGACGGCGTCAATCCGCTGTGCGGCGACCGAATTAGCGTCTATCTGGACATCGAGGATGGCGTGATCAAGGACATCGCCTTCCAAGGCGCCGGCTGCGCGATTTCCAGCGCCTCGGCCTCGCTGATGACCGAGGCGCTCAAGGGCAAACCAGTCAACGAAATCGAACACCTGTTCGAGGCGTTTCACAACGTCGTCACCACCGACTGCGAATGCCCGAAAGGGCTGGGCAAGCTCAGCGTGCTGGCCGGGGTGCGCGACTATCCCAGCCGGGTCAAATGCGCCACTCTGGCCTGGCACGCGGTGCGCGCCGCGCTGGAAGAGCGCAAGCAAACCGTGGCGACCGAATAAGCACTCCCCTCGCCCGCTGGCGGGAGAGGGGTCGGGGGTGAGGGGGCGAACAGCCTCAGCCGCAGGAGAGTGTGATCCAATGACTACGACCACCATGAATTTGCCCGATGCCGACGAGATGGAAACCAGAATCATCGCGGCGCTGAAGACCGTCTACGATCCCGAAATTCCGGTTGATATTTACGAACTGGGGCTGATCTACGGTCTGGACGTCGATCCGCTGGGCAACCACGCGGATATTCAGATGACCCTGACCGCCCCCGGTTGCCCGGTCGCCGGCTCGATGCCGGAATGGGTGGAAAACGCCGTGCGCCACACTGCGGGGGTGGAATCGGTCAACGTCGAACTGGTGTGGGAGCCGCCGTGGACGCCGGAGCGCATGTCCATGCGGGCCAAGCTGGAATTGAACATGGTGTGATGCGGAGAGCCTGTTTTAACGCCTCCGCACCATATATCGACACCGACGCCGTTGGGGTCGAAGACGGCGACATGGCGATCCCCTACGGCTCGTTGCGCGGTTCGACGGTCACTAGGGCGCCCAGCGATTGAACGCGCTGGTATGGTCTCGCTAATTAAGATCGATTTATTTGGTTGCATGGTTAATGCTAACTTTATGATTTTATAATAAATAAAACCAATTTAACCATTAGTCATGCACAGATCATGATCGGCAAGACCCTAGTCGGCGTCAACGTCGTCGACTTCAACCTGATCTTCAAGGTGATGCCGTGGAAAATTATGTTCCTGTTTTTGAATCAAAGATAAAAAAGCTTTACGACAAGGTTGTTAAAGAGCTTTCCATTCCAAAAAAGGAAAGAAATAAAAAGCGCCTCAAAAAGATGCTCAAGGAAATCAAGGGCATCAAGAAAACCATTCGATCCGCGAAAAAAATCAAAACCTGTCCTCATTGTGGCTATCCACTTTGGGATGAAGAGTCTTTGTCATACATGGACTCCGATTTATTACGTTCGTAGAATGGCTGAGTCACATCACGAGTCCCGTATTTTCGTCTACTCCTGTTGCTCAGGATGCCCGCTTGACCACCAGATAGACACCCCCGACCGCCAGCGCCATGCCGGCCAGGGAAATGAAGGGAAGCGTCTCGCCAAACACGAACCAAGCGATCAGCGCGGTGCTCAAAGGTGTCAGGTAAAACAAACTGGCGACGTTCACCGCGCTGCTGCTGTGAATGAGCAGGTTCAACAGGCTGATCGCGCCGATGGACAGCACCAACACCAACCAGCCGAGCGCGAACGCAAACCGAGCGGTCCAAGTGATCTGGAATTCGGTAAACAGCGCAATCGCGATAGCGGTAACCGCAGCGCTTGGGATAAATTGAATGACCGAACCGGTGCGCAGATCGAACCCCGCGCAAAATCGCTTCTGATACAGAGTCCCGATGGTCATCCCCAGCAACGCCACCAGAGCCGGCGCCAACATCGGTCCCAGTTCGACTCCGACGCCGAACTTGCCGGACACCACCAGCGCCACCCCCAGGAAACCCAGCACCAGCCCGATCCACTGACGAACCCTCACCCGTTCTCCAAGCAACCAACCAGCGCCAACGGCGGTCAACAGGGGCTGCATGCCGACCACCAGAGCGGCGACGCCCGCCGGCAAGCCTTGTTTGATCGACACGAATACGCCACCCAGATAAACGGCATGAATCAGCACACCGGAAATACCGATATGCAACCACTGACCCGGATTCTTGGGCCATGGCGCGCGGCTCGGCAAGGCAATCGCCATCATCAGCACGATGACGCAAAGATACCGCACTAAAAGGAAGGACAAGGGTTCGGAAAATGGTAGACCAAGCCGAGCGCCGATAAAGCCGGTGCTCCACAAAAAAACGAACAGAAGTGGGTAGATGCGTCTCATGAAAGATTTCAGGTTTTTATCCATAATATCCGAAGCGGGCATTTCTTCTACCATGCCCCGTCTGTTAGCGAGGTCGTAAAAGATATCGAAAAATACCCCTTTATTATAAAACCTTAGCACGAAGTTCCGCCATGCTGCCCGAGGCGGTTCTAAACTCTTAATACCGCATGGTCCGATTAACCCATGAATGATTGATTACCGTGGCGCGCTAGCCCGAAGGTTCCGATAAGCCCTTATGAACATCCAGAATCCAGTTCCTCCGTTCCGGAAAAAGTTTTCGTTCCGCCACTGGCGCATCTCGAACAAGCTGTTGGTCGTTCTGCTACTGGTCTCGCTGGCGCCGCTCCTGGCGGCGATCGGAATTGTCGTGCGCACCAGCACGGACGCCCTGACCGACGAGACGCGAGCCAATATCTCGCTACTCGGCCACAGCGTCGCGTTGCGTTTCTCGAATCTGCTGCTGGACAACCACAACCTGCTACAAGTCTCCGCCAGCAATCCGGCCATTGCCGCCTATTTGCGGGCAGCACCCCCCGCCACCCAACCCACCCCTCCGGAACCGGTGAATGCCGCGCTGACCAACCTGCAACAGGCAAACCCCGCGATTGACGTGGTCGGCATCTACGACCCGAATGGCACGGTGATGGCGCATACCGACCGTGGACTGCTCGGCAACGACTTGAGTGGTCGCGATTTCATCGGAACGGCGTTGCGGGGCCAATCCTTTGTCTCGGGCATACGACGCGATTTGGTCAACGACCGGTTGGGCATGAACTTCTCGGTACCCATCCGGGAGAAGGGTGCAGTTATCGGAGCAATGGCCACGCATCTCGACGGCAAGCTGTTCGCCGACATGTTCTCCCAAACGCTGAGCGCCTCGTCCGACCCGAATGAAGCCCAGGTCATGACGCTGTATTTGGTCGATCCGAACGGCATCATCATGAGTCAGTCGCAGGGGGACGACTGGCTTTATCGCAGCCTGGGAACGCTTTCGCCCGAAGCGGCGCGGCGCGTGGCGGAAGCAAAACCGCTGGGCGGCGTCTGCCCCGATCGCCAAGCACAGTGCCCGCCAAAAGACAAAATCGCTCGCCAACCGGAGCCTCTGCCGGCCCTGCAACTCCTAGGCGATCAGGTGCTGGAGGCGTTTGTCGCCGGACGGACGGGCAGCATGCGGTTCTGTTGGCCCGCCGACCTCGGGGCCGCGCCCCGAACTAATGAATGCAGCGGCGCTTGGCATGTCGCCGCCTATACGCCAGTCCTGTTGCCGAACGTAACCGCGAGCGGCAACGATGCGCCAGCCCAGCGGTTCATGGTGATCGTCGACTTGCCGGAACAAGCCTTTCTGAACGCCGTGGATCAACAGCAGCTATTCGGTTTTGGCATCGCGGCCATCATGGCCATCCTGGCCATCGTGATTTCCCTGCTGCTGGCCCGGGTGATCGCCAAACCCATCAACCGACTGGCAGCCACGGCAGGGGAAGTCGAACAAGACAAACCGTTTCGGCAACATGCGGTCGCCGAGGTCACGACGCTGGGAGATGAGATTGGTCATTTGGCGCGCATTTTCAGCAAAATGGTGCTGGCGCTCCAAGCGCGCATGGCCGAACTGCGCACGATCTACCAGGTAGGCCGATCGATCAGTTCCAGTATCGACCTGGACGACACCCTTCATTACGTTGCCAACTCCATCCGCGGCGTTGTCCCGTATGACGCCATGGAGCTATCCCTGCTGGATGATACTCAGCAGAAACTGGTGGTTTATCTGGCCGTGGGGGGCGATCCGGTCGAAAATACCCAACAGGGTTATGCCAGGGATCAAGGATTGCACGGGCAACTGCTCGCCAGCGGCGAGGGTATTCTACTGTCCGGTCTGGACGCCGTGTCCGAAGCTCAGAACCAACCCGCGCGCACCTGGACCTCTCTCGATCCCAAGTCCTACCTGGGCGTACCGCTCCAAGTCAAGGGGAAAAACATTGGCGCTCTCGAACTGGTCAGCAAACAGCAAAACGGATTCGACGCCGACAAGTTGCGCCTGCTCGAAAGCATTGCCATGCAAGCCGCCATCGTCATCCAAAACGCCCAGGAAGTGCGTGCGCGAGAGAATCAACTCAAGCAGAAAATCCAGGAACTGAACATCGAGATCGACGAGATCAAGCGCGCCAAACAGGTTGGCGAAATCGTGGAGTCGGACTATTTCAAGCGGTTGCGCGCGCAGGCCAGTCAATTGCGCGCCGGACGGTCCAAACAGGAGCCGTCTCCCGATGCGTGAACCCATTGACCCCCGGAGATTGGGTCTCCTTCTTCCCGGATCGGCGCCGAAAGCGCCACGAGGGTATAGCCATGCCCGTTGACCGCCAACAACTCACGATCATGCTCGACGAACTGGGCATCGTGACTACAACGGTGGAGCATCCGCCGCTGCGCACGATCGAGGACAGTCGGCGCCTGCGCGGCAACCTGAAGGGTGGCCATGTCAAGAGTCTGTTTCTCAAGGACAAAAAGGGCGGATACTGGCTGCTGGCGGCGCTGGAGCAAACCCGGATCGACCTGCGGGTTACGGCGTCCTTGCTGGAAGCGCCGCGCTTCTCGTTCGCCAATGAGGAGGAACTGGGCCGGATCCTCGGCGTCGTTCCCGGAGCGGTCTCGCCGTTCGCCGCCATCAACGACGCCGATGGCCGCGCCTGTATAGTCCTGGACCGGCGCGTGCTCGATGCCGACCTCCTTAACTGCCACCCGCTCCAAAACGACCGCACGACCACCATCGCCACGGGCGATCTTCTGAGATTTCTCGAAGCGGTCGGGCACCCGCCGCGCATTATCCATCTTCCCGGGTGAACGGCGCCCGGGAAGACCAATTCACACCACCTCGGCGGGTGGTTCCCGGTAATCTGCTTCGGGGGCGACGCCGGTCCCGCTCGCCGCCGCATCGGCGGGGCCACGCCAGCGCAGCACCAGCAGCGTGATGTCATCGCTTTGTGGATGACCGCCCACGAAGGCTTTGACAGAGCTTATGACGCTGTCGATGATGGCGTGGGCGGAACCCTCGCGGCATACCGGAACCAGGGCATCGTTCAGGCGTGTCGCCGTAAACATCTCGTGCTTGGCGTTCATCGCTTCGGTGACCCCGTCGGTGTAGATCACCAAGCCTTCGCCAGGCAGCAGTCGGATGACGTCCTCCTGGTAAATGGAGTCGGCGAAGAAGCCGAGCACCAGCCCACCGTTTTTCTTTTCGATCATCTCCACGCTGCCGCTGCGCCGCAACGCAAAAGGCAGTTCGTGACCGCCGTCGCTGCAAGTGATCTCGCCGTTGCGCAGGTCCAGAATACCGGCGAAGACCGTGACAAACATTCCTTCTGGATTATTTTCGCACAGGGCTTTGTTGACCCGTTCCATGATGCGGCCGACCGAAGCAGAATCGCGCTGCGCCTCCACGGCGAACAGGGTTTTGGTGACCGCCATGAACAGCGCGGCCGGCACCCCCTTGTCCGACACGTCGCCGATCAGGAAGAACAGGCGGTGCTCGTCGAGCAGGAAAAAATCGAACAGGTCGCCGCCCACGGCCTTCGCCGGCTCCAGTACCGCGTGAAGGTCGCACTCGGCATGATCGGGCAACCCGAAAAAGTTGGGCAGCATACCCATCTGGATGCTGCGCGCCGCGGACAATTCACCTTCGATCCGCTCCTTGGCCGCGGTGGTTTCCTTGAGTTCGACGATATAGGTTTTGAGCCGGGTCACCATCGAGTACAGCGCGCCGCCCAGGAAGCCGACCTCGTCATGGCGATTCTCGGATACCCTGCGCAGTTCCTCGTGCATTTCCTGGTCGGCGTTGAAATCGTGTTCCACCAAGCGATTGGTCTGAACGGTCAGGCGAGCCAACGGTCTGACGATGCGGTTGAGAAAGGGCAGCGCCAAGGCCATGCCCAACAACAGCAGCAAGACGGTCAGCCCACCGCCGATCGTCAGCAGGGAATGGAGTTCCGCCCGCATGTTGACGGGCAGACTCATGAGCGCCGCTCCATTGGGCAAACCGTCCGCGCCGAAAATGGGAGCCGCCACGTACAACAACCCATGTCCGAACAACACCTCGTGGAGTTCGCCGCTTTCGAGATGCGAGACGGGTGCGCTAGCCTTGACGGCCCTTTCGACGAGGCCGCGCTCGTTAGCGGTCAACGCGGTGGATTTGTCGATGTCTGCGGCGGAAGTGGCGATCACCGGCTTGAGGTTTTCGTCGAAAACCCAGATGGCGTCGATCAACGCCCCCGACATGACGGTTTCGGTCATCCGCTTGAGGCCGATGCTGTTGAGAATCTGATTGACGCGGCCGGGCTGGCGGGCGATCAGGACCATGCCGTTCCGATCCGGCAAGGCGACGCCGCCATAGTACATCTCGCGACGGTCAAGGTTGCGAACCTGAAGATCGGTGAAGATGCTGAACCGATTTCCCTCCAGCAGCGGTCGGAAAACCGGCCGCAGGGCCAAGCCGGAATCGACGCCGATGGTCGCGCTGATATCGTCGAGCGACCAGAAAGTTGGAGCGCCGCGGGCATCAGTCACCCAGATTTCCGGAATCCCATTGTTGGCGGCGATATTGCGCAGGGCTTGATTGATTTCCAGGGGGGCCGCTTTACGCTGGCGCGCGATTTGGATCAGATGCGCGACGATATCCGCCTGGGCCTGCACGTCCCTGCCAACGATCTCCTGGATAGCCACCGGCACTTGCTGGATGAAGCTGATGGACTGGGCGAGCAGTTGAGCGACCAAGGCGCCGTCCCGCTCGGTCCGCTCCAGAACGGACCGCCAGGAAACATAGGCGAACACTCCGGCGGTGCTTGGAACACCGATGGCGATGATCAGCGTGACGAAGAGGAAGAGCCGGCGGCGCAGCGTCATGACCACGATCCTACTTGAGCCAGATGATTGAAGCGGCCAACCGCTGGGCTGCCTTATAGTCGAGCGGAAAATAGATGACCCCGCGTGGTCCGAACCAGCGATCGTAGATCTCGATATAGGACCCCTGGTATTGATCGACGCCTTCGAGAAGATCCGCGAATACCCGGTTGACGAAGGCGCGCCATTCGGAGTCGTCCTTGGGCAGGATGCAGGCCATCGATTCGTAGGAAAACTCCTCGGTGCGCGGCAGCAGGATGACCTTGCTTTTGAGCGGACTTTTCTCGACCTTGGCGCGCAGCACGATCCCAATATTGGACAAACCGTCGATCTCTCCGCGTTCGAACAGGGCAAACCCAGTGTCCATATCGGGGACTTCGACGATCACCGACTCGGGCGCGTGCGCGGCAAGGATCGCGGTGGTCGTCGTGCCGGCGGCGACGCCGATGCGCTTGCCGCGCAGGTCTTGCAACCGCTCGGCGGTGGTGCGCAGGGTCATGATGCGGGTGCCGTTGCCGAAGAACGGGATCGAGAAATCCACCGCTTCCTGCCGCTTCCAGGTGGGGGTGGTGATGCCGCACTCGATATCGATGACCTGACTGGCCACCATTTCTATCCGGTTGCTCGCCGTGGTCGCGCTCAGCTTCATTTCAATCGGGCGACCGAATCGCTGCTCAAGCCGCTTGTGGATTTGACCGAGCAGATCGACCGAGAAACCGATCAACCGTCCTTTATTGTCGCGATAGGCAAACGGCAAGGCGTCGGCGCGGGTTCCAGCGTTGAAAACGCCGGTGTTTCCGATGCGGTCGAGGACACGCTCCGCCCATGCCGTTTCCGGCGCGGCTAAAACCAGTAGCACCGCCGCGATCGCGCTTGGCAGGTAGCTACGGAGTATCGCGACCATTTGTTTCAAGGCTCCCCTCCTCATCATTCGCCACATTCTTGCGCGGGCGCCCCGCTGACGCGCGCCAGCAGGCGTTTTTTCACATGACCCATCGCCCAGTTCAGCGGGAAACAAAGCCCGAAGAAATAGCCTATGGCGTAAACGTAAACCCAGATCATCATCTCGTCGCCCCCTACCGCAGCGATCAGGACGTTGCAGCGCGACACGATTTCGCCCACGCCGATGACCGAGGCGGTGCTCGACGCCATCACGATGATCAGCAGGTACATGGTCCAACTGGGAATGAAAAGCAGCGCGGCTGGATGATTGTCGCTTCGCCAGTATCGCCAGGCGACGAAGAGATTGTCGGAGACAAACCCGACCACGGCCACCGAGAGCGCCAGCGATGCCTTGAGCCAAGCGGGAAAGGAGTAGATCACATCGAAAACCTCGAATTCCACTGGAATCAGGAAAGCCAGGTAGAACAGGAAGACGAAGGTCGGGATATTGCGCGTCAGTTCGGTGGCGGCGAGGCTTGCGCGCGCGATGGATTTCCGCCTGGACAGGCGCAGTCGCGCCAGCGCCGCGCCAAACACGGTGCCGATGGCCATGGCGACCAGCGAGATCAGGATATTCCACAGAAAGCCGTCCGCCAGGAACGGCGTCCACACCACCAAGACATGCACGATCTCAGCGGACGTCATGCCGGATCATCCTGCGCTCGAAGTAATTGAAGAGTTGGACGACGCCCATCACCAGCAGGAAATACGCGATCATCAACACGTTCATCATGACCGCGGCGTTGCCCTGTTCGGCCACGATGGCGGTGGAGGCCGAAATGAGTTCCGGCACGGCGATGGCGCTGGCCATGCCGGTCGCTTTCACGACGTTGACCAACGAGGCGATAACGGGGGCATAGGCCAAGCGCAACGCCCGCGGCAGGCCGCGCCAGTTCAGCGCAAAGCCGGGTTCCTGGTCCCTGAGTACGGCGCCCGCCTCGAGCAGGGCGAATACGATGGCGCAGCCGGTATAGAACGACAGGCAAAGGATCGCGATCAAGGAGCCGTCGAAGGTCCACCCGTAGCGGGTGACCACGATATGGCCGACGCCGAAAAAGACCAGATAAATCAGCAGCAGGGGGGGTGTCATCCGCCCGAGGGCGGCCGCTAGCCGCACCAAGCCGCCGAGCAAGGGAATGCCCCCGGCCATCAGCGCCCCCAGGCAGCCCAGGATCAGGCTTCCAGCGATGGAGCCGACCATCAGGCGCAGCGTCATCCAGAGGCCGGACAGAAAGAGATTGCGATCATAGGCATCGTAGAGAACCGTCAGGTTGATCCCCGTCCGCTCCTTGATCAACAGGCCGACGTGTTGGAGGCCGCCGACATCGGTGGAGGTCAGCAGGAATTTGTTCCTGCACTCGGCTGGCCATTCGCCATCGGGCATGCGGGCGCAGACCGCGCCGCCATCGGGCTTGGCGCGCGTCCAAAGTTCGCGCGTCTCGGCCAGAAACCGGCTCGGCTTGATTCCCCAACGCTTCTCGGCTTCGATCAGCCAGCCGCTCCGATGCCAGTCGGCGACGGCATCGGAAATGGCGCGCTCAAGTTGGGATCCACGTTCCAGAGCGGCAATGGCCACGGCCCACGGCGAGATCATCATGGAAGGCAGTGGCGCCTCGTAATTCGCCCATTCCGGATCGCCGAGGATGCCCACGATGCCGGTGTCGTCGTACAGCCAAGCGACGCATCGCCCATCGCGCAAGGCCATCTTGGTGTCGCGCGTACCGTTGAAGACCTGCAGGTCAAGCAGGAAGCGCTGAGCCATGGACCGATTGAAGTACGCGCCCTGGGTGGCGCACACTTTTCTGCCGCGCAGATCGGCCCAACTGGATAGATAAGCGTTGGGGGGCGCCACGACCGTCACACCGCTGGCATAGTAATTAGGCTCGATGAGGGTGGCGATTTGTCGGCGCTGCGGGGTATCGCCCAAGGTGGCGACCACCACGTCAATGGCTCCTTCCTGAAGCTTTTGCAGGCGGTTGGTGGAACTGACGGCAACGAGTTGCAACTGGACGCCCAAGCGGCGGGCAAGATCGGCGGCAAGATCGGGTTCGAAGCCGATCAGCCGACCGTTGGCATCCAGCATTCCAAACGGCGGATAGTCGGACTTGACGCCGACAATCAGGGTTCCGCGCTTTTGAATCAGGTCAAGTCGGTCGGCCAGCGCCTCCCGACCGCCCAGGATCGCAATCAACGCCAACAAGCAGGCGACGCGGAGCACCAGACGGCTACTCACGGCCTAGCTTATCCTGGCAAGCCGGGATCGGCGATCTGCGGCGCGCGGGCGACTTGGTCCGCATCGGGCGCGACCTCCGCCACGGCGAGAAAGCCGTGGGCGTAGCGCAGAGGCGCGATGATCGCCAACGCTCGGTCGAGCCAGTGCAGCGTCGTCGACCTGACGACCCCGCTCTCCGGCAAAAAGCTCTCGGCCCCCACCTGGATTAGGCGAAATCCCTGTTGCTCGAATTCCAACATGAACTCTTCAGGATTGTATAAATGATAATACATTTTTACTACTACATGATCAGCCTTTCGTTCGTAAAGAATATCGCCTGGCTCGAAATTTCCCTCTTGCACCCAGCGTCGCGCCACGACCTGCTGCTTGAGAAAACGGCGCGCGGCGTTGGGTACCGTAACGATGATCCGACCCCCAGGCCGCAACAGGCCCCGGATAACCGCGAGCGTTTTTTGACGAAGCGCGCGGGAGAAAATGTGACCCAGCACCCCAAACATCAGAATCGCCAAATCAAAACGCTCTCCTCGACCCATTGTGTTAGTCAAAACCGATAGATCGCCGCACACCGGACGCAGCCGGCCCGTATCGACATGCTTGGCGCATCGCACCGATAGTTCGTCAATCGCTTCCCGGCTGATATCACAGGCAACGATCATCGCATTCGTTTGCTCAAGCAGGGGCGCGGCATAGCGGCCATTGCCGCAGCCAAAGTCCAGAACCCTGACCCTGCCCTCCTGTATTTCGCGCGCCACGATGGCGAAACTCGACGGGTTTGGGCGAGGATACCGCTGGTCGTACAACTGGCTGGCAAAGTACTGATCGTAATTGTCCGCGACATCGCACACTGGATTCATTGGATTTCTCCCTGAGCAATCAATGGCTCGGACGGTTTTTTGCGCGGCCAGCGGATCGCGTATAGAATTTAACATTTTGAAATTAAATACTTTTCCTTATTGACCCAAGATTCAGACACGTTTTGGTCTTTCCGATCCACGGCGCTCGATGACTTTCCCGGTCGCTTGGGCCATAGCGAAAAAAACAAATAACTTTTTGATTTAAGAAATAAATTCTCTAACTTGTCCCTGAAATCCATCCAAAGTCCCTACGATATGAAAAATAGTTTATCAAAATAGTAGGTCTTGTGCTAGACTGGTTTCTGACCATCATGAAGCTTGGTTATGCTCCCCAAATCCGCAATTAGCGCATAATTCATATTACACAAAACGTAGCTTTTATAGCTATTTTGCATGGGGGTTAATCCAGCGCTGCGCGATGGCCATTATTGCCCTATCGAAAATTGCGTTCGGTCTATCCGGGGGGTAAGCATGTCGAAAAAAATACTCACTGCCAAGTTGGCTGGCGGATTCGGCGCCTTGTTGTTGATTAGCGCAGCGAATCCAGCGAGAGCGGAGGTTTTTGGCGCCGACTATCGGCCCTATGTTACAGCCAGCGGTGGCTGGCATACTCGTAACCGTTCGGCCGAGAGCGATGTGATCTGGGCGGACTGGGATAATGGTTATAACTACAACCTAGCTGCCGGGTTGAAGCTGTTTCAGCGATTCCGCGTTGATGTCGAATGGTCTTGGCTAACCAACGACGCTGAAACCACCAGCGGCGGTCCTGATCTCGATGGCCCAGCCACTGGCGGCACGGCCGATTTGACCGCTTACACGCTGAATGCCTATATGGATTTTCCCATCCCCAACACCCCCCTCGAAATTTATGGCGGAGTGGGCTATGGCACTTTTAGATCGAAACTAAGCGGTCTCACCAACGCCAAAATCAGTCCCTTCGGTTTCATCTTCACTGGAACCAGTGCTTACGCGCCCGTCTTTCAGGCGCGCGCCGGCCTGACCTATAGTTTCGACGAAAACTTCCAACTCTACGCCGGCTACCGTTACTTTAACGGCGGCAAGCTCAAGTTCCACTTTAATCTCCCCAACGGCACCGAGTTTGACGCCGCTCCCAAGGATACCACCATAAACAGTGGAGAAATTGGCTTGCGCTACATATTCTAAAAGGTGCTCCTCAAAATTCCATAGCAGCGGTGGGACAGCAAGGCTGTTGTTACCCTATGCTTTTGGCGATCTGGTTGCTTTGTTGGTTCCCTCCCCTAGCCGAGGTTAGAGAAGAGAAGAGAATTTGGGCTTGAGCCAAACCTGAGGAGGTCAAGACTCGCATGATGAAATATCGTCTGCTGGGCCGAAGTGGTTTGCGCGTTTCGGAACTCTGTCTGGGTTGCGCGACTTTCGGCGTGAACTGGGGACCGATTGGTTCCGATAAAGAAGAGAGCCGGCGGATTCTGGACGCCTTTGTCGAGGCGGGCGGCAACTTCGTCGACACCTCCAACCGCTATCAGGAAAGCCAGTCGGAAGCTTGGCTAGGCGAATTCATGGAGGGACGCCGCGACTGGTTCGTGGCCGCGACCAAGTACTCGTTGTTCGATCAGACCGGGACCAACAACCAGGATCCCAATGCCCAGGGCAATCATCGCAAAAACCTGATCCGCTCGGTCGAAGGCAGCCTTAAACGCTTGCGCACCGATTATATCGACCTGCTATGGGTCCACATCTACGATTTTTCCACCCCCATCGACGAAATGCTGCGCGCCCTGGACGACCTGATCCAGCAGGGCAAAGTGCTCTATGTCGGCGCCTCGAATTTCCCGGCTTGGTGGATCGCCCGCGCCAATACCCTGGCTGATGTTCACGGCTGGAATCCCTTTATCGCCACCCAGATTGAGTACAGCATCGTCGAACGGTCCTGCGAACCCGAGTTCCTGCCCATGGCCCTGGAACTGGACGTGGGTCTGGTTTGCTGGTCGGCGCTGGCCGGCGGCATGGCTACCGGCAAATACAATCGTGGCGCGCTGCCCGCTGGCCAACCGCACCGGCTGACCGATGAGATCGACCCCGCGCGCAACCACTACTGGCGCGTCATGGCGCAGCGCAATCTGCGAATCATGGACGAAGTCACCCGGATCGCCGACGAAATGGGCCGGCCCGTCGCCCAGGTGACCCTGCGCTGGCTCATGCAGCAGAAGCCGGTCACCATCCCGGTGTTCTCGGCGCGCACGCTCGAACAGTGCCAGGAGGATTTGGGGTGCGTAGAATTCAGCCTGACCGACGAGCAACTGCAACGGCTCGACCAGGCTTCGCTTCCCGCCTTGACCTCCATCATGCCGGACGCTGGTCCCTATCCCTATCCGATGCTGGAATACGGCAGCCCGGCTTTGCCGGAGTTCTACTCGCGCCTGCTGCTGTTCGGCGCAGTGGAAGACCGGATCATCAATCACCGCCGGCATTACGGTTATCGCTATCACCGCTGACCGACCGGGGAGGCAAAGCGACCATGGGCGAATCCTTCGATTACATCGTTATCGGCGCCGGCACCTCGGGTTGCGTCGTCGCGCATCGGCTTAGCGAGGATGCGAGTTCTCGAGTTCTGCTGCTGGAAGGCGGCGGTCCCGATACCAAACCGGAGATTCACGATCCCGCTTCGCTCTACAAACTCTGGGGGTCGGAGGTGGATTACCTCTACTCCACCGAGGAGGAGCCGGGCATCAATCACCGCCGGATGGTTTGTAACCGGGGCAAGGTGCTGGGCGGCAGCAGCGCCATCCACGCCATGATTCACATTCGCGGCAACCCCCGCGATTTCGATCACTGGAACTATCTGGGCAACGAGGGTTGGAGCTACGAGGAAGTCCTGCCCTACTTCAACAAGTCCGAGGACTATGTGGGAGGCGCTTCGCGCTATCACGGCGCGGGCGGGCCGCTGTCGGTGATCAATCTGCCCGATCCCACGCCGGTAGCGCATGCTTTTGTCGCAGCGGCGCTCGAACTGGGGTTCAAAGGCGGGCCGGACTGGGATTTCAACGGCGCCGAGCACGAAGGCGCGGGTTTCTACCAGTTCACCATCACCCGCGACGGCCAGCGGGCCAGCAGCGCGGTCGCGTTCCTCAACCCGATCAAGCAGCGTCCCAACCTGACTATCGCCACCTTCGCCCAGGCCACCCGCTTGCGGGTGGAAAATGGGCGGGTCAGCGGCGTGGAGTATCGCCAGGACGGCCAGATCAAACAGGCGCGGGCCAACCGTGAAGTCATCGTCAGCGCCGGGGCCTACGATTCGCCCAAGCTGCTGATGCTGTCCGGGATCGGTCCCGCCGCCCACCTGCAAGCCCATGGCATTCCGGTTATCGCCGACCGGCCCGGCGTAGGCGGGAACCTGTTGGACCATCTGCGGATGCCGGTCATCTTCAAGAACACCCAGGTTCAGCCCATTCCGATGGTGCTGGCCGAGGCCGGTCTGCTGGTGCATACCCGGCCCCACACCGCCGCCGCCGCGCCCGATCTGCAGATCAATTTCAACGCCGCCGTGCCCGCCCTGGTCCCGCCGGACTATCCCGGCGACCCACGCCTGACCTACAACTTCATCACCATTCTGGCCCAGCCGCAGAGCCAAGGCGCGGTGACCCTGCGTTCCGCCGATCCCGGCGATCCCCCGGTCATCCGCCACCACTATCTGGAATGCGAGACTGACGTTGAGGTCATGGTTCATTCCATCAAGCTGGCCCGCCACATGGTGTGCACCCGCGCCATGACGCCGTTTTATGCCGGCGAGGTCATGCCCGGCGAGCCGATCCAGCGCGACGAAGATCTCCGCGAGTACGTGCGCAACAACGTGTTCACCATCTGGCATCCGGTCGGTACCTGCAAGATGGGCCGGGACCGGCTGGCGGTGGTTGATCCGCAATTGCGGGTGTATGGCGTGCGGGGCCTGCGAGTCGCCGACGCCTCGATCATGCCGACCATTCCCAGCAGCAATCCCAACGCCGCCTGTTTCATGATTGGCGAAAAGGCCGCTGATTTAATCTGTGGCGCGGATTCGTCCGTCTGTTAACTGGAGGACTGCCAGCCAGGCAGCAGTAGCGGTCTCAATCAATTCGATTGTGGTGAGGAGAGATTATGGCCATTCAACAGTACACCTATTCAGATACCATCGCCGGTTACGTGACGCAGATGGATCGCGCCGCCCGCAGTTTCGATCTCAAAACCAGTGACGGCCGCGAATTCCGAATCCATCTCACTCCTACCACCTACGCGCGCATTAGCCAGAACCTGGAGGAGTCCTACCAGGACTGCACGGCCCGCATCGGGCAAATGCTTCAACCTGGTCAGCATGTCTATGCGTACTGCATCTTTTACCCCCAAGCCGGGGATGTGCGGGTGGAAGCGAAAGCGATGGTCTTTCCGGGCGATGGCCCCGGAATTTACCGCCACGAGGAACCGGACTGGTGGATCAAGCAGATCCGGTCGATTGCCAACAGCTACCTGCGCTGGCAATTCAACTACCCCCATCAATCCATCGACTATCGCAACTACCGCACCATGTTGCACTTGGCGGGCGGCAAGAAAGGCGACTACCTGCAGGAAACCGACACCATTTCCCGCATGATCTACGGAATGGCCTCGGCGTATATGCTCACCGGCGAAGAAAGCTTCCTGGAAGCGGCCGAGAAGGGCACGGAATACCTGCGCGCCCACATGCGCTTCTTCGACTCGGACGAAAACCTCATCTACTGGTATCACGGGGTTCAGGTTTCCGGCGACCGCGAACAAAAGCTGCTGACCTCGGAGTTCGGAGACGACTACGATTCGCTCCCGATGTACGAGCAGATTTACGCCCTGGCCGGCCCGACTCAAACCTATCGTCTGACTGGCGACCCGCGCATCCTGTACGACATCGAGAAAACCATCGAACTGTTCGACAAGTATTACAAGGACAATGAGAAGGAGGGCTATTTCTCCCACATTGATCCCATCAGCCTGGATCCCCGCTCGCCCCTGCTGGACAAGGGCAACAACCGCGCTAAGAAGAACTGGAACTCGGTCGGCGATC
This sequence comes from Candidatus Contendibacter sp., assembly GCA_008933795.1. Taxonomy (GTDB): domain Bacteria; phylum Pseudomonadota; class Gammaproteobacteria; order Competibacterales; family Competibacteraceae; genus Contendibacter. Next base: position 37,131 of record WBUJ01000007.1, on the reverse strand, counting down.
ACGCTCCGGCTTACCTCATCAATCTCTGGTTGGCCACCGGCGAGGACAAATACGCCGATTTCCTGGCTTATACCGCCGACACCATCGTGACGCATTTTCCCGATTACGAGCATTCTCCTTTTGTCCAGGAGCGTTTCTTCGAGGACTGGAGCCACGATACCACTTGGGGCTGGCAACAGAACCGCGCGGTGGTCGGGCACAATCTCAAGATCGCCTGGAACCTGATGCGCATTCACAGCATTCGCCCCAATGCCGACTATGTCGCCCTGGCGGAAAAAATCGCCCAGTTGATGCCCGAGGTCGGTTCCGATCGAGTCCGCAACGGCTGGTACGACGTGGTCGAGCGGGTGCTCGCCCCCGGCGAGGAGGTTCACCGTTTCGTCTGGCACGACCGCAAGGCGTGGTGGCAGCAGGAGCAGGCTATCCTGGCCTATCTGATCCTGCAAGGCTGCCTGGGCAAGGCGGATTACCAGAAACACGGCCGCGAAGCGACCGCCTTCTACAACGCCTTCTTCCTGGACCACGACGATGGCGGCGTCTACTTCAACGTGCTGGCCAATGGTCTGCCTTATCTGCTCGGCAACGAGCGCTTCAAGGGCAGCCACTCGATGAGCGCCTATCACTCCACCGAATTGTGTTTCCTGTCGGCGACTTATATCAATCTGCTGATCAACAAGCAGCCGATGACCTTCCACTTCAAGCCACGACCGGACGGCTTCCCCGGACGGATCCTGCGGGTCGCCCCGGATATCCTGCCCAAGGGCAGCGTCCGCCTGACCGCCGTCGAGATCGATGGAAGGCCCTACTCGGCTTTCGACGCCGAGGGGCTATCCATCCAATTGCCAGACTCCCGTCAAGACGTGCGGGTCAAGGCGACCCTCACTCCCGTCAAATAACCCAACATTCATCTCACTGAAGGATTCAAGCATATGGCGATCGAGGTTGAGGTTTCCACCCGGGACCGGGTGACGGTCGTCACCGTGGCCGGCGAGATCGACGGCGGTTCGGCGCCCGGATTACAGGCCCGGATTCTGCCTCTCTTGCAACAGGACAGTTCGTTGATCCTGGACTTGAGGAGCGTCACCTATATGTCCAGCGCTGGCCTGCGCGTGCTGCTCCTGCTCTACCGTCAGGCCATGTCGCGCAACGGTCGGGTGGCGCTGGCGGGGGTAGCGGAGACCATCAAGGATACGATGGCGGTCACGGGATTTCTCAAATTCTTCGCCGTGGCCGATACCGTCGATCAGGCCCTGACCACGCTCCAGCAGGCCTGAGTATGGATACCCGCATCGATTTTTATCCGACTCACCAGCATCAGGGTTACAAGCTCCGTCCGGGGCGTCCCGTGCTGTTCGGGGCTACCTTGGTGCCGGGGGGGGTCAATTTCGCCATCTGCTCCCGTTACGCCACCTCGTGTACCTTGGTTCTGTTCGAGAAAGGCGCGCCGGAGCCGATGGTGGAGATCCCTTTCCCCGACTCCTTCCGCATCGGCAACACCTGGTGCATGGTGGTGTTCGATCTCGACTACGAGCGAACCGAGTACGGCTACCGCATGGACGGCCCTTGGGATCCAGCGGCGGGACACCGTTTCGATGCTTCCAAGATCCTGCTCGATCCTTACGCCAAGGCGATCGGCGGGCGCGATGTCTGGGGCAAGCCGCCCGATTGGAACGATCCCTATCCCCACCGGGCCCGACTGATCTTCGAGGATTTCGACTGGGAGGACGACCGTCCCCTGGAAAAGCCGCTCGAGGATTTGGTGGTCTACGAACTGCACACGCGCAGCTTCACCCGCCATCCTTCCGCCGGAGTCAAGCATCCCGGCACCTATGCCGGCATCATCGCCAAAATCCCCTATCTGAACGAGTTGGGGGTGAACTGCGTCGAACTGATGCCCATCTTCGAGTTTGACGAGTTTGAGAACAGTCGTCCCAATCCGGTCACCGGCGAGACCATGTACAACTACTGGGGCTACAGCACGGTGGGTTTCTTCGCCCCCAAGACCGGCTACGCCGCTACCGGGCCGTTCGGGATGCAGGTGGACGAGTTCAAGAACCTGGTTAAGGAGTTGCACCGCAACGGGATCGAAGTCATTCTCGACGTGGTGTTCAACCACACCGCCGAGGGCAACGAGCAGGGTCCGACCCTTTCCTTCCGGGGGATCGACAACCAGACCTACTACATGCTGACGCCGGAGGGGTATTACTTCAACTTCAGCGGCTGCGGCAACACGCTCAATTGCAACAACCCCGTGGTGCGGATGATGGTGCTCGACTGCCTGCGCTACTGGGCGGCGGAATACCACATCGATGGTTTCCGGTTCGACTTGGCCGCCATCCTGGGGCGCGATCCCTGGGGTGCCCCGCTGCCCAATCCCCCGCTACTGGAAAGCTTGGCCTTCGACCCCGTCCTGGCCAAGTGCAAATTGATCGCCGAAGCCTGGGACGCCGGTGGCCTGTATCAGGTTGGCTCCTTCCCCGCCTACGGCCGGTGGGCCGAGTGGAACGGCAAGTACCGCGACGACATCCGCCGTTTCCTGAAAGGAGACGAGGGGATGGTCCCGGTGATTGCCGAGCGCATCCAAGGCTCGCCGGATCTCTACGGCTGGAACAAACGGGGTCCCACGGCCTCGATCAACTTCATCACCTGCCACGACGGCTTCACCCTCTACGATCAGTTCGCCTACAACCACAAGCACAACGAAGCCAACGGCGAGCAAAATCGCGATGGCGGCGACGATAACCATAGCTGGAATTGTGGGGTCGAGGGTGAAACGGACGACACTGAAGTCAACGCCCTGCGCAAGCGCATGATCAAGAACGCCTTGGCCATTCTATTGATGAGCCATGGGGTGCCGATGATCCTGATGGGCGACGAGGTGGGCCGCACCCAGCGGGGCAACAACAATACCTACTGCCACGACAACGACCTGAACTGGTTCGACTGGACCCTGCTGGAACGCAACGCCGACCTGTTCCACTTTGCCCGCCAGATGATCGCCTTGCGCAAGACCCATCCGTTGTTGCGCACCCGCGAGCATTTCGGGACGAGCGCCACCCAGGCCGACATCATCTGGCATGGCACCCAGGCCTGGAACGCCGACTGGTCGCCAGGTTCGCGAACCCTGGCCTGCATGTTCCGCGAACGTCAGGCCGGCCAAGCCGGCAATACCAGTCCGGTGCTCTACATGGCCCTGAACGGTTATTGGGACGCCCTGCCCTTCGAGTTGCCCGAACTGCCGGTCAACTATCGCTGGCATTTATTCGCCAACACCGCTCTGCCGGCGCCCCACGACATCTACGAACCCGGTCACGAGACTCCGTTGGAACCGTATCAGCACAGCTTCCTGGTTGGAGGACGGGCCGTGGTGATCCTGATCGGGCGCCCCTAAATCAACCATCCACCACCACCTTACGTTTGGAGGGATCAATACATGGCATTCAGCGCAAATCTTGAAATGGTCGACTCCGAGGCCCGGATCACCCTCGAGGGGGAACTCGATGCCGCGGTAGCCGATCAGTTCCGCCAAACCGTCGAACACGCCGCTCAGGAGAAGCCCCAGAAGCTCGTCTTGTTCATGGACAAGCTGCAATTCATGGCCAGCGCGGGTCTGCGCGTGCTGGTGTTCGCCAAGCAGCGCATGGGACGGGATGTGGCCATTTACGTCATCGGCGCCACGGGTCCCGTCCTCAACACGATGCAGATGAGCGGCTTTCACCAAGCCGTTTATCTTCAGGAGAGCTATCCCTAGCCCGGCGAGCACCCACCCATGATCCAACACAGCATTCCGGCCAACCTCGCGGCGCTCTCGGACATTCGCCAACTGGTTACGCTAGCTTGTCAAAACGCGAGACTAAGCGAGGAAGCGACTTATCGTCTGGCCTTGGCTGTGGATGAGATCGCCACGAACATCATCACCCACGGCTATGAAGAACAGGGTCTGAGCGGTCGGATTGGGGTTTCCATCGAACGGACCGACCAGAGCCTGACCGTGGTCCTGGAAGATACGGGCGCCGCCTACGATCCGCGCACCCAGAGCCTGCCGACCGCGGAAGACCTCGACAGGCCGCTGGAAGATCGCGAAATTGGGGGCTTGGGAATTTTCCTGGCTCTCCAGGGCGTGGACTGCTTCGATTATCAGCGGTCCAACAACGTCAACCGTAACATCTTTGGAATGAATCTGGCTTAGAGCCACCTGGAGCAATCGACATGGCCAAGAAAGCGTTGTACATCCTCTCGGAATACGGTTACTGGGGCGCGGAACTGCTGGGACCCCTGACCCATCTCGACGCCGCTGGTTACGAAGCGGTGTTCGCCACCCCCAAGGGCAAGCGCGCCCACGCCTTGCCGCCCAGCTACGATCCCACTTATTTCGATCCACCGCTGCGCTGCAACGTCACCGATCCCGATATCGCCGTCAAGGTCAAGGCCCTGGATGAGTCGAGTCGGCTCGATAAGGTCGTCAACTTGTCGGCATGGTTCCCGGAACGTCCCTACTTCAGCGAGCCGGATTTTCTGCGCCAGTTTGAGGCGTACTACAACCGCCGCGCCGAGGTTTGGAAGGAACTGGAGGATTACGCCTGCCTGGTGCTGGTCGGCGGCTCCGGCCCGCTGATCGACATGGCCAACAACCAGCGGGTACATGACGCGATTCTGGGATTTCACAAGCTGGACAAGCCGGTCGCCGGCATCTGCTACGGCGTGACCCCGCTGGCCTTCGCCCGCGAGATTGACACGCGCAAGTCGCTGATCCGGGGCAAGCACGTCACCGGCCACTGCATCGAATACGACTACAAGGATGGCACCGGCTTCCTGAACACCGATCTCAACATGGGCCCACCGCCCTATCCGCTGGAATACCTGTTGAGCGACGCGGTGGGGCCGGACGGGCAGTATCACGGCAATTTCGGGCGGCGCACCTCGGTGATCGTGGACTGGCCGTTCATCACCGCCCGCTCGCTGCAATGCTCCTTCGAGTTTGGCGAGCAACTGGTCAACATGCTCGACAAGGGCTTGCGCCGCTACGGCTGGTGATCCCATGACGACGGCATCCGCTCCCAAGACCGGCCGCCACGCCATCCTCGAACAGTTCCTCGCGGATGGCATGACCCACATGTTCGGCAATCCGGGTACGGTCGAGCAGGGTTTCCTGGACGCCCTGTCCGACTACCCGGACTTCAAGTACATCCTGACCCTCCAGGAATCGGTGGCGGTGATGGCGGCGGACGGTTACGCCCGCGCCACGAAACGGCCCACGCTGGTGCAGATTCACAGCACGCCGGGCCTGGGCAACGCCATCGGGGCGTTGTATCAGGCCAAGCGGGGTCATGCGCCGCTGGTGGTGATCGGCGCCGACTCCGGAGTCAAATACTTCGGCATGGACGCCCAGATGGCGGGTGATCTGGTGGCGTTCGCCGAGCCGGTGACCAAGTATTCGACCTGCGTCTACGATCCGGCTTCGCTGCTGCGGGTATTGCGCCGAGCCATCAAGATCGCCGCCACCCCGCCGATGGGGCCGGTTTACGTGTGCCTGCCCATGGATATTCTGGATGCGCCGGTCAGCGAGGAGGTGTTTCCGACCTTCATTCCCTCCACCCGGGTCGCGCCCGAACCCGAGCTGGTGAACGAAGCAGCGCGGCGGCTGGCGGCGGCGGAACGGCCGATGCTGTTCATCGGCGACGGCATCGCCTACGCGCGGGCGCAGGCTGAACTGACCCACGTTGCCGAACTGCTCGGCGCCGAGGTTTGGGAGGCCAACAACGGCGAGTTGAACATGGACACCACGCACCCGCTGTATCAGGGGGCGACAGGGCACATGTTCGGCGCACAGAGCCTGCCGATCACCCGCAAGGGCGATGTCAACCTGGTCTGCGGCACCTACATGCTGCCTGAGGTGTTCCCGGAACTGGGCGACATCTTCGCGCCGGGGGCGCAGGTTATCCATTTCGATCTGGATGGCTACGAGATCGCCAAGAATCATCGGGTCACGCTGGGCGCGGTCGCTGATCCCAAGTTGTCCCTGGCGGCTCTGGCCGAAGCTTTGGAGCGGACGCTGAACCCGGCGCAACGGGCGGCAGCGCAAGCTCGAAGTCAGGCCATCGGTGCGGCCAAGGCAGCGCGCATCGCCGAGCAGAAAGCCAAGGACGCGGCCAGCCGCGCCGATCTGCCGTTGCACATGGCCCGCTTCATGGAGGAGCTGGCCCCGCGCCTGCCGGAGGATGCGGTGATCTTCGACGAGGCGCTGACCAACTCGCCGCCGATCACCCGCTACTTTCCCCCGCGCCGGCCAGAGCATTACTTCCTGACGCGCGGCGGTTCGCTGGGTCTGGGGTTCCCCGGCGCCATCGGATTGAAACTGGCCCATCCCGACAAGCTGGTGATCGGCTTTTCCGGGGACGGCGGCTGCATGTACACCATCCAGGCGTTGTGGACTGCGGCGCGGCATAAGTTGAATGTCAAGTTCGTGGTGTGCAACAACCTGTCCTACCGGCTGCTGCAACTCAATATTCAGGCCTACTGGCAGGAACGGGACATCGCGCCGCGTCCCTACCCGTTGAGCTTCGATCTGTCCCACCCGCCCCTCGATTTCGTCAAGATGGCCGAAGCGCTGGGGATCGCGGCGACCCGGGTCGAGCGCCCCGAGCAGATTGTTCCCGCTATCGAGCGGATGCTGAACAGTCCCACCAGCTTCCTGATCGATCTGGCGCTGGAGAACGATACCCATCCCGAACTGATCGGCGTCCGGTGCGGCCAATGACGCCCGGCGCCTTCCCCCACGCAGAGAGGAGTTTCCCATGTCTGACCTGAGCAACAGCGAAATCGAACGGTTCGTGGCCGACTGGTACAAGGCGCTGGACGTTCACGAACCGATGGTCAACATCCTGCCCCTGCTGGCCGACGAAGGGCTGGAAATGGTGTTCCCCGAAGCCACCCTGCACGGCAAGGCGGCGTTCGAGGGTTGGTATCAGCGGGTCATCCGGATCTTTTTCGATGAGGATCACCGGGTCAAGTCGGTCACGGTGGATCGCCAGGGCGAGGACTACAACCTGGGCGTGGTGGTCGAGTGGAAGGCCAGCGTCTGGAACCCGCCGGCACCGTACAGTGCCCGCATCATGCTGGACGCCTATCAACGCTGGGTGGTGCGCGCCCATCCGATCACCGGCAAGCCGGTGGTCCGCACCTACATCGTGGATCGGCTGGAGTACCACGAGGGTTCGGCCAAGCTCTAAAGCCCATTTCGCCCCGCGCCCTGCCGGGCGTGGGGCCTTAGAACGCATCCGTCGCCAAGGAGACTCGAGCCATGAAGAAAAACGTACCCGATAGCCCGCTGGGCCAGCTGTACAACGAACATATCGACTTCATCATCGCCCACAATGTCGAGGGCCTGCTCAACCAGTACGCCCCCGACTGCGTGCTGATCAGCAGCATGACCCCGGACAAGCAACCTCTCTACGTGCGCGGCCACCAGGAGCTTGAAGAGTTTTTCCGCTCGCGCATTTTCACCCTCAAGGATCTCACGACCGACATCGCGTTCTGGGCGGAATTGCCCAACGGCCTGATGATGGTCGAGGCCATCGAGTTCGAGGGCATGGATGGCAGCAAGGGCGGCTGCCGCTTCTACGACAACTGGGTGCTGGACGAGAACGGCAAGATCAAAATCCACTTCGCCGGCGTGGTCCAGTACCCCGACGGCAGCGTCGCCTGAGCGGGAGGATCGCCCCATGCCCCTGCACGGCAAAAAGGTCGGCATCCTGATCGAAGGCGACTACTACGAACCGGAAATCTGGTACTACCAGCATCGTTTTGCCGAGGAGGGCATCGAGTTGCATTTGCTCACCCGCCTCTGGGGTCAGCCGATGCTGGAGTTTCTCGGCCACGAGTACCGTGCGCCCTTGCAATGTCGCGAATCCTTCGAGGGGATGAGCGACGTCGAATTGCGAAGCTACGCGGCGATCATCGTGCCTTCGGGCATGGTCGCGGACCGGCTGCGCTACACCGAGGACCCGGAGCAGCCGCCGCCGGCCACCGAGTTTCTGCGGCGCGCGTTCGCGGAACCGACCATCCTCAAGGGTATTATCTGCCACGGCATGTGGCTGGTGGCTCCGATGCCGGAGCTGGTGCGCGGGCGGCGGGTGGTGGTGCATAACAACCTGGTCGGCGATGCGCGCGCCTACGGCGCCGTTTATACCAACGAGGATGTCGTGATCGATGGCGATCTGATCACCGCCCGCAGCGGCGGCCACTGCCATCAGTTCGCCCGCGCCCTGATCGACCGCATGTCCCTAGCCTAACTTTGGAGGAGAGCGATCATGTCCACTTTGGCCTTCGCCCATGTCGGGCTGACCTGCAAGGATCCCCTGGCGATCGAGCGTTTCTACACCAAGTATTTCGGCTTCCAGCGGGTGCGCGTTGTCCCGCTGGGGGACGACCAACTGGTCTACACCCGCTCCGGCAACCTGACCCTGGAAATCTTCCCGGCCAAGGAGGAGCGGCCCATCTCCCCGCCGAGCGCGGACGGCTACCCGTGGACCGGGGTACGGCATCTGGCTTTTCAGGTGGACGATGTGGACGCCAAGCTCGCCGAACTGGGCGAGGATGCCCGGATTTCCCTCGGCCCCCTGGAGTTCGACGCCTTCATTCCCGGCTGGAAAACGGTTTGGATCGCTGACCCGGACGGCAACATCATCGAAATCAGCCAGGGTTATACGGACGCCCCTGGTACTCCCCCCCTGCAAGCGTAAACTCGGCTCCAAACGCGCCCAGCGGTCGTCGGGCCGTTCCTGTTCGGTTCCCCCGCCGTGGTTTCGCGCCGGGGAGACGGCCGATCAAACATCAAGAGGGTTTAAAGCGTGTTAACCGTGAACGTGGCCAAGTCGGGCGAGGTAACCGAAATCCTCCTGACCGGAGAACTGGATGGGATGACCTCGCCGCAACTGGAGCAGCAGTTGAACAGCCTGATCGAAGCCGGCGAACGGTGCTTTTTGATCCGGTTCGCCGCGCTGGCCCTGATTACCAGCGCCGGGCTGCGCGTGTTCCTGGGGTTCGCCAAAAAGATGCACAAGCTCAACGGCAAGATGATCCTGTGCGAGATGTCGGCCAACGTGCGCGGCGTGTTCGATACCGCCGGGTTCAGCAACATCATGACCATCAGCGCCACGGCCGCCGAGGGCAAAGCCCTGCTCGAGCCCGAACCCGCGCCGCCGGCCTGACGCCGTCCCGAGCTTCCCGCATCGTTGCCAAGTCCGCTTCGGCCACCGAACGCCCATTAAAACGACCCCATCGGAGAAATTGATGTTCGGTAGTTCAGGCAATGTCTCCAAGGCAGAAGCGGCCCGCACCGCGGTGATCGCCGGCGCCATCGACGTGCTGGTGACCTTGAGCGCCGCGATCGCAGCGCACTCCTCGGTTCTGCTCGCCGACTTTTTCAAGACCAGTCTGGAGTTCGTCGCCGTCCTGCTGTCCTGGCTGGCGATCCGGCGCATCGTCGGCGGGAGCAACCACCAGTTCGACTATGGCATCGGCAAGCTGGAGAATCTGTCCAGCTTGTTCGTGGGCAGCATCATGTTGCTGGGTATGCTAGTAATCGTAGTCAACGCCATCGCCAACATTCTCAATCCTTCCCATATCGAAGGCATCGGCGTGTGGATCAGCCTGGGCGCCCAAATCGTTTTCGGCGCGATCAACAGCGCCTTGAGCTGGCGCAGCTTCCGCACGGCCCGCGCCGAAAATTCCCCGTTGCTAAAATCCCAGGGGCAATTGTTCTTTACCCGCGCCTTCGGCAACGTCTTCATTCTGCTAGCCCTGGGGCTGAGCCTGCTTTTGTCCGGTTTCTCCTGGTCGATTTACATCGATCCGGCCGCCTCGCTGGTCATCGCCGCCAGTATTCTGATCTCGGCGATTGGCGTGCTGTCCAGTTCATTCTACGACTTGCTCGATCGAACCCTGGAAGAAGCCGACCAGATCGTGATCCTGCGCGAACTGGCTCAGCACTTCCACGACTACGAAGCCCTGCATGGCATTCGCTCGCGCCGGGCTGGAGGTGGGGTATTCGTCGAGGTCTTTCTCGAATTCGATCCCGATAAAACCATGGGCGAAATTCAGAACGTGGTGGAAACCTTGTGCCACAGTATCGAAGCACAGATTCCGAGTAGCCAAGTCGCCGTTGCCTTGGCCAGGGAAGCTCGGCGTTAGATCCGCTCCCTTGTTACAGAAAAACTGACAGTGGGATCAAACATGGCCCAATGACTCTCAATGAAGCACTGGCCAATCCGAGGGGGTATTTTATGAATGGAAATCTTGGTGACATCTTGGTCGTTGTCGGTAACGAGACCATCAATAAAACCCTTCTTCAAATACTGACTTCCCTGGAACAACAGGTGAGGGTAGTCAACGAGGCGCGGCAGGCACTGGCTCTGATTGGCGCCGGTTCCTTCGAGCTGGTTTTGTTTTTTGCGCCCCTACCCGATATGACGGCGCAAGAGTTCCTGGCGCGAATTAAAGATACCGGCGGCACGGACGCCGTGGCCACCATCGTCATCGGCGATCCAGATCAAGGCGCGGAATTGGAGCAGTGCCTGCGGGCGGGCGCCGACGATTTTTTGATAACCCCGATCAGTACGGGACTGTTGAAAGCGCGTGTGCAGCTCGTTCTCGAGCACAAACGCTTGCGCCACAAGCACGAGCACCGGATTGAAAGCGAAGAACTTCTGAAAATCGAGCACGATATCCAGATCGCAAGGCGTATCCAAGCTGGCTTTTTGCCTGAAACGCTACCCAACCCGGATGGGTGGAACGTGGCCGCGCGCTTCCAACCCGCGCGCGAGGTGGCAGGCGATTTCTACGATGCCTTCATGCTCTCCCAAAACCGCCGTCTGGGTTTCGTGATCGCTGACGTGGTGGACAAAGGAGTGCCAGCCGCCCTGTTCATGGCACTGGTGCGCAGCCTGACGCGCGCTTTCGCGCAACAGAACTATTCGTTCAATTGGGCTGACATACTCGAGACGGATACACTGGCCCAACCGTTTGCACGCAAGCAAACACGCACCATTCCATCGACCGGCACCATGGCTTTGAAGAATGCCGTACAACTGACCAATAACTACATTACCGAAAACCATATGCAGGACAATATGTTCGCCACCTTGTTCTTCGGTATGCTGGATCCAGCAACTGGCCAGTTAGCGTATATTAACGCAGGTCACAATCCACCTGTCATCTTTGACGGCAAGGGCAATTTCAAGCTCGAACTGAAACCGACCAACATGGCTGTGGGAATGATGCCAGACACGAAATACTCTATCGAATTTGCCCAGATCGACCCGGGCGATTTCATCTTCTGTTACACTGATGGGGTCACTGAGGCGCGCAATGCGGCTGGTGATTTCTTCATGGAAAATCGTCTCTTTGAAGTGCTGGCCCGGCCGATAAAGACCGCGCAGGAACTCGTTGATCAAGTGTATGCGACGTTGCAGGATTTCGTGGCAGGCGCCGTCCAGTTCGATGATATTACGATGATTGCCTTGATGCGCCAGCCTGAAGATTCAGGCAAACCCTGATGTTCGTCGCCGGCGTATCTCAAGCAACCTGTCGATTGTTTTGTTGCTTGTTTCTCTGGCGCCACTCGCAAAAACAAGCGTGCCAAACAGGTTGGCGAAATTATGGAGTCTCGGAGTACTTCATGCGTTCGAGAGCGCAGGCTAGCATTCTGCGCGTCAGATGAACTGATGAACCTATCAAAAGCATCGTAAGGCAAAATTGGAAAGCAACCATGTCAAAAATTGTCTCGGTTCATTCATTTCGCGGCGGCACTGGCAAGTCAAACACAACAGCCAATATAGCGGCGCTTCTGGCCGAGAAGGGAATGCGGGTTGGCGTAGTCGATACAGATATTCTATCGCCGGGTATCCATGTGCTTTTCGGCGTGCAGGAAGAAGCAATGGTCCACAGTCTCAACGACTACCTATGGGGCACATGCAATGTTGAAGATGCGGCAGTCGACGTGACTGCCAATAAAGGCAGTTCGGAAAAAGGAAAAGTCTATCTGATTCCTTCAAGCATGAAGACGGGCGACATTGCCCGCATCCTGCGGGAAGGCTATGATGTTGGCCTACTCAATGATGGTTACGAACGTCTTATCAAACAGCTCAATCTCGATTTTCTCCTCATCGATACCCACCCGGGACTTAATGAGGAAACGTTGCTGTCGATCGCGATTTCAGACGTATTGCTCATCGTCATGCGTCCTGACGCGCAAGACTTCCAGGGAACTGCAGTCACCGTTGAGGTGGCTCGCCAACTGAACGTGCCACTCATGCTGTTGATTGTCAATAAAACACCATCGATCTTTGATAGCCAAATGCTCAAACAGCGTGTTGAAAGTTCGCTGCGGTGCGATGTGGCTGCTATCCTGCCGCACAGTGACGAGATGATGGCGCTGGCCAGCGAAGGGGTCTTTGTCACGAAATACCCCGGACATCCCATGGTTCGCCTGCTAAGGGAAGTTCTTGATCGTTTCCACCAGTAATTTATGGGGCTATCCCCTGTTAGGCACTGCCCGATTGGCCGTTGCCTCCAACTCAACGCGCTCCAAACGTACTCCATGACGGCTTCATCCGTTGACCGAGTTTCCTATTGGGACCGTTTGGCGCGCAATCGGCCAGCCACCGCATTAATACGCTTGAAGTATTCAGATCCCACGATCTCGCTAACCTGTTTAGCAATCTCAGCTTTGTCGATCTCGACGTGCATTTGCTCAACCTGCTTCTTCATCTCGTTCTCGCGGGCATGCACCTCTTGGGCGTTTTGAATGACGGAATAATGAATAATATCCGGGTCCTGTTCGGAAATGATCGGACCCAGAAAAATGATCCCCCGGTCGTGCAGGGTGAACTCCTCGCGTCGAAGGAAGATGCGCGCGCCATCCTTCAACAGTAAATGAGTGCCGTTGACACTCTGATCCACCAAGATAAACTTGCCTTGGCGAAACTCGATGGTGGCATGGCTACGGGATACCTGTTCTCGACCCACCACCAAGTCGTTTCCACTGCCGCGGCCGATCTTGAACACCCGATGATCGGGCACCAACTCGATGTTCCTGCCGCGATATTCCAGAAACAGTCGCGCGAACAGCAAGTTCATCAATACATCCTGATCCTGATAGCTGACAAACTGGGTCTGGCTCGTGGAGTCGCACCAGAGTATCTCGATGATTTCCATCTCATCCTGCTTGCCCGGCACCCATGATTGCCCAAGATCGCGGGTCTTTTGCTTGAGATCGGCCGGCAATAACCCGACGGTCTCCCGCGTGGTAATGATCTGATCGGCCTTGGCCAAGGCAAGCATTCGAGCGGCGACATTCACCTCATCGCCAAACACCTTGTCCTCCTCCACCAGCACTTGGCCGTGATGCAAGCCGATCTTGACAGGGATGTTTAACCCTATCAGCGCTGGATCATCCTTGATGGCCCGATGCATCTCGCAGGCGGCGCGAACCGCACTCTCTGCGTCCAGAAAGCAGATCATGATTTCATTGCCGACCGTTTTGATTGCTGCCCCACCATAAGCATCCGTCTTAGCTGCGATTACATCCAGCACCCGCTTTTCGATCTGCCGCGCACGCTGAGCGCCATACTTTTCAACCAAACGGGCGCCGCCGCTATCGGCGAACATCACGGTCGCCGACGCTTGTTGACCCGACGCCAATTGATCGCTGATTCTGGATATCAAGTTGCTAAGGTTCAATTTCATCAACCGCTCCCCCAAATATGATTACCGGCTGAAATGGACCCCATTCTCGAGACAGGATTGACCTGATGTTAAGGTCGATCCTCCAACTCTCCAAGCTTGGTTATGACAGAGTTTGGACATGCCCACCAGCAGACACGGGATTAGAGGTTGAACTGCCGAGCAGGGCGGATAGGCAATGCGAGAAGGCTGCTCACAATGGCCGGACACTGGTTCTGGCGGTCTGCTCGGCAAGCCGTTACGGTCCCAAGGAGCGCGCGTCCGCTGGTCAGAAGGGTTTGACCAGGGTCAAGGTGGTTATCGATCCCTCGGAGCGGTCTCGGGCGCCAAACTCGCGCCAGTGACGCAACTGGAAGCCAAAACCATGCTCGGGAAAAAAGTACTGGACCTCCGGGCCAATGCCAAACACCCGGTCGTGGACGCTGGCATCGTAGCTGATGTCCGCTCCTGTATCGCTGGTGACTTGCCATTGGGCGTAACCGGAGACGCCTACAGTCAGGGTGCCGAAGCTTTTGCCCACACCCCACTCCACGGAGATGTCGCGCCCTGGAGTGATGTCCACATCCTCGCGTTTGCCGTGAAACTCGTAACGGGATAGAAAAGAGGCCGACCAGGTACGCTTTTGATCAAAGAACCAGGTACCGGCCACGATGGGATAATGGGTCCAAAAATCCTTGCCCGGTTCCGCCGGATACTGATCGTCCCGGTCGCCGGTGGGCGCGAACAGACCGTAGCCGATGCCGAAATCCCACTGCGGGCCGCGCCATTCCAGTACCAGTGGCTCCAGGTTCACATCGCCCAGCGCGAAGTCTGAATCGTCGATACCGAAGTTGTTGATCCGGACGCTGCGGTAGACCAGTGGCACGGCCACATTCCAACTGAACTCCGCGCCCAGAAACTTGAGGCGGGTGACATGGATGAGCCGATGGACGTTGGCAAACGCCTTGGCCCTGAAATCCAGGGAGTTACCGTCAGGGGCCAGCGCGGCATGGCCAGCGCTATTCTTCAGTCGGTCGGCGTCGTACAACAGGTTGTACATCAAATAATAAAGGCCCGGACCCGGCACGCTGCCAGCCAGGATGCCGGAAGTGCCATTGGGGTAATGGTTGGTCTCCTGCGCCGTGACCGGCAGCCCGCAAGCCACCAAGAGTAAAGCGACGGGGCCGCGCAACCCGAACCGGCGATTCGCTCTCGCGCCTGGCGATCTGCGGCGCGGCGCACCCTTAACCGTTTTATGGGCCGGATAAAAATCAATTGATTGATTCATAAAATCGTATCCCGCAACTCACGCTGTACCCTGGTACTGGGGATCCCAGACTTGGCGCCCGCATCTGGCCTCCACCCAGGTAGGCGGCGCCGAACAAACGTATAGCCCAAAAAACCGACTGAAACAATAGGTAATTATGTGGATAGCGGGATTGTCGCGTGCAATCTTCCAAGACTTTGCTTTAGCCCGACGCAATATACACTGCCGTTCCACTCGCTCGTTCGCGGCCGGGGTCATAATGCCCAAACCCGGCATTTCTGCTACCATGCGCGGCATTTCAGTGCGGTAACGAAGGATGTCCTAACATGTCACGTCCATACAACTTTAGCGCGGGTCCCGCCATGCTGCCCGAGGCGGTTCTGAAACAGGCCAAGGCCGAGATGCTCGACTGGCGCGGTTCCGGCATGTCGGTGATGGAGATGAGCCATCGCGGCAAGGAATTCGTCTCCATCGCCGAACAGGCCGAGGCCGACCTGCGCGAACTGCTCGCCATCCCCGCGAATTACAAGGTGCTGTTCCTGCAAGGCGGCGCGTCTAGCCAGTTCGCCATGGTTCCCATGAACCTGCTGCGTGGCAAAACCAGGGCGGATTACCTCAACACCGGGCAGTGGTCGAAAAAGGCAATTTCCGAAGCCAAGAAATTCTGCCAGGTCAACGTGGTCGCCAGTTCCGAAGCGGTCAATTTCACCACCGTGCCGGCTCGCGACACATGGAAGTGCGACCCGGAAGCCGCTTACCTGCACTACACGCCGAACGAGACCATCGGCGGCGTCGAGATGCACGCGGTTCCCGAAGTCGGCGTGCCCCTGGCGGCGGATTTTTCCTCCACCCTGCTGTCGCGCCCGCTGGACGTGAGCCAGTTCGGCGTCATCTACGCCGGCGCGCAGAAGAACATCGGCCCCGCTGGCCTGACCATCGTCATCGTCCGCGAGGATTTGATGGGCCAGACCGTGGCCGGCACCCCGACCATGCTCGACTACGCCGCCATGGCCAAGGAAGGGTCGATGTACAACACCCCACCGACCTATGCCTGGTACATCGCCGGATTGGTGTTCCAGTGGTTGAAGGCGCAGGGTGGACTGGCCGGGATGGCCGCGCGCAATCAAGCCAAGGCCGAACTGCTGTACAAAGCCATCGACGAATCGGGCTTCTACCGGAACCCGGTCGATCCGGCCTATCGGTCCTGGATGAACGTGCCGTTCATCCTGCCCGACGAGGCGCTGGACAAGCCGTTCCTGGCCGAAGCTAAAGCCGCTGGTCTGCTGACCTTGGCTGGCCACCGCTCGGTCGGCGGGATGCGCGCCAGCATTTACAATGCCGTGCCGCTGGAAGGCGTCAAGGCGCTGGTGGATTTCATGGCCGACTTCCAAAAACGGCGCGGCTAAACGTTTTTTAGTCTTCGCAATCGGCCCCGGACGCGCGCGTCCGGGGTGTTCTTTTTTTCAGGTGATATGGTTACCCGTTTATGCACAAGATTTTAACCCTCAACAACATCAGCGTTTCCGGCCTGGAACGCCTCCCCCGCGACCGCTACGAGATTGCTTCCGAAATTCAGAACCCCGACGCCGTGCTGCTACGCTCCTACAGCATGCACGACTGGCCGGTTCCCGCCAGCCTCAAGGCGGTGGGCCGCGCCGGCGCCGGCGTCAACAACATCCCCGTGCCCCAGATGACCGCCAAAGGGATTTGCGTGTTCAACGCGCCCGGCGCCAATGCCAACGCGGTCAAGGAACTGGTGCTGGCCGGCATGTTGCTGGCCGCCCGCAACATCTGCCCGGCCTGGGACTACGCCCGCAAGCTGCAAGGGACCGACGCCGAGTTGTCCAAGCAGGTGGAATCGGGCAAGAAGCAATTCGTCGGCATCGAACTGCCCAGCCGCACCCTGGGCG
Organism: Candidatus Contendibacter sp.; assembly: GCA_008933795.1. Taxonomy (GTDB): domain Bacteria; phylum Pseudomonadota; class Gammaproteobacteria; order Competibacterales; family Competibacteraceae; genus Contendibacter. Next base: position 20,232 of record WBUJ01000007.1, on the reverse strand, counting down.
TCATCGGCCTGGGCGCGATCGGCGTCAAGGTCGCCAACGCCGCCCGCGCGCTGGGGATGCGGGTGATCGGCTATGACCCGCACATCACCGTCAGCAACGCTTGGCAACTCTCCTCGCAGGTCGAGCAGGTACTGAGCGTCAATGAAATGGCGGCGCAGGCCGATTTCATCACCCTGCACGTGCCGCTGAACGACGCCACCCGCCAGTTGATCAATGCGCCACTGCTGAAAAACGCCAAGTCTGGATTGATCCTGCTGAACTTCTCGCGCGAGGGCGTGGTGGACGAGGAGGCCATTCACGACGCCTTGCAGGCTGGCAAGCTGAAATCCTACGTCTGCGATTTCCCGACCAACCGGCTCAAGGACCATCCGCGCGTCATCATGTTGCCGCATCTGGGCGCCTCCACGGGTGAAGCCGAGGAGAATTGCGCGATCATGGTCGCCGATCAGGTGCGGGATTATCTGGAGAGCGGCACGGTCCACAACTCTGTCAACTTCCCGGAGATGGCGATGGCGCGCAATGGCGGGCCGCGTCTGGTGATCGTCAACGCCAACGTCCCGCACATGATCGAGCGGATATCCAAGGCGATTTCCGGGGCCGGCATCAACATCCTGGACATGCTCAACAAATCGCGCGGCGAAATCGCCTGCACCCTGGTGGACACCGCTGCTCCGGCGCCAGCCGAAGTAGTGGCGCAGATCGCCGCCGTGCAGGGAGTTCTTAGCGTCCGGGTGCTCTAGGAAGGCGGACATCAGGCATTTCGGTATGGGGGGACAGGAAAAGCCCATCTTCCCGCCCCCGATATCTCGCTCCCCAAGTGCTTTCCGGCAAAGGTCCTGCCTGAATCGCGTTCCCGCCCTCAGTGTGGGAACGCTGTTATTGCCGTTCCAAAGGCGTCCGGTCACCCGACGCTGAATCGCCGCCGGCTTTCGCGCTCCAGCGCGGAGCTGGAACGGATCGCTTCTTCTCTGAAAATCGCCTTAATCCGCCTCTCCCTGCGTGATATCGAGGTACGCCAGCCAGTAGCGGGATAAATCCTTGATGCAATCGGCCCGGGTCAGCAACGTGGTCATATCGGTCTTGATCCGCTCAACTTCGGGCAGCAACGTGGCCAGACCGGCATCCAATTCGCTCAGATGCTTGCTGCGATTGGAGGCGATAATGGCGATCCGGGTCGTCAGCAGGCGGATGCGCAGGTACAGCAAATCACCGGGTGCGGTGGCGTGGCGCGTATCCTGCGTCTCACAATCCTCCAGCGCCACGTCCTTTTTACCCAGCAGATGCGCTTCCAGCCCCGCCACCCGGGACAGCATCATGCTAATGTGACTTTGGGTGGAGGTTCGGTGCGCCAGTGGCTCCAGCACCGCGATCTTTTCTTCCAGCACGCGCCGTCGTTCCTGAATCTGCGTCCGCAACCGGTCGACTTCACAGTCGGCCCCGATCAGGCGCTGATCCAGTTCTTGCAACTCCGCTTCGATGCCTTCAAGAAATTCGCGCAGTTGGCGGGAGAAAATTCGCTCCAGCGTAAGGGTACTGAACCGCTCCCAGATAGCGTCGGTCTGGGCGCGCAACTGCTCGAAGCCTTGGCGTAGCCCGACCATCCGGTCCAGGATTTCCCGCACGCTCTGCTCGTACTCGGCGCGATCCTGGGGGTTCCAGATTTGCGCCATCTGTTCTCCTTCCTTGAGTACGTAGGAGATGCTGGCTGGCGCTATGTTGTCCTCGACTTGATGAGTGTCGGTCTCCATGCGAAGCGTCTCCAAGGTGAGCAAGGCACGGTCTCGAAAAAAGGTTCGCCCGACGGTTCGGCCAAGCGTTCAGTCCTGATAGGTCCAGCCGTCGGGAAAGTCGCGGTTGACCTCATGAACGTCGTAGACGCAAAAATCCTGCTCGGGCAGACCGGGAAACAGCTCCCGCGCCTTGGCTTCCGCCCCTTGTTCGGTTTCGGCCAGGATGAGCGCGACGTTGAGCAACTTGTCGGAACCCGGGTCTTCGACCACGATGAGATAAGGTTTCATGGAGGCTCTCTATGCAGTTTTCGGATTGAGCGTTGGCGATAGGCTTTTGCTGTTCAACAATGACACCATGCAAGCGCGAACGACTGGAAGCGGCTCAGGAATAACGATGGATGCGGAACCGCTGGTCCGACTCGCGGATAATATCGCCGAGATGGAGACCAAACACGCCGGTCGAGCGCTCGGCGAAATATTGCCGCAAGGTTTCCCGCACCACCGTGAAGGCGAGTTGCTCCCAGGGAATTTCCTCCTCGGCGAACAGCCTCACCTCCAGGCTTTCCGCGCCGGGGCTAGCGGCGCCATCCCTGAGCTGGCCGCGGAACATCAAATACACCTGACTGACGTGCAGCAGCGAGTATAGACCGTACAGGGTCGGATTTTCGACCACGGCGTTGGCCTCCTCCCACGCTTCGCGTACCGCCGCCACGACCGCCGATTCCCCGTTCTCCATGAAACCGGCCGGCAGCGTCCACAAGCCATGGCGCGGCTCGATGGCGCGCCGGCACAGCAGGATGCGACCCTGCCATTCGGGAATGCAGCCGGCGACAATCTTCGGGTTCTGATAATGAATGGCGTCGCAGGCATCGCAGACATGTCGGGGCAGATTGTCGCCGGCGGGAACGCGCAAAGTGACGGAAGCGCCGCATTGGCTGCAAAATTTCATCGAGCAAGGTCCTTCCGAACGGGTTCTTGATTCGGGTAAGGAATTATTTGACCATTTCCCGCATGAACATCATACCCCCCGACGCAGGCTCCACCACCGAACCGCTCTCTATTCGCGCGCCGTTGGCGACCGATTCTCGGCGGCGGCGCGGCGGAGGGCGTCGGTTGCTCCCCGCCAGCGCCATCACCCCTCGAACCGGCCCGGCAACGCCTCCCTCAGCTTGGCGCGCGCCTCGCGCAGCATCTGTTCGGTCGTCGCCCAATCCACGCAGGGGTCGGTGATCGAGACGCCGTATTTCAGTTGCGAGCGGTCGGCGGGAATCGCCTGGTTGCCCCATTCCAGATTGCTCTCGATCATGAAGCCCACGATAGAACGATTGCCTTCCAAAATCTGATGCACGCAGTCGTTCAGCACCAGCGGCTGTAAGGCTGGATCCTTGCGGGCGTTGGCGTGGCTGCAATCCACCACGATGTCGAGCGGCAACTTGTTTTTGGTCAGTTCCTTCTCGCACAGGGCGATGGTCACCGTGTCGTAGTTGGGGCTGTCGGAACCGCCGCGCAAAACCACGTGGCCGTAACGGTTGCCCGTGGTGCGGACCACCGCCGACCGGCCGTTCGCGTCGATGCCGAGAAAGCTGTGGGGCCGGGAGGCGGACTGCAAGGCGTTGATCGCGACCTCCAGGCTGCCGTTGGTGCCGTTCTTGAAGCCGACCGGGGTGGACAGACCGCTGGCCATTTCCCGGTGGGTCTGCGATTCGGTGGTGCGGGCGCCGATGGCGGTCCATGCCAGCAGATCGTCCAGATATTGTGGACAGAGCGGGTCCAGCGCCTCGGTGCCGGCGGGCAGGCCCAGTTCGGCGATTTCCAGCAGCAGCGCGCGGGCGATCCGCAAGCCCTCGGCGATATCGAAGGAGTCGTCCAAACGTGGATCGTTGATCAGGCCCTTCCAGCCGACCGTGGTCCGAGGCTTCTCGAAATACACCCGCATGATCAGGAATAAGGTATCGCCCACTTCGTCGGCCAGCACGCGCAACCGCCGCGCGTAGTCGCGCGCCGCCGCGACATCGTGGATCGAACAGGGGCCCACTACGACGAACACCCGGGAATCCCGATGGTCGAGGATGTTCTGCACGGTCCGGCGGGCGGTCAGCACCGTGGTCTCGGCGGTTTCGGTCATCGGCAGTCGCCGCTTGATCTCCTCGGGGGTGGGTAGCACATCCAGGGCGGCGACGTTGACGTTGTTGAGCAGATTCGAAGACATGGGCATTTCCACGGGCGAAGGGTAAGGGTGAATCGAGGTTTGGAGGGGGATGGAACGGGCTTTTACCACGCCCTCAGTCCCCGCGCAGGCTGATGATCGGCCAGCCGCGTTGCCGGGCGTGTTCCGCCAGAACGGCGTCGGGGTCCACCGCCACCGGATGGGCGACCCGATCGAGCAACGGCAGGTCGTTATGGGAGTCGCTGTAGAACCAACTGTCGGCAAGATCGCGGCCGGTCGCGTCCAGCCACTCGTCCAGTCGTTTCACCTTGCCACGCCGGAAACAGGGAACTCCGCGCGCGCGGCCAGTATAGCGCCCCTCAGCGAATTCGGGTTCGGTCGCCAACAGGTGCGGCACGCTCAGCAACTCGGCGATCGGTTCGGTAATGAAGCGGTTGGTGGCGGTAACGATCAGCAGGGTGTCACCGGCGTTCCGGTGCCGCGCCACCAGTTCCGCCGCCCGGGGCAACAGGATCGGGCGAATCTTGGCTTCGATGAAGCGTGCCCGCCAGTCCAGTAGCTCGGTCAGTGAATTTTCCGCCAGTGGCCGCAACATGAACGCCAGAAATTCATGAATGTCCAGTGTACCCGCTTGGTACTGGCCGTAGAATCGCTGGTTCTCGCGTTCGTAATACTCGCCATCCACCAAGCCCTGTTCGACCAGGAATTGGCCCCACAGATAATCGCTGTCGCCACCCAACAGCGTGTTGTCGAGATCGAAAATCGCCAGGCTCATGATCGTTCGGATCCCTCGATGCGCCGGTTCAGACCAGCCCGTATTGCCGGAGCTTCTTGCGCAGCGTGCCTCGGTTGAGGCCGAGAATGATGGCCGCCTTGGTCTGATTGCCGCGCGTGAACTTCATCACGACATCCAGCAGGGGCGGCTCCACTTCGCGCAGCACCAAGTCGTACAGGTTGCTGGGCGCTTGGCCGCCGAGGTTGTGAAAATAGATGCGCAGCGTCTCGGCGACGTGCTCGCGCAGCGGGGTGGCGGGCAGCAGATCGACCGGGAGTTCGGGGTTGGGGGTGCTCATGCGGCCAATCGCTCCTCGTCGGCCAGACGCTCGAAGAAATCGCGGGTCAGCCGCAACTGCTCGCGGGCCAGCTCGACCGAATTCACCCGCGCCCGGAACGCGACGCCTTCACGCCAGGGTTGGCTGTACCAAGCCAGATGCTTGCGAGCGATGCGAACCCCGGCGGCCTCGCCGTAAAACGCATACAGACTGTCGAGATGCTCCGCGACCCACCCCCCGATTTCGACCGAGGTCGGTGGCGGCAACCGTTTGCCGGTAGCCAGAAAATGAGCGATTTCCCGGAAAATCCACGGCCGGCCCTGGGCGCCGCGACCGATCATCACGGCGTCCGCGCCGGTCTGTTCCAGCACCCAGCGCGCTTTGTCGGGACCGTCGATGTCGCCGTTGGCGATAACCGGAATGGAGACCGCCCGCTTGATGGCTTGGATGCTGGCGTAATCCACCGGGCCGTGGTAACCGCAGGCACGGGTGCGGCCATGAACGGTCAAGGCCCGGATGCCGGCCTGTTCGGCAATGCGGGCGATAGCGCCGCCATTGCGGTGGGCGAGATCCCAGCCCGTGCGGATTTTCAGGGTCACCGGGACGGCCACCGCCCCCACCACCGCCTCCAAGATCCGCCCGACCAGCGCCTCGTCGCGCAGCAGCGCAGCGCCGGCCAGCGTTCCGCACACCTTTTTGGCCGGACAACCCATATTGATGTCGATGATTTGCGCGCCCCGTTCGGCGTTCAGGCGGGCGGCCTCGGTCATGGCGCGCGGGTCGGCGCCGAGAATCTGCACGGCGCGTGGCGCGGGTTCGCCGGCATGATCCAGACGTAGCCGGGTTTTATGGCTGTCCCACAACTGGAGATTGGCGCTGACCATTTCCGAAACCGCCAGCCCCGCGCCCAGTCGCCGGCACACACACCGGAACGGCCGGTCGCTAACGCCCGCCAACGGCGCCAGAAATACGGGTGGAAACAGAGCGTAGGGACCAATCTGCATGGGATGCTTGCGCGACGGAAGGGGTATTATTATAACGGAAGGGGTAATTATTATAACGGAACGCGTGGCGTGGATGAAGATCCGACGAAATCACCCCGCGACAGTATCTGCCGTCACAAACTCCGCGCCGCCCCTAATGATGAGTATCGGCTGCGCCTCCCTTGGGCGCCCCACCCCCCGGCTGCGCCATAGCGCGATTGCCCACAGCGCGGCGCTACTCAGTCAAACCCCAGGATGGTAAAGTTTTCAAAGGGCGTGGCGTCCCCCGTTACCGCAAAATCATGACGCCCATCGAGTGAGGACCGCGCGTGGACCATACCCTGTGGAAAAGCTGCCTGGAACGTCTGGAGCGCGAGTTGTCCGAACAGCAACTCAGTACCTGGATCCGACCGTTGCACGCCCAAGAGGAAGACGATGCCCTGCGCCTGCTGGCGCCCAACCGCTTCGTGCTCGACTGGGTTAGGAAGCATCATCTGGCGCAAATCGAAGCCGTGCTGGAATGCCTGCGGCCGGAACAACGACCGCAGGTGCTGCTGGAAATCGGCAGCGGTGGTCATCCACCCCTGCTGGCGCCCTCCGCCGAGGAGGCCGCTCCGGTGGAGGCGGCGAGTGAAAAACCCCTGGATACCACCGAATTGCTCAAAAGCGGCAGCCTGAATCCGGATTTCACCTTCGCCACCTTCGTCGAGGGCAACTCCAACCAGTTGGCCCGGGCCGTCTGCCTGCAAGTGGCCGAAAACCCGGGCCGGGCCTATAATCCGCTGTTCATCTACGGCGGCACCGGCCTGGGCAAGACTCACCTGATGCACGCGGTCGGCAACATGCTGCGCGAGCGCGGTTCCGAGGCGCGAGTGGTTTACCAGCATTCCGAACAGTTCGTGGCCGACATGGTGCGCGCCCTGCAACACAACGCCATCAACGAATTCAAGCGGCGCTATCGGGTGCTAGACGCGTTGCTGATCGACGACGTGCAGTTCCTTGCCGGCAAGGAGCGCTCGCAGGAGGAATTCTTCTACACCTTCAATAGCCTGCTGGAAAGCCGCCAACAGGTGATTCTGACCTGCGACCGCTATCCCAAGGAAGTCGCCGGACTGGAGGACCGACTGAAGTCGCGCTTCGGTTCCGGATTGACCGTGGCCATCGAGCCGCCGGAACTGGAAACGCGGGTGGCGATCCTCAAAAGCAAGGCCGAACAGGCCCAGCTCGGTTTGCCCGATGAAGTGGCGTTTTTCATCGCCCAGCGCATCCGCTCGAACGTCCGCGAACTGGAGGGCGCCTTGCGGCGAGTGTACGCCAACGCCCAATTCACCGGCAAAGCCATCACCATCGGTTTCGTCAAGGAAGCGTTGAGCGACCTGCTGACCTTGCAGGACAAGCTGGTCACCATCGAGAACATTCAGAAAACCGTGGCGGACTATTACAAGATTCCGGTCAGCGACCTGTTGTCCAACAGCCGACTGCGCGTCCTGTCCCGCCCCCGGCAGATGGCCATGGCGCTGACCAAGGAACTGACCGATCTCAGCCTGCCCGACATCGGCGAAGCCTTCGGCGGACGCGACCATACCACCGTGCTGCACGCCTGCCGGAAGATTCGCGAACTCCATCGCTGCGAACCCCAGATCCGCGACGACTACACAAATTTGCTGAATATCCTGACAAACTAGCAAAATACCTGTGGATAACCGCTGTGGATAAGTTGAATAACTTTAAAAACGGCGTTTAAATTTGATTTTCCCCAAGTGTGATTTTTTTCGTAAATATATTTAAAATCAATCTACTGAATCGTAAAAAAACACCATTTAACGCCTAAATTTCTAAAATTTCGTAACAGTTTTCGTAAAATTCAGTAATTACAAGAAGATGAACTGTAAAAAATGGAAATTTTTCGATGCTCATAGCTCAATTAGCTTATTTCCGCAAAAAACTCGAAAAATGGCCTGTGGATAACTTTGTGGATAAGTCGACCATTTCTGTGGATAAGTCGGCTAAGCCTGTGGATAAGTTACCCACAGGCAAAAAAGTTATCCACAGGAAAACCGACTTATCCACATTTTATCCACAGGGTTATCCACAGGCAAAATGCTTATAAGCATTTGACTATTAAAAATAAAAAAAAGTTATCCACAGAAAATGGCCTCCCTAATAATAATAATCTTTTATATATTAAAAGAAGTTTATTATTGGGGAACCGCGAAAACCGAGGGACGCCAGCAGAGATAATTTTTAATGACCCTTGACTTTACTGGGAAATATCCCGAACCAAGGCCAAGGACCACGATGCATCGGAGACCCCATGAAACTGGAAGCCAAGCGCGAGCAACTGCTCAAACCCCTTCAGCATGTCATCGGCGCGGTCGAGCGGCGGCAGACCCTGCCGATCCTGGCCAATGTATTGCTGGCGGCGGGGGAGCGTGAATTGACCCTGACCGCCACCGATCTGGAGGTGGAATTGTCCACGCGGGTCGGACTACCCGCCGATGCCCCGGGCGAGATCACCCTGCCCGCCCGCAAGCTGCACGATATCCTGCGCGCCCTGCCCGAGGACGGCGTCGTGACCTTGAGCGTCGACGGCGACAAGGCGACGGTGCGTTGCGGCCGCAGCCGCTTCACCCTGGCCATGTTGCCCGCTGGCGATTTTCCCACCTTGGAGGATTTACCCTTCGCTGGCGATATCCGCCTGCCTCAGGGCGCCCTGCGCAGCCTGATCGAACGAACGCACTTCGCCATGGCCCAGCAGGACGTGCGTTACTACCTCAACGGTCTGCTGCTGGAAGTCGGTCCCGGGGCGCTGCGGCTGGTCGCCACCGACGGTCACCGCTTGGCGTTCCAGGAACTGCAAACCGAGGTCGACACGGCGGAGACCCGCCAAGTGATCGTGCCGCGCAAGGGGGTGATGGAACTGCTGCGGCTGCTGGCCGACAGCGATGCCGAAGCCCTGCTCGGGCTGGGCGCCAACCACATCCGGGTCACGATGGGCGACATCCGTTTCACCTCCAAACTGATCGACGGCAAGTTTCCCGACTACCAGCGCGTTATTCCTCGCGAGGGCAGCCGGGTGGTGATCGCCGACCGGGTGGCGTTGCGCAACGCCCTGACGCGCACCAGCTTGGTGCTCAGCGACAAGACCCAGGGCATTCGCCTGCAACTGGAGGACTGGATTCTGCGGACCCAGGCCCAGAATCCCGACCAGGAAGAGGCCGAGGAGGAGGTCGAGATCAACTACAGCGGCGGCCCGCTGGAAATCGGCTTCAACGGCGGCTACCTGCTCGACGCGCTGGGTGCGCTGAGCGGCGAGCTGGCCAAGCTGTCCTTCTCCGACGCCGGCAGCAGTTGCCTGATCGAGGAGGCCGAGGGCGGCGGCGGCAAGCACGTCATCATGCCGATGCGGCTTTGATCAGGAGGCGGGCGTCTAGGGACAGGGGACAGCTTGGGTGAGTCGTTGCGATCGCGCTGGCCTGGTCGCGGGCGTCGCGTCCTGAATGCGAGTCGCCAGCCTCGATATCGCCGGGTTCCGCAACCTGCGCCAAGTCAGCCTGAACTGCGCGTCCGGTTTGAACCTGCTGATCGGCCCCAACGCCTCTGGCAAGACCAGCGTGCTGGAAGCGCTGTACGTGCTGGGGCGTGGCCGCTCGTTCCGCGCCCACCAGCCGCGCGACCTCATCCAGACCGGCGCGGCGGCGTTCCGGGTGGTGGCCATGATGACCGATGGCGATGGCCGGCGGGCGCCAGTCGGTATCGAGCGCGACGCCCGCGAGCTGATCGCCCGGATCGGCGGTTCGCCGACCCGCTCGCTGGCGGAACTGGCCCGGCAGGCGCCGGTGTTGCTGCTCAATCCCGACAGTCACCGTCTGCTGGAAGACGGGCCGAAACAGCGGCGGCGCTTCATGGACTGGGGGCTGTTCCACGGCGGGCCGGGCTTTCTCGACGCTTGGCGGCGCTACGACGTCGCGCTGCGCCACCGCAACGCCGCCCTGCGGACTCAGGCCACCGACCGGGTGGTGGACGCCTGGGACGGAGAACTGGCGGCGGCGGCGGCGCTGCTCGATCCGCTGCGCGAATCCTTCTGCAAGGCCCTGGGAGGCGTTTTAAGGCCGCTAGCGGAGGCGACCCTGGGCAAGGTGGCGGTCGAGATCGATTATCGCCGTGGCTGGCCTCTGGAGCCGTTTAAACACGATTTCGCATCGTGGTTGCGGGCGGGCCGCGCCCAGGATCGCCAACAGGGCTATACCCGGCTCGGACCGCACCGGGCCGACTTTGTCCCACGCATCGGCGGTCGCCCGCTGGCCGAAGCCCTGTCGCGCGGCCAGCAGAAACTGCTGGTCATCGTCCTGGTGCTGGCGCAGGCGGAACTGTATCGGCGTCAGGCCGGCGACGCCTGCATCCTGCTGATCGACGACCTGCCGGCGGAGTTGGACCCGAACAATCGGGCCCGGGTGACGAGGACGCTGGCTGGATTGGATGCCCAGTTGTTCGTGACCGCCATCGAGCCGGGGCTGTTGGACACCGCCGCCTGGCGCGTGGCGCGAACCTTCCGTCTCACGCGCGGCGAGGTCTGCGAAGTGATATAATTCCGCGCCTTTAATCACGGATTTCAGGAAGCGGAGTTTTATGAGCGATTCGTCCTATACCTCGTCGAGCATCACGGTCCTGGAAGGGCTGGACGCGGTCCGCAAGCGACCCGGCATGTACATCGGCGACACCGACGACGGCACTGGCCTGCACCACATGGTGTTCGAGGTGGTGGACAATTCGATCGACGAGGCGTTGGCGGGTTACTGCACCGAAATCAGCGTGACCATTCACGCCGACGAGTCGGTGACGGTGGTGGATAACGGGCGCGGCATCCCGACGGACGAGCATTCCAAGGGCCGCTCCGCCGCCGAGGTGATCATGACCGTGCTGCACGCCGGCGGCAAGTTCGACGACCGTTCCTACAAGGTTTCCGGCGGCCTGCACGGGGTCGGCGTGTCGGTGGTCAACGCCTTGTCCGAGTCGTTGCGGCTGACCATTCGCCGGGAGGGCAAGGTTCATCTGCAAGACTACCGGTTGGGTGATCCCCAGGCGCCGTTGCGGGTGATCGGCGACACCGAGCTTACCGGCACCGAAATTCGTTTCAAACCCAGTCCCACCATCTTCACCCACATCGATTTCCATTACGATGTCCTGGCCAAGCGCTTGCGCGAACTGTCGTTTCTCAATTCTGGGGTGCGCATTCGCCTGAACGACGAGCGCAGCGGCAAGCAGGACAATTTCGAGTATCAGGGCGGCATTGAGGCGTTCGTGGAACATCTGAACCGCAACAAGACGCCGTTGCACGACAGCGTGTTCTATTTCAACACCAGCCGCGACGAAATTCAGGTGGAACTGGCGTTGCAATGGAATGATTCCTATCAGGAAAATGTATTCTGTTTCACCAACAATATTCCCCAGCGCGACGGTGGCGCGCATCTCGCGGGATTGCGCGGCGCCCTGACCCGCACCCTGAACCAGTACATGGAAACGGAGGGCATTCTCAAGAAGGCCAAGGTCGAGACCAGCGGCGACGATGCCCGCGAGGGTTTGACCGCGGTGCTGTCGGTGAAACTGCACGATCCCAAATTCTCATCACAGACCAAGGACAAGCTGGTGTCGTCCGAGGTCAGGCCGGTGGTCGAGTCGGTGGTGTCCGAGAAGTTGCAGGAATTCCTCCTGGAAAATCCCGGCGAAGCCAAGGCCATCACCGGCAAGATCATCGACGCCGCGCGAGCACGGGAAGCCGCTCGCCGCGCCCGCGAGATGACCCGCCGCAAGGGCGCTTTGGACATCGCCGGCCTGCCGGGCAAGCTGGCCGACTGCCAGGAGAAGGACCCGGCGCGGTCGGAACTGTTTCTGGTCGAGGGCGATTCCGCCGGCGGTTCGGCCAAGCAGGGCCGCGACCGCCGGTTTCAGGCGATTCTGCCGCTCAAGGGCAAGATTCTGAACGTCGAAAAGGCCCGGTTCGACAAGATGCTGGCCTCCGCCGAGGTGGGCACGCTGATTACCGCGCTGGGCTGCGGCATCGGCCGGGAGGAGTTTAATGCGGATAAAATACGTTATTATCGTGTCATTTTAATGACGGACGCAGATGTTGATGGTTCGCACATCCGTACCTTGCTGCTGACTTTTTTTTACCGGCAAATGCCCGAGCTGATCGAGCGCGGGTACATCTACATCGCCCAGCCGCCGCTGTACAAGGTCAAGAAGGGCAAGCAGGAGCAGTACGTCAAGGACGACGCGGAACTGTCGGCGAATCTGTTGCAGACGGCGCTGGAGGGCGCGGCGCTGGTCGTCGGCGAGAAGCCGACCCTGACCGGAACGGCGCTGGAGGAACTGGCCCGCGCCTACATGGCGGTCATGGCGACGATTCGGCGGCTGTCCCGGCGCTACGACGGCGCGCTGCTGGAACAACTGATTTATCTGCCGGCGCTGGACGACGCGCGCTGGCGCGATGGCGCTTATCTGCGGGAATGGGCCGGCGATCTGACCGGGCGGTTGCGCGCCTTGCATGGTGATCGTCCACGGTACGAGGCCGTCATTGAGGAGCGCGAGGATGGCGAAGGTTACAACGTGGTCGTTGCCCGTCACACTCATAGTCTGGCTCGCCACATCCGGCTGACGATGGAATTCTTTGCTTCCCATGAGTACGCCAGCCTGGCGAGGTTCGGCGCGCGGTTGGCGGGCGTGTTCGACCAGGGCGTGGAAGCACGGCGCGGCGAGCGCGCCCAGACCACGCGCAATTTCCGCGAAGTCATGGACTGGCTGCTGGAAGAGGCCAAGCGCGGCCAGCATATCCAGCGCTACAAGGGGCTGGGCGAAATGAATCCGGAGCAGCTCTGGGAAACCACCATGAACCCGGAAACCCGTCGCCTGCTCCAGGTTCGCATTGAGGACGCCATCGCCGCCGACGAGGTGTTCACCACTCTGATGGGCGATCAGGTGGAGCCCCGGCGCGATTTTATCGAGCAGAACGCCCTGGACGTGCTGAATCTGGATATCTGACCCGATTTCCTGTTTTAATCGCCCATTTCTGGATCGGCGTCAAAAAGGCGGATGTTGACCAAGTGCGGGGCGTCGGGGGAAAAAGTTCGCAGGCGGGACTGTCGATGAAGCGGCCCCACTCCCACCTTCTGGTGGGAGTGGGGTGAGTTCGATCGGACCGCTACAGAAAATCCTGGGAAAAACCTTCGTTTTCCAGAATCTTGCGTAGCCGGCGCAGCGCATCGATCTGAATCTGGCGCACCCGCTCGCGGGTCACGCCGATTTCGTTGCCGACCTGTTCCAGGGTCGCCTTGTCCTGACCCCCCAGGCCAAACCGCCGCTCCACCACGATGCGCTGCTTGTCGTGCAACTGACCGAGCCACAGATCCAGTTTTTCGTTGAGGTCAGCATCCTGCAACCATTGCGATGGATCGGGGTTGTTGTCGTCGGGAATGGCGTCGAGAAGCGACCGGTCTTCGTCCTTGCCGATTGGGGTATCCACCGAGGCCACCCGCTCGTTGAGTTGCAGCATCCGCTTCACTTCGGTCGTCGACTTACCCATCGCCTGGGCGATGTCCTCGGCGGTAGGCTCGTGGTCCAGCGTCTGCGCCAGTTGCCGGGCGGTTCGCAGGTAGCCGTTGATTTCCTTGATGATATGGATCGGCAGCCGGATGATGCGGGTCTGGTTCATCAGCGCCCGCTCGATGGTCTGGCGAATCCACCAGGTCGCGTAGGTCGAAAACCGGAAGCCGCGCTCCGGGTCGAATTTCTCGACCGCGTGAATCAGTCCCAGATTGCCTTCCTCGATCAGATCGAGCAGGCTCAGGCCCCGGTTCATGTAGCGGCGGGCGATCTTCACCACCAGGCGAAGATTGCTTTCGACCATGCGGTTGCGAGCATCGGCATCGCCCTGGAGGGTTCGCCGCGCGTAGTAGACTTCTTCCTGGGCGCTCAGCAGTGGAGAAAAGCCAATTTCGCTCAGGTACATGCGGGTGGCGTCCAGTTCCTCCAGGGTGAACTCCCGACCGGTCGCTATCGGCGCCGACCACGGGGGTTCTCCCGGCTCCAGTGTTTCCTCCGCGACCGCTTCGTCCTCGGTATCCTCTTGCTTGTCGTCATCCAGCAGAGGGTCGTCCATGCGCAGTTCGTCTTCACATACCACCATTTCCAGACAGACGGCAATCCGTCGGGACATTGATGACCTCCTCATGGCTTCGCTTGGTAGGTGCTCTTGTTGACGCTTGGGCCAATTTCGGCCGCGTCTTTATATTTCTGGGTCGGAAATCGGCGTTCGTTTTGAGAGGACTGGCAGTGGGCTCGCCCTACTGCTTGCGCCGACGCTGGAACCGCGGGATCGCCTTATCCTTGGTGCGTATTCCAAGCATTTGATGATGATAAACTTTTTCTGCCCCCTTCGTCTACTGACAGAATGCCTATTCGGTACAACAGAAAACCGCTCTAATTGGATTGCCAAGGTTGCCCGGCGCTCAACCATTCCCTCAGGGAACCGAGCGCGCCATGGCGGGTCAAGTCCACCTGCAACGGCGTGATCGACACCCGACCGGCATGCACGGCATGGAAATCGGTGCCGGGACCGGCGTCCTGTTCGGGACCGGACGGTCCCACCCAGTAGATCGTTCGGCCGCGCGGGTCGATGCTCTTGATGACAGGTTCGGACTTGTGACGGTGACCGAGGCGGGTGGCCTGGAACCCGGCGAGTCGTTCCCAGGGCAGGTCGGGGACGTTGACGTTGAGGATGGTATCCGGCGGCAGCGGCCGTTCGCGCAACCGCCGCACCAGCCAGACAGCGACGCGGGCGGCAGTGTTGAAATGCGCGGGGCAAAGCGCGTTCTGGGATATCGCGATGGCGGGCAGACCGAGGAAGCGGCCTTCCATCGCCGCCGCCACCGTACCGGAATAGATCACGTCATCACCCAGGTTGGCGCCGCTGTTGATGCCCGACACCACCATGTCCGGTTCCTGGTCCAGCAGACCGGTGATGGCGACATGGACGCAGTCGGTGGGGGTACCCTCGACGCTGTAGAAACCGTTGTCGTGCTGGGTGACATACAGCGGATTCTTGAGGCTCAGCGAGTTGCTGGCGCCGCTGCGGTCGCGGTCGGGGGCCACCACCGTGATCTCCGCCAGTTCACTCAGGGCGGCGACCAGCCGCAGCAGGCCGGGCGCCTGATAACCATCGTCGTTGCTGACCAGAATGTGCATGATTTGGCTCTCCTCACCGCGCGGCCGACAGGGTGATCGGTATGGTATTCGGCGGCGCTGACGTTAAAATGACAGTCTCCTTCACCGTCCTGGCCGGACGCCTGCCGCATTCCCGCCGAGGCGCCCATGACCAAGCCGTTCGTCCTTGACCCGCAAGACCGGGCTCTGTTTCGTCAGGCCGTTGGCCCGGTCGAGCCGCTACATTGCGACCGCATCGAACCGGTTCGTTTCCATCCCGCGCCGATTCCCCGCTTCACCGAGGCCGACGAGCGACAGGCGTTGGCCGACATGATGTCGAACTACTTTGAGCCGGCGGAACTGGATACCGGCGAGGAATTGTACTACCGCCGGGAAGGGGTGCAGCAGGCGGTGCTGCGCAAGCTGCGGCGCGGCCAGTTCCAGGTTGGGGCGGCGCTGGATTTGCACGGGATGACGGTAGCGATGGCCCGCGAGGCGCTGGCGGAGTTCCTGCGCCGCGCCCGCCGCGATAGCCTGAGCTGTGTCCGGATCGTTCACGGTAAAGGAAAAGGTTCCCGCCACCGGGGGCCGGTGTTGAAGCAAAAGATTAACCATTGGCTGCGCCAGCGCGACGAGGTACTGGCGTTCTGTTCGGCCCGACCCGTGGACGGCGGAACCGGGGCGATTTATGTGTTGTTGCGGCGAATGTAGCGTGCTGGGGTAGAGCGCATGGCGATACTGGCCCTGATCCCCGGGTTACTGGCCGCCGACCTCGCGGTCGTCCGCTCGTTGCGGTTCGCCTTTTTCAACGTCATAACCTGCCCTCGCTGCTGTTTCCGGCAGTGGTGTTCGGCTTCGCCGGAGTGATCGCCTATTCCGAATATCGGGCCTCGGGCTACAACGACGCCCAGAACCTGACGTTCGCCATGCTGGCCTCGGTGGTCGTCCCCTATAGACTGTACAAAAACCAAGTCTTTGATCTATATGGCCGTAGATCTGGCTTCCAGCCGGTTTTTGGCCGATCCCGCCGGCTGAAGGTCAGCTCCACAGAAAATTTTTCAGAAAAATCAATGAGAATTTTTTCGATAGTCTCTAAGTTAAGGTCCAGCACGGCCCGCAGCACCGGCCAGACTCGTTTCTGCGGCACGGCATAGCCGGCGGCAAGAAAACGGCAGCCAACTTCCCAACGAGCCCGAGCGGGAATAACGCCAGCGCCGGGCTTGGCGTAGTTTGTTCCTCGTGTCCGCACGCCTTGCATGCCCATGCGCTTCACGGTTTTCGTCCTTTGTAGGTAAGGCTTGCTATGATTCGGGTTATCCGTTCGGTTCGGTCGCCCCCTGCCAGGAAACAGCGGTTTATGTCCAGATCCGTGCTAACGTCGCGGTCCACCGCGATTGGCGAGACGCGCACCCTCGCGATTTTCTCGATGATGATCGGGCGCTTTGGACCCAGCGCGTTCCAACGGCTGCCGGCGTTGCAACCGCTGGCGGAACCGATCCTGTTCCTGGGCCGATTTGCGAACACCACGTTCATCGTGGTGTTCGGCGTCACGGTTGGGTTCGTCTATTTTGATCGCTTCCTTGGGCCAGACCGCGTCCGGGTGTTGCTGGAGGCGGTCCATGCCCGCGCCCGCCTGCGGGTGCTGTGCGCGCTGATTATCCGCGTGCCGGACTATGTCAATTTGGGGCTGGCCGGCGATTTCGACTCCAGCCGCTGACGGTTCTTCGCCGGAATGGCGTTGCTGGAGAAGAAGTTGACCTGTCCCGTTGCCTTGTTCGGTCGGGCTTGGCTGCCGATTTACACCGCCCATACTTTTGTTTTGCCGGCGCTAAACTGGCTGGATCGTCTCTTTGTTGTTGAAGGTGTTTCTCGTATTATACTTCCACTGTTGCTATTCGCTTTTATCGCGCCGTGGTGATGGATTATTGCTACTGCAAATCGTTGCGTTCGTGGTCCTCGCGAAAGAGGCTGACCATGGTCATCGTTCTTCCAAAGCGGAAATCCTGTTAATTTATATGGAAAGCCAGGAGGGTTTATGCCAATCCGACATGTTCTTGTGGTGGATGACTCCAAATCCGCGCGGCTGATGCTGCGCAAGATTTTACAAAATCTCGGCATGACCGTGGACACGGCGGATTCCGCCGAGGAAGCGCTGGCCTATCTGCGCGACCGGAAACCGGACGTGATCTTCATGGATCACACCATGCCCGGCATGGACGGGCTGACGGCGTTGCGCCGGATTCGGAGCGAACCGACCACCGCCGGCATTCCAGCGGCGATGTACACCTCCAAGGACGAACCGGCGTATCGAAACGAGGCTCACGCCGCAGGCGCGGTGGATGTCTTGAGCAAACCCGCGACGCCGGAGGCGCTTGGCGCGCTTCTCGAACGAATGAACACGCTGCTTGATGCCGCCGTTCATCCGCCCGCAGCGCCGGCGCCGGCCGGCGAGGGGATAACGGCCGAATGGATCGAAAAGCTTATCCTCGAAAAGTCCGAGCAGGTTTTCTATGATGCGGTCGAATCGCAGGTGCTGCCACTGGTTAACGACGTGGTCGCCAAGCTGCGGCTGGAGTTGGAACTGAGCCAGGAAGAAGTCAGCAACCGAATCGCCGCCCAAGTCGTCGAGAAGCGGCTGGCGAACTGGTCGCCGCCGCCGGATGCCCAGGGAACGGTTGAGGCGGCGCTTCAAACCCAGTTGCCACCGCTGATGGAAGAACGACTCAAGACCTTCCAGCGCGAGGGGCGGGCGGAAGCCGAGCAGATCATCCAGGAGATCGCCACGCGGGTTTGCCAGGGTCAATTGCATGCGTTCACCGATCAATTGGCGCCGCAGTTGAGCGCGCGATTTTCCGAGACCATGCGGAAGGCGAGTGTCGCCGCCCAGGAAGCCGCGGTCGACGCCGCCCGCGAAACTGCCCTTGCCACGGCCCGGGAGGCTGCCTTGCAGGCGGTCGCGGAGGCTCATGCCGCCGCCCGCGCTGAGGAAACCCCGGCAGCAGCGGCGGCGCGAGTGGCGCGGAAATTATTGGCGGAAAACCAGCGGGAGTTGCGGCGCCATATTTATCTGGCGTGTCTGCTGGCGGCGGGCGGAGCGGCACTGCTGGTCTACTTGTTGCGATGAGAGACGGATGGACGGCGGCGTACCGGGTCGAAGCGAAGGTTAAAAAATACCATTGGATCTAAGAAGATGATCGATATCCTGTCGTTATTCATCGGGTTGGCCGCCGGCGCGGTGGTGGGCTTCCTCGTGTTCTATGGTCTGCCCTATCAGGCGTTACGGCGCGAGCATGGGGTGACACAAGCGGAACTTGCGGAAATGCAGTCCAGGAACAATGGGCTGCAAGCAGATTTACTCGATGTGCAGTCCACGGCCTACCAGGGTCGCCAAGCGGCGCTGCAGCAACAAAAACGGCTTGAGGATCAACTGGCCGAAGCGGGCGAGCGCCACGCCGAACTGGAAAAGCGGATCGCCGATTTGGAGGCGCAACACGAGCAGGAGCAGCAGACCTACCTGCGCGAAGCAACCCGGTTGCGGGGCGCGATCTCGCGGCTGGAACAAGAACAGGTGGCGTTACAGGATCGCTACGCTCAGGATAGCACGCGATGGGATCGGGAACGCCAGAGCCTGGGTTTGCAAACCGCGCACATGGAACGGCAGCACCAGGCGCTGCAGCAGGACAAGTCGGCGCTGGGCCAGCGATTGGAGCAGCAGCAGGAGGCGTGGGAGCGTGAACGTCTGGCGTTGCAGATCCAGTTGAATACCCTGGAGGATAATCTGGCGTTGCAGAAGGCGCGCTCCAGCAGTGGCCCGGCCCTGGCGCCGGACAGGGCGCTGATGGTGGAACAGGCGCGGGCGGAATCAGCCGCCGAGTTGAAGCGGCGGCAGGCGGCCTGGGACGAAGAGCGCCAAAACTTGCAGGAACAGTTGGAACGGTTGCAGGCCGAGCGGCGGGCGCTGCGGGAGCAGGCGGCGACAGCGAGCCTGGACATCCCATCAGCTTCGGGCGATTCGGATTTGCGCCAACAACTGGAGCAGGCTCAACACGACCGCCAAGCGCTGGAGGAAAAGTTGGCGGCGCGCAATCTCCGGGCGGAACAGGAGCGCGGCGCGTTGGAAGCCGAAATCGAACAATTGATGGAGCGCCTGCTGCGCTTGCAGGGCGGGCGCGGCGGCTAGCGGAGCGGCGGGTCGGCGGCGAAGAAGAACCGGATCCGAACTCGTTCCATCTCTCCGCGCACCGCGGGATCATGGGTTGCACGGTAGCGGTTCAGCAACTTTAGCCAGGGCAGCCGCTGGGTTTCAGCCGTCAGGCGCGCTGCCAGCGTGTCGAGTTGGCCGCCTACCCGCGCGGGCGTCTACCCCAAGGCCGCCGCTCCTAAACCGCCGTTTCACCCGCACTGCTACTGCCTGACCGCGCCCCACATCGATATTTTCGACGCCAAGCCCCGCTTCAACCCCAAAGCCGAGCGCGCCTTTCTCGCCAAGCTCCCTCCCAAGGAAGCGCGCGATATTGCCGGCAGTTGGGAAAAGCGCCGGCGCGTGCTGGAAGACGGCGAGACGCTGGAAGCGATCTACAACCAGGGCAAGGATCCGCTGTACCGGTGGCAGCGGCTGGGGGAGGTAGTGGATAACCCAGCCATGCCCGCATTCATCCGAAGCAGCACCGTCCATCAGGCCGAGCAGGAGGCTCTCAAGCTAGGCGTCAAGTCGGCGGATTACCAGCAAAGCCTGGATATTGCCAACGACATTAACGATATTTTCGATCAATGGAGCAAAAAGGGCGGTGTCTTGCCTAGCCATGTCAAGATTGATCCAGCCATTTTTGTTTCCTGGGGACAAAAATATCAGTTTAATCCTGACCGTATGCCCGCCGCTTTTTTTGTTGATTTCAATATGCAAGGTTCAAACCCCTGCCTTTCAGGTGGGCCGATTTCATCTGCAGCCCTCTGGCTGGTAGGGTTAAGGACTGAAGTGGACCCCATTGTCCAGACAATTTTTAGTCGAATTTAAGGTAGAGTCTCTGCGCTTGTTGGTGACAGGATTGTGGCCCTGTTGGCATAGACCTCGGCTGGGGTTTGATAGTCCAGGGCCTGATGGG
>WBUJ01000172.1 GCA_008933795.1 Candidatus Contendibacter sp. | reverse complement strand
ATACCTCTACCACCTGCCGTGGTACATCATCATCGGCCCGCCCGGCTCCGGCAAGACCACCGCGCTGATCAATTCCGGCCTGCGCTTCCCGCTGGGCGCTGGCAAGGTGCGCGGCGTGGGCGGCACCCGCAACTGCGACTGGTGGTTCACCGACGAAGCCGTGCTGCTGGACACCGCCGGTCGCTACACCACCCAGGACAGCCACGAGGAGGTGGACCGGGCCGCCTGGCGCGGCTTTCTGGACTTGCTCAAAAAGCACCGCAAACGCCGGCCCATCAACGGCGCCTTCATCGCCATCAGCCTGTCCGACCTGATGCAGCAAAGCGAGGACGAGCGCACCGCCCAGGCGCTGGCCATCAAACAGCGGGTGCAGGAGTTGCACGAGCATTTCGGCATTCGCTTCCCGATCTACGTGCTGTTCACCAAGGCCGATCTGATCGCCGGCTTCATCGAATTCTTCAGCGACCTGGGTCAGGAAGAACGGGCGCAAGTCTGGGGCATGACCCTGCCGATGGACGACCCGGCCAAGTCGGAAGGCGCGGTCGAACACTTCGTCGGCGAGTTCGAACTGCTGGAACAGCGCCTGAACGACCGGCTGGTGGAACGCTTGCAGGAAGAACGCGACCCACAGCGGCGCGACCTTCTCTACACCCTTCCCAAACAGTTCGGTTCCCTGAAACACGTCGCCGAGCGGTTTCTCAAGGAGGTGTTCCGGCCCAACCGCTACGAGGAGCGCGTCCTGCTGCGGGGGGTGTACTTCACCAGCGGCACCCAGGAAGGGACGCCCATCGACCGGCTGATGAGTTCGCTGGCCACCACCTTCGGGCTGAACCGGCAACTGCTCAGCACCTTTTCCGGCAAGGGCCGCAGTTACTTCATTACCCGAACCCTGCGCGATGTGGTGTTCCCGGAAGCCGAGATTGCCGGGACCAATCTGCGGGTGGAACGCTGGCGGGCCTGGATTCAACGCGGCGCCTACGCCGCCGCACTGCTCGTCACCGTGACGGCCGCCCTGCTGTGGCTGACCAGCTACGCCCGCAACGAAATGTACGTGCGCGCGGTGGAAAAGCAGCGGCTGGAAGTGAACCAGCAGATTCAGGCGCTCTCGCCCGATCAAACCGATCCCGCCGCCGCCTTGGCGCTGCTCGACGCCGCCCGCGCCATCCCCGGCGGCTACGCCGACCGCGACGCCGGCAGCCCCTGGCTGATGGGTTTCGGCCTGTATCAGGGCGACAAGCTGGGCGGCGAGGCGCGGGCCATCTATCAGCGCCTGCTCCTGCAAGCCTTGCTGCCTCGCGTGATCCTGCGCCTGGAGGAACGGCTGCGGCAAAATACCGGCAATCCCGGCTATCTGTACGACACGCTCAAAATCTATCTGATGATGGACGATCCCGAGCGCTTCGACGCCAAGACGGTCAAGGGTTGGATGGAGCAGGAGTGGCAAACCAACCTGCCACGGACCATCAACCGGGAACAGCGCGACCATTTGTCGGCGCACCTGGACGCGCTGCTGGAGCAGGCGCCGCTGAAATCGCCCATCGCCCTGGACAACGGGCTGATCCAGAGCAGCCGGGCCGTGCTCAACCAGGTTCCCCTCTCCCAGCGCATCTACGAGCGCATCAAGCAAAACCAGCGCAGCGCCGGCAACCCGCCCGACATCGGCCTAACCCTCGCCGCCGGTCCCGACGCGCCGCGCGCGCTCGAGCGCAAAAGCGGCCAGCCACTGAACAGCGGCGTTTCCGGCCTGTATACCCACAACGGCTATTACCAGTTTTTTCTCAACGAGAACCCGAAACTGGTCGGTCAATTGGCCGACGAGAGCTGGATTCTGGGCGCGGCGATTCAAGTGGCCAACAACCCGGCCGACCGGCAGCGCATCGCCGACGAGGTGTGCCGTCTCTACTTCGGCGACTACCTGCGGCAGTGGCAGGATTTGCTCGCCGACGTCCAGTTCAAAAGCTTCGACAGTCCGAACGCCGCGCTCGATCTCTTGCAGGTGTTGTCCCAACCCGCCTCGCCCGTGCGCGTGCTGATCGAAACCGTGGTCCGGGAGCTGGCGCTGGACAAACCGCCGGCGCAACCCGCGGCCAGCAAGCCGCCCGAGGATAAATCGCTGACCGACAAAATCGCCGGCATCCTCGGTAAAACCGACGCCCCGACCGGCGGCCCCGCGCTCCAGCCCTGCGCTCCCGACCCGCGCCTGCTGAGCTTTGGTGCCCAGTACCAGCGTGAAATCGGCGGTCCCGAGGGCGCGATTCCGCCCCTCGACAAAACGCTGTCCGCGCTCAACGATCTCTACGGCCACCTGAACGCCATGGTCCGCGCCCGGGAAACCAGCGCCGACGGGGCCATGCCGCAAAACCTCAAGGACCAGATCGGAACGGTCGTCAATCAGCTCCAAGTCGACGCCGCCCGCAAACCGCCGCCCTTTAACGCTCTGCTCACCAAGCTGGCCTTGGACAGCGCCGACATTGTTCGCAGCCCGCGCGACCGGCTAAATGCCCAATGGAAAGCGGCCCAAATCGCCGCTTTTTTTCAGGACAATCTGAACGGTCGCTATCCGCTGGCGCGCGGTTCCATTCAGTGGAGCGGCGCCGGTCCCGGCGCCGCTCCTGCGGCCCTGCCCGCGAACACCATACAATGGGTTGGGCAAAGTCCCGACGCGGGCGTCGGCCGTTCCCTGGCCCAACCGCCGGACGCCACGCTGGCCGCCTTCGGCCGGTTCTTTGGTCCGAACGGTTTGATGGATCGATTTTTCAAGCAGTCCTTGCAACCTTACGTGGACGCTTCGTCGGGCGTCTGGCGTTGGCGCGGCCCGACCGGACCGGAGCAAAGCATCGCCCCGGAAGCCTTGCAAGCCTTCCAGCGCGCCGCCGCCATCCGCGATTCCCTGTTCGCCGGCAACAGCCAGACGCCCGCGATTCGCTTCCAACTGGTTCCGCTCGAACTCAGCGGCGACGCCAGTCAGGTCGTGATCGGCCTGGACGGTCAAACGCTGGCCTACAGCGCCGGACAAGCGGTCCGCATCGCCGACCTGCAATGGACCGGCGCGTCTGGGCAGGCGCAACTCGAATTCCTGCCGCCGGCCGCCGGCAGTCCGTCGCGGCTCGGCGAAACGGGCCCCTGGGCCTGGTTCAAGATTCTCGATCAGGCGCAAATCCAGCCGGGGGGTTCGGGACAATTTCGGGTGACGTTCCAACTGGGCGGACGACAAGCCGTTTACGAACTGCGCACCACCAGCGGCGTCAACCCTTTTCGCTTGCGGGAGCTGGAGGGTTTCCGGTGTCCGGAACAACTGTGACCGCCACGGCCTCCTTGTCGGGCTTCTTCGGCAAGTTGCCCAGCCGGGGCGATTTCATCGGTCGCCAGCTCCCCAAAACCTTCGTGGCGCCCTGGGATGCCTGGCTCCAGGCCGCCATCGCCCACAGTCGCGCCCAAATGGGCGAGGACGCTTGGCGCGAATACTACTGCACCAGCCCGATCTGGCGGTTTGCCTTGGGGTCTGGTTTGTGCGGAGCGGACGCCTACGCCGGAATCATGATGCCGAGCATGGATCGGGTGGGCCGTTACTATCCGCTGGCGATCGCGGCGCCATTGGCGCCGGATGGGCCGCTGCTCGCGCTGCCCAGCGCCAGCGAAGCCTGGTTCCAGCAGGCCGAACAGTTGGCGCTGGCCGCGCTGGAACGCGATGACCTGGATCTGGACGCCTTCAGCCACCGCGTGGCGGCATTGGGTGCGCCGGCGGTTCCCAGCCTGAAAGCCACCAGCGGCAATGCCTGGTATTGTCCCTTGCCGGAATCACTGGATCTGACGCAGGCGGCGCCGGCGCTGGCGAACCATCTGCTGCGCCGCGCCTTTCCCCAGCCGAGCCTATGGTGGACCGAGGGCTCCGAGTGGATCGCCCGCTGCCTGCTGATTTGCGCGGGCCTGCCGCCGGCCGCCAGTTTCGCGGCGCTGCTGAGCGGGGATTGGCAACAGTCGGGCTGGAACGAACAATCATTCGCTGACGCCGCCGGTTTGGCAGGTGGGCCGGTGACCGCCGAGGAGGCATAATCCATGAATCAGAAACCATCGTTCCAATGGTCGTCCGCCAGCCGCAGTCATGTGGGCATGGTCCGAGCGATTAACGAGGATGCCTGCCTCGCCCTGCCCGAGCGGGGTCTGTGGGCGGTCGCCGACGGCATGGGCGGCCACGAGGCAGGCGATGTCGCCAGCCAGATGGTGGTCGAGACCCTGCAACGGATCGAGCCGGCGGCGAGTTGGCCAGACTTTCTGGAAACGGTGCGGGAAAGTTTGCGCGATGTGAATCGGCGGTTACGCGAGGAATCCGCCCAGCGTTATCAGCACCGCACCATCGGCAGCACGGTGGTGGTGCTGATCGCCTACGAAACGCAGTGCGCTTGCCTGTGGGTGGGGGACAGCCGCATCTACCGGCTACGGGACGGTCAGCTCAAGCAATTGACGCGCGACCACAGCCACGTGCAGGAACTGGTCGATCAGGGGTTGATCGCGCCCGAGAGCGCGCACCGCCATCCGCTGGCCAACGTGATTACCCGGGCGGTCGGCTCCGCCGACGAGTTGCAGATCGACGAAGTGGCGCATCCGCTGCAGGCCGGCGATCTGTTCCTGTTGTGCAGCGACGGCCTCAACAAGACCGTGAGCGACGAGGAAATCGCCCGTTTGCTCGCTCACAGCGATCACAACTGCCAGGAAGCGGTCAAGGCGTTCATTCACCTGGCCCTGATGCGCGACGCCAACGACAACGTGACGACCGTAGTGGTCAACATCGGCGATCCGTTCGCAAGCACCGACGGACCGGTCGCGGAAGACGCCGAGGACGAGGCGGGTTCCCAGACGACGGCCAATCCGATTCCGCCAGACTGGTATTTGCAGTGAGGAACGAGGTTCAGCGTCCTCGCCGATACAGCGGCAGCGGCTGATCGGCGGCGGGCTGATAGCTCTCGCTAAACTCGCCGAACGCCTCGAGCGCGTCCTCCAAGCTGCGATCCGCCCGCAGTTCGAAGGCGTCGAAACCGTTGCGCGCCATGAAGAACAGTTGGTCGCGCAACACGTCTCCCACCGCGCGAAGTTCGCCCCGATAGCCAAGACGCTCGCGCAGCAGTCGGGCCTGGGTATGGGCGCGGCCGTCGGCGAACTTGGGAAACTCCAGCGCCACGACCGCCAGCTTCGGCAGGTCATCGGCCAGTTCGGCGGGATCGACCGTATTTGGCAACCGCACCCCGACCGGCTCGCCCCGCTCCAGCAGCGCCGCCCGCTCCCTGCGCCAGCGCGCCAGCGACACGATCACCGGTCCGGCCGGCGTTTCGGCGTCGTCGGCGAGGTGTTGCCAGCGGTCCTCGACGATCTGCCGGTTCCTAATAACCAACCGCATAGCGCTCTTCCTCCTGTTTCGCCTCGTTGCTTCCCGGCGCGTAGGCCCGCACCCGGAACGGCTCCAGGCCGATCCGCCGGAAGGTGTCGAGGAACCGCTCGCCGTCCTCGCGTCGCTCCACGTAGATCCGCAGGATGCGTTCGAGCGTGTTGGCGACCTCGGCCTTGGGCACCGAGGGGCCGAGAATATCGCCCAGCGTCACGTCGTTTTCCGACGAGCCGCCCAAGGAGATCTGATACCACTCCTCGCCTTTCTTATCCACCCCGAGAATGCCGATATGGCCGACGTGGTGATGGCCGCAGGCGTTCATGCAACCGGACAGGTTGAGGCGGAGGTCGCCGAGATCGTAGAGATAGTCCAAGCGGTCGAACTTGTCGTTGATCTGCTGGGCGATGGCGATGGAACTGGCGTTGGCTAGGCTGCAAAAATCCAGACCGGGGCAGCAGATCATGTCGGCCAGAGTGCCGATGACCGGCGCGGCCAGTTTCTGGCCTTTCAGGGCGTGCCACAGCGGATAAAGATCGGCTTGGCGCACGTCGGCCAGCAGCAGGTTCTGGTGGTGGGTGGAGCGAATCATCCCAAAGCTGTAGCGGTCGGCGAGATCGGCCACTGCGTCCATCTGGTCGGCGGTGATGTCGCCCGGCGGCGTGCCCGGTTCCTTGAGCGCGACGAACACGTTGCGATAGCCGGCCACCTTGTGCTCGGTGACATTGCGCCGCACCCAGGTCGCGAACGCCTTGTCGCCCTTGAGCCACTGCGGGAAGCTGAGATCAGCGGCGGCGGCATCGTAGGGCGGCGGGGCGAAAAAGCGGCGCACCCGCTCGACCTCGGCCTCGTCCAGCACCAGCCCGGAATCCTTGATTCGCGTCCATTCCGCCTCGACCTGGTCGCCGAAGGCGTCCGCTCCCAGCGCCTTGACCAGAATCTTGATGCGGGCCTTGAAAAGATTGTCGCGGCGGCCGTGCAGATTGTAGACCCGCAGGATGGCTTCCAGATAGGTCAACAAATCGCGCCGGGGCAGAAACTCGCGGATGATCCGACCGATCAGCGGGGTGCGGCCCAATCCGCCGCCGACCAGCACCCGGAAGCCGATCTCGCCCTGCTCGTCACGGATCAGGTTCAGGCCGATGTCGTGGACCTGGGCGGCAGCGCGGTCGTGGGCGGCGCCGGTGACGGCGATTTTGAACTTGCGCGGCAGGTAGGAGAATTCCGGGTGGAAGGTGGACCACTGGCGGATGATCTCGCAGTAGACGCGCGGGTCGTCGATCTCGTCCGGGGCGACGCCGGACAAGTGGTCGGCGGTGACGTTGCGGATGCAGTTGCCGCTGGTCTGGATGGCGTGCATCTGGACCTGGGCCAGTTCGGCGAGGATGTCGGGCGTGTCCTCCAGCCTGGGCCAGTTGTACTGGATGTTCTGGCGGGTGGTGAAGTGGCCGTAGCCCTTGTCGTAGCGGCGGGCGATGCGGGCCAAAGTCCGCAACTGGCGCGAAGACAACAGGCCGTAGGGGATGGCGACCCGCAGCATCGGCGCGTGACGCTGCATGTAGAGGCCGTTCATCAGTCGCAGCGGCCGGAATTCGTCGTCGCTCAGTTCGCCGGCCAAGTAGCGCCGAACCTGGCCCCGGTATTGGGCCACGCGCTCGTCCACGAGGGTTTGATCATAGGAGTCATACTGATACATGGTTGTCGGTTCCCGCCCGGAAGTCCGGTGATGTTCCGCCCGGGCCGCCAGCGCCCTGGGTTATCTGGCGGAAACCTTAGCACTGCGGCTATATGCAAATAAAGAATTTTTTTACCATAAATTTATACTTTTTATTTATTTCATTGAGACATGGCGATCCGACAGCCGCCCAGCCCCATCACCGCGCCCTTGCCGGCGTGGGTCCACCGACCCAGCCACGGTCAAGGCCAGAACGGCGCTAGTGGATTGATGCATAAATTCTGACAGGTCGTAGTCCAGGCGCCTGGCTCCCACGCTCCAGCGTGGGAGCAGGTCCAGACGCTCCAGCGTCTCGGGTCAGCCTTCGGACTCGTGCCGCTGGAGCGGCGGCTCGACGGCATTCCCACGCTGGAGCGTGGGAACGAGAACGAGAACCAGGGTGCGCACGCCGGGCATGGCGAGAGAGAGGAAATCGCAGGACATTCAGTTGCAACTCCTCAAGTAAATTCCAAATTCGGCTGAGTTAAACAGATAATTTTATGCAAGAACAACTTTAAGAAATTTCCCAAACACCCCGTGGAGAGAGATTAGCTGGGCGCAGTTTCTTTTGGCGTCGAAGAATGTAACCTGCCCAACGAATTTCGTATTGCCATTCGTACAAAAGATTACCGGAATGGCGAATTTCATTTTCATGTAACTCCCATACTTTCTTACAAATATTTAGAATATCCGAATTTCCACCTAGCTCGTGTA
>WBUJ01000171.1 GCA_008933795.1 Candidatus Contendibacter sp. | reverse complement strand
AGCTGGGGATCGGGGTCGGGCAATCCGGGCAGGATGTTGTCGATCAGGAATTGGATGCGCGTGCGATGCTGTACGCCGTGCCGTTGGGTCTCCAGCGCCGCCTGCACCGCCCCGCAGCCGCTGTGACCAAGGACGACGAAGAGCGGCGTATGCAGGTGCAAACCGGCGTATTGCAGGCTGCCCATGATTTCCGGCGAGAGTACGTTGCCGGCCACGCGCACGATGAACAGCTCGCCGAAGCCGGCGTCAAAGATCAGTTCCGGGGGCACCCGCGAATCGCTACAGCCCAGGATCGTCGCGTAGGGTCGCTGGCCTTGGGCGAGATTGGCTAGAATTTCCTTCTGCACGGTGGGAAACCGGGCTTCGCCCCGCAGAAAGCGTAGGTTGCCATCGATGAGGCGCTGGAGCGCCTCGTCTGCGGTCGAGATGGGTTCGTGGGGTTTCAGGGTGGCCATGGGGGAACATTTTTCCGGTTGTTATCTCTCGCGGCAGTATTCACCGGGGACACCTTACGAACCCGTTTCATCCAGAGAAAGCGTCACCTGGACCACCCCACCGTCACGTTGCTGCTTCATCGGCAAGCCGCTGCCAGCGAAGACCCTGAGCATGGCTTGATTTCCCGAGAGCACATCGGCTTTGAACCGAGAAACATTGTTCTGCCGCCCGATCTGGACAAGATGCCGAAAGAGCCGGCTGGCAATGCCAAGGCCCTGGTAGTCCTCCTCCACGATAAAGGCCACTTCAGCGTTGCGCCCGACGTCTGTCTCTTCAAAAACAACGTAACGGCCGGTACCGATGATGGTTTCTTCGTCTTCGAGATTCGCGGTGACCACCAAAGCGACCTCGCGGTCGAAATCGATCTCTGTCGCGCGTTTCAAATCCTGATCGGTAAGTTCCTTCACATACTGAAAGAAGCGCGTGTAGACCGTTTCGCGTTCGAGGTTCCTGAACGCGCTGACGAGCTTGGGTTTATCTTCAGGACGGATCGCGCGAATCGTCACCGTTGTTCCGTTCCTGAGGGTGTCGGTCACAAAATAGTGGCGGGGATCATTCATGGGTTGTCTATCCTGTTGCCGAACCAAGGGTTGTCAGGATGGAACTGGCGTAATCGTTCACACCCCCCACTCCAGCCCTCCCCCACAAGGGGCGAGGGAGCCTTACGAAACATTGAGTTGCTGAACTCCCCCTCCCCAACGTGGGAGGGAGACTTGCGGGTAATCGGATGGTCATAAAGCGCCTCTTCGTCGATCAGTTCGTTAGCAGGAGAGCGTGAAACCGCGACAGCATGCCGCCGGAGAGAGTGCGGGCCTTGAACCCGTGCTGCAGCAGGAGCCGGGTGGCGTAGTAGGCCCGCTGGCCGGAGCGGCAGATGACGAGAATTTCCCGATCGCGGGGCAACTCACCGAGCCGGGCCCGCAATTGCCCCAGCGGAATGTTGACCGCTCGCGGCTCGCTCTCCACGGCGAGTTCCACTGGCTCGCGCACGTCGAGCAGGAATCCCTCGTCGGCGCTGTCCCAGTGGCTGATCGGCATGTCGCCGCGCAGGATGTCGGCCGCCACCATGCCCGCGAAGTTGACCGGGTCCTTGGCGCTGCCGAACTGGGGCGCGTAGCACAGCTCCGCCTCCTCCAGGTCGTGGATCGTCGCGCCCATTTGCAGCGCCATCGCCAGGGCGCTGATCCGCTTGTCGACATTGTCCTCGCCGAGCGCCTGCGCGCCGAGGAGTTTCCCGTCGGACTTGCGGAAGATGACCTTCATCGCGATTGGTCGCGCGCCGGGGTAGTAACCGGCGTGCGAGTTCGGGTACAGGTAGATCTTCTCGTAGTCGGCGTCGCCAAGACGCACGAGCGTCTTCTCGCTGGCGCCGGTCCAGGCCGCCACGCCGCCGAAGAAGCCGATGATCGCGGTGCCCTGCGTGCCGCGGTAGCGCGAATCGCGCCCGGCGATCACGTCGGCGGCGATGCGGCCCTGGCGGTTGGCCGGTCCGGCCAGCGCGACGAGGCTCCATTCGCCGGTCACGGTATCCCTGACTTCGACCGCGTCGCCGACGGCGAAGATGTCCGGGTTGCTGGTGCGCATGTGTTCGTCGACCCGGATGCCGCCGCGCTGGCCGATCTCGAGGCCGGCCTTCTTCGCTAGCGTGGTGTCCGGGCGCACGCCGAGCGCGAGGATGACGAGGTCGGCTGGATGGACCTTGCCGGCCTTCGTCAGCACCTTCAACGCGCCTTTTTCACCCGGCTCGAAGCCAGCGACGCCATCGTTCAGAGCCAGGCGCAGGCCATGCCGCTCCAGGTAGCCTTCGGCGATGCGCGCCATATCGGTGTCCAGCGGGGCCAAAATCTGGTCCCCCATCTCAACGAGGGTTACCTCGAAGCCGCGGTGAATCAGGTTCTCCGCCGTTTCGATGCCGATGAAGCCGCCGCCGACCACCACGGCGCGCGTCTTCGGCCGCACCGTCTGAAAACCCGAGTAGGCGTTCATGCCGGCGAGGAAGGTGGAGCCGCGTTCGATCCACTCGCGGATCGCCCGCGCATCGGGAACCGTTCTGACCTCGAAGATGCCTGGCAGATCAATACCGGTCAGCGGCGGACGGAGCGACGACGCGCCGGGCGACAGCACCAGCTTGTCGTAGGCGTGGGTCGTGACCTCGCCGGTCCGCACATTCCGCAGCTTGACCTGTTTCTCCTTCGGCGCAATCTCGATGGCCTCGCACTGGGTACGGACATCAATAGCGAACTGCGACCGGAACAGCTCTTCGTTGGCGACCAACAGGCTGGATTCCTTCTCGATCACGCCCCCGACGTGGTAAGGCAAGCCGCAGTTCGCGTAGGACACATACGGCCCGCGTTCCACCATGAGGATTTCCGCTGTTTCATCCAACCTGCGCAGACGTGCTGCACACGAGGCCCCACCGGCCACTCCACCAACAATAATGACTTTCATAAATTTTCTCATTAATTTACATTATGTTATAGCAGTGCCCCAGCCAGTGGCTCGAGCAGTTCTCCCACAAGCATCGCCAGAAAAACCCCCTTCCCCTATAGAAGAAGGGTTTCAGAGGTGGATATTGGCTTTATCAAGTATTTTTTGATCAGCAACCTATGAATCTTTATATCCACATCAAGAACACTACTCTCATTGCCGATAGGCCCGCACCGCCTGCAGCAACGTCGGGAAATGCCGGGCAACGATGCCGCTTTCGGACAGCCCCTTGGCCTTGAACCAGTCACGCGTCTCGGCCATTCGTCCGGCGACCACCAGTTCCGCGCCCCGTACCCGCAAAGTCTGCGCCGGATTGTTCGGCTCGTAAATCCCGGTGATATCCAACTGAGTCAGCGGCAGGGCGTCCAGCACGAACCACTTCAGGTCGGGACCGGCTGCGCTAGTCCATCAGCCGGTGCAAATCGACCTCAATCCCCTTCTCAAGCAGGCGCTCAAATGCCATCTTGTCTTCAGTCATCGTGGCGCTTTCTTTGGCTGTTTGGGTTTGGCGATCGACAGCTTACTGGAGGCCCACGATGGCGACCCATCGCCGCCCCGCTTGCTTTGTCATGGATTGACTGGAACTATTAAGGATGTCCAGCAGTGATCATCAATGCACTTCGGAAGTAGCAATGGAATAAATCGCCAATCGAGCAATGAACAACCACAGCGACCGCCATTTGAATCCGCGCGGCAATAAGGGGACCAGCAGCATGAATCAGCATCCGACAGACCCGAAGGCAAGCCAGTCCGGCAGCACCGCGCTACGCTTCGACGTGGTGGCCGGTCTCACGGCCGCGGCGGTCGTCCTGCCCAAGGCCATGGCCTACGCGACGGTGGCCGGCTTGCCCGTTGCGGTGGGTCTCTATACGGCCTTCGTCCCGATGATCATCTACGCTTTGCTGGGGTCGTCGCGGGTGCTGAGCGTCAGCTCCACCACCACGCTGGCGATCCTGGCGGGCACGCAGCTCGGTCTGGCCGTACCGGACGGCGACCCGGCGAAGCTCGTCACGGCGACGGCCACGCTGACCGCGCTGGTCGGCGCGCTGCTGCTGCTGGCAAGGCTGATGCGTCTGGGGTTCGTCGCCAACTTCATTTCCGCACCGGTGCTGACCGGTTTCAAGGCGGGGATCGGCCTGGTGATCGTACTGGACCAGGTACCGAAGCTCCTGGGAATCCACATCACCAAGCAGGGGTTCTTCGCTGATCTCCTCAGCGTCGCGCACCACCTTCCCGAGACCTCGTTGATCACGCTGGCGGTGGCCGCGGCGACGTTCGCGGTGCTGATCGGCATGGAGCGGCGGTGGCCGCATTCTCCCGCCCCTCTGGTCGCCGTGGGGGGCGCCATCGCGGCGTCGTGGTTCTTCGGCCTGCACGCGCTGGGCGTCTCGACGGTCGGCCTGATTCCGCAAGGCTTCCCGGCGCTTACGATGCCCGATCTTGCGCTGATCCAGCAGTTGGCGCCGGGCGCGCTCGGCATCGCGCTGATGAGCTTCACCGAAACGATTGCGGCGGGCCGCGCCTTTGTGCGCCCGGGTGACCCGCCGATCGATGCCAACCGCGAGCTGGTCGCCACCGGGGCGGCCAATCTCGGAGGCGCGTTGCTCGGCGCGATGCCGGCTGGCGGCGGCACCTCGCAGACTGCGGTCGTGCGCTCCGCGGGCGGGCAGTCGCAAAAGGCATCGCTGGTGACCGCGGGCGCCGCGGTGGCCACCATGCTGCTGCTCGCTCCCCTGTTGGGCCTGATGCCGAACGCGACGCTGGCGGCGGTGGTCATCGTCTACTCGGTCGGACTGATCCAGCCGGCGGAGTTCCGCGCCATCCGCAACGTGCGCACGATGGAGTTTCGCTGGGCGCTGATCGCCTGCGCCGGCGTGCTGGTGTTCGGCACGTTGAAGGGCATCGTGGTGGCCATCATCGTGTCGATGATCGGGCTGGCGAGCCAGACCGCCCACCCGCGCGTGTCGGTCATCGGCCGCAAGCGCGGAGCCGACGTGCTGCGACCGCTGTCGCCCGAACACCCGGACGACGAGACCATTGAGGGCCTGCTGATCGTGCGGCCGGAGGGACGCCTCTTCTTCGTCAACGCGCAGTACGTGGCGGATCGGATCAACGCGCTGGTCGCGCAATACCAGCCGCGCGTGCTTGCGCTGGACCTGAGCCGGGTGCCCGATCTCGAATACTCGGCGCTGCAAATGTTGATGGAGGGCGAGAGGCGCGCGACCGAACTTGGCGCCGTGGTCTGGCTGGCGGGGCTCAATCCCGGCGTGCTGGAGGGCGTGCGACATGCCGGGCTGGACCAGCGGCTCGGCCGCGAGCGCATGCTGTTCAACGCGCGTGCGGTGATCGAACGCTATCAGGCCCTGCAGACAACGGCAGGGGGCACGGCGGAGCCGGCCGCGTCTTGATCGGACGCCTTCCGGCCCGTCATCGAACGGATCGGCGGCGGCCTCGTAGCGACCGATCTTGCGCTTCGGCGGTTTGACCTTCCCGGTCGGACCGCATAAGGGGAGCGATCGGGCGAAACTCTGGCCGGCTGCACTGGAAGGCAGCCGGCCGACAACCACTGCCCACTCAATGGCCGCAATCGCCGCCCTCATCAGCGCCGCGTCCGGGCCGTCGTCTGGATGACCTGCTGAAAAATGGAGATTAACGCGGCGGTGGACACACCGATCATCAGTGCGCCATTGATGGCTTCCAGCGGGCCGAGCAGCTTGTGGTTGGCCGACATGACCACGTCACCGTATCCGAGCGTGGCGAAATTCACGGCCGAATGGTAGAAGGCTTCCCCGAACTGTTGAAACTCTTCCAGCAGCACAAACAGCAGGGCCCACACGCCGACTTGCGCCATGTTGCCGATCACCAGGAGCAGCATCACGCCGGTGATTAGCACGCCGCTCGACCAGAACGACGGATTGTTCGGCGAGCGCTCATGCTGCCAGTAATACCGGATCGCGGCGATAACCAACACGGACTGCAAAAGCAAGCATGCAATCATGGTCAACAGGCCGAATAAGAGATTCATCAGCATGGCGAGGATTCCAGGTCAGGGCCCAACATTAGTTGGGGTAGGAGGGGCTATCCCAGCGGAAGATATCTCCCGGTCCGACCTCCGCCCGGCGCTCGTCACCGCCGCTCGGGCGGAGCATCCTCGTTGGTGATGACGAACACGCCCTCCACCTCGGCGATGCGGAAGACCTGCGGCTTGCGGGCGGCTGCGAGATCGCTCTCGCTCAGACTGGCGCTCTGAAGCAGGTGGGCGCGGACCGCCGGATCGTTCAGGGCCTTCTGGTCATCCTCCAGCCATTCACGAACCTGCGGGTCCTGCGGCTGGAAGATGTGAACCTCTTGGTGGCCGCGCCCCAGCATCGCGTAGATCGGCGGGGCGCCCACCTGCATGTACTTGGTATAACCCCTCCCTTCGTATCGCTTTACCATCTCGGCCACGCTGGCCGGGGTCTTGCCTTCGCTCTCGTAGCTGGGACCACGCTCGATGCGGTTGCCCTTTTCCAGCAGGTAACCCTTCAGGGATTTGATGACGGCCGCGAGATCGGTGGTTTGCTTGGATTTATCGCTCATGGGAAAGTCTCCGGAAAAACGGTTCCGTGCAACAATTTTGGAATGAATTTGTAGATGGTTCGGCAACCATCACCGGTGGTGAATCTGAATCATCGAATCGATTGCAACAGCCGATTGGCCTCCTTGAAGAAGTCGGGCTGCGGCAGCAGTTCGCTGCTGGGGAAGCGGACGAACAGCGCCGCGACCCGGCGGTCTTTCCCCATCACGATTTCCTGGAAAGTCATCGAGTTGGCGACTCGCCCCGAGTCAGGGGAGACCTTGATGTTGGTGTGATCCAGAGTGAGCGTGACCGATTCCAGTTGCAGATATTGTTCCGGCCCGCTCAGGGTAGTGGCGACCTTGGCGAGATGCTGGTCGAGCGTGGCGGTATCCGCGCGCAGTTGATTCAGTTCGGTTTCGAGGTCCTGAAGCTGCCGTTCGAGGGCGCTCAAATCGACCGGTTCCGAGGCAGCCGGTCCCGCCAGCGATTCCAAACCCGCCTGACCTTGTTTCAGAAGGGCGGCCTTTTGCTGGAGCAGCTTGCGCTGTTGCTGTTCCAGTTGGGTTTTTTCGACCCGGTCAGCGAGCAGGCCCTGCAAGGCGGTTGCGATCAGATAATCAGCCGCGCGCCGCATCAGTTCCCGGCGGGTGGCCTGCTCGTTGTCGTTCAGGAACACCAGCCGGTGGTCGCGGAAGTTGACGGCGACTTGCGGCACGTCCCGCCGGAGGATTTCGCCGTCCATCTCGATGCCGAGCACGTTCTTCTCGACCCGGACCGCGCCGAGTCCGGCGAACAGTTCCGCCGGCAAGGGGTCGGGCGCTTGTTTCAGGTAGTTGCGGGTGCCGTCGCTGAAGCTCAACACTTCCCGCAACGTCTCCGGGGAGGCGAACAGGGCGCGCAACCGGGGATCGGTCATATAACCCTGCCGGTCGGCCACGACGGCGGGCGGCAGGGCGTTGACGAAGTTCACCACGAAATCAATGGTGCGCTCCACCGGGTCCCACAGCTTGCGCCGGTAGTGGCTCACCGCCCGCAGGCGGGTATCGGTGCCGTCCACCACCCGTTCGATGCCTCTCAGCATCAACTCCTTGTCGAATTTGCCGGGTTGGCTGACGCCGGAAAAAATGGACTGCAAAAAACGAAACGCCATGGTCGTTCTCCTTTCAGGCGGGTTCGACGAGGAGCGCGGGCTGTTTCAAGCCATGATATTCACGCCGCCGTCCACGTAGATCGTGCTGCCGGTCAGGCGCCGAGCGTAGGGAGTGGCGAGGAAGGCGCAGGTGAAGCCGACGTCCATGATGTCCACCAGTTCGCCGAGCGG
>WBUJ01000170.1 GCA_008933795.1 Candidatus Contendibacter sp. | reverse complement strand
CTCAATCTGGGCATCAACCGGCTCGCGAAGGTCCGCCTTTTTCTCGCCCTTGATCGATGCCCGGAGTTCCTTGGCCTGTTCGTTGAGGGCAGCCGCTTGGTTGTTCAGCGTTTCGGCTTTATCCCAATGCGGCTTGGCTTTGACCTCGGCGTCTTCCTTGCGCTTCTTGAAATCCACTTTCCAAGCTTGTTCGGTCTCAACCCGATCCTTGAAGCCGTCGGATTCCTGGCCCCACCAATCGGCGATGGGCTGAAGCTCCTCGACCCGCAGCGGCTTGGTCTTGGAGTAGCTTTTCATGCCTTGCGGATACCGATGCTCGTAGAACCAGAGGGTATCGGTCGGCTTGCCCTTGGTGAAAAACAGCAGGTTGGTCTTGATGCCGGTGTAGGGATTGAAGACGCCGTTGGGCAGACGAACGATGGTGTGCAGGTGGCACTCCCGCATCAGCAGTTCCTTGATCTTGGCCTTCACCCCTTCCCCAAACAGCGTACCGTCCGGCAAGACCACCGCGCCGCGCCCGCCATTTTCCTTGAGCAACTTCTTGACGATCAGCACCAGAAACATATCGGCGGTTTCCCGCGTCTGGATATCGGAAGGAAAATCGGTGCCGACGCCATCATCCTCCATGCCGCCAAACGGTGGATTGGTGATCACGCAATCCACGCGCTCGGAAAGCTGCCACTCGTTCCACGGCCTCCCGAGAGTATTGCGATGCTCAATCATGCTCGGCACTTCGATGCCGTGCAGCAGCATGTTGGTGGTGCAGAGCAGGTGAGGAAGCTGCTTTTTCTCGATCCCGCGAATGCACTGCGCGATGGCCTTCCTGTCCTCAACGCTGGATGCTTCGGTAAGCTGCTTCTCGAAGTGGTCAATGGTGGCGGTGAGGAAGCCGCCCGTCCCGCAAGCCGGGTCGAGAACCACTTCGCGCTGTTCCAGGCGGGGATTGACCCGTTGCACCATGAACTCGGTGACGGCGCGCGGGGTGTAAAACTCGCCGGCGTTACCGGCGCTGCGCAAGTCGTTGAGGATTTGCTCATAAATCTCCCCCATCTGCCCACGCGCCTTGATGTCGTGAAAGTTGATGGCCTCGTCGAGTTTCTCAATGACGCCCAGCATCAAAGTGCCGGATTTCATATAGTTGTTGGCGTCAACGAAAACCGCGCGAACCACCTTAGCCCTGGGATCATTCTCAATCGGCAGTTCCTTCAGCCCTGGAAAAACCCGGTTGTTGACATAGGCGATCAGCTCGTTGGCGGGCATCTGGGGTTTGCCGTCCTTATACGCGGCCCAGTGGCGCCAGCGGCATTCATCGGGCAGCGAGGACTGGTAGGTCTCGCCCCGGTCTTCGGCATCGTCTTCCCAGGTTTCTTCACACTGGTCAAAGATTTTGAGGAACAGCATCCAGGTCAGTTGGCCGATGCGCTGGGCGTCACCGTCCACGCCGTCATCCTTGCGCATGATGTCCTGGATCGATTTGATGGTGCTGCTGAGATTCATAGGGTGATAGGTTCCGGGCGCTGCATCCGATATCAAGTAGGTTGGGCTAAACGAAGTGAAGCCCAACATTCTGCATTGTTGGGCAACGCTACGCTTTTGCCCAACCTACGGCTGCTTTTCGCGCAATTGCATTGATGTCATGGCTCTGCCCTTTTGAGTCGGTTTCAGGCCCGCTCTTGATAGATTTGTTGTTCCAGCTCCGTCAAAGCCTGGGAATAGTGCTCGTTGCCGCCGAAGATGCCCCGCCGGATTTGGGTTTTGCTGCCGATTTTATTGAAAGGCGGCAATTCCAGAATCTTCGGGTCTTCGATGTCGCTGATGCCGTGATCGGCGTATTTTTCCAGCAGCGCTTCAAGGACGGCGCGGGCCTCTTCGCCGTATTGGCCGAAACAGTTCCGCTTTCTGACGTTGTTGGCCCGTTCCCTCCGGCTCAGCGGCGGCTGATCGAAAGCAATGTGGGCGATCAGGTCAAAAGCGTCAATCACCTCCCCTTGCGGAACCGCTTCTCTGAGAACGTCCAGCGAAATCCCCTGCTCCCGCAACTCTTCGATGACCGCCTGCTTGCGCTCGGCTTGGGTCCAGCGGCGCAGGAAGTCATCGAGCGAGGCGAATTCGCGCCGAAGCGATTTCCTGATCTCCTCCTTGAGCAGGACGCGGTAGTCTTCGGCGACCAGTTTGCCGTTGGCGTCAAGATATTGGGAACGCTCGATGGCGATGCTCACTTCGACATCATCAATGGTGTAGCGAATACGGCCAGCCGCTGGATCGGCGATGCGGCCGTTGTCATCCTGGCTATCGTCGAGTCTGGGATCGTTTCCTTGCGGGTACATTGCTTCAGGCGTCACTGGAGAATCGGCCTGATCCTCCGGGGAACGATGGACTCACCCGGTTTTGGCTCGTACACCGTGACGGGCTCGCCATCGAACTCCGGGTCCTGAAACAGCCGGGTGGCGCCCTTGAAGTCCATGATGGTGAAGTAGAGCTTGTTGTAGTCCTCGCGAATCCGCGTACCGCGTCCAACAATTTGTTTAAATTGACTAATGGAGAGGATGGTCTGGTCCAGCACGATCAGCTTGCAGGTCTTGGCGTCGACGCCGGTCGACAACAGCTTGGAGGTGGTGGCGATGACCGGATAAGGCTCGTCGTTGTCGATGAAGTAGGACAGCAGCGCCTTACCTTCCTGGTCATCGCCGGTGATGCGAACCACATAGCGGCGGTTGCTGGCGGCTTCGGGAATCAGCTTGACCAGTTCCTGACGCATCCGCTCGGCGTGGGGCTGGTCGTCGCAAAAAACCATCGTCTTGGCCATCGGATCGGTGGCTTTGAGATATTCCCAAACCCGCCGGGCGACCAATTTGGTGCGCTGAGTGAGAATGAGCTGGCGGTCGAAATCCTGCGTGTGGTACTGGCGCTGTTCGACGAGCTGACCGTCCCGGTCGGTTTTGCCTTGCTCCGGGGTGTAGCCGAGCGCGTCGACATCGGTGACCACGCGGATGACCTTGTAGGGGGCCAGAAAACCGTCTTCGATGCCCTGCTTCAACGAATAGGTGTAAATGGGATTGCCGAAATATTTGAGGTTGAATTCCGGGTCTTTGATCTGAGTCTCGCCCTTTTCCGGCTTCTTTTCCTTGGGCGTAGCCGTCATGCCGAGGTGGGTAGCGTCGGTAAAATAGTCCAACACTTCCCGCCAGGCTGAATCGTCGGCGGCGCTGCCCCGGTGGCATTCGTCAATGACGATCAGGTCGAAAAAGTCTGCGGGAAATTGCCGGTAGATCTGCTTCCATTCTTCCGTTCCGGTGACGGCCTGATAGAGACAAAGATAAATCTCGTAGTTCTTCTTGACGGTGCGGTCGGTGATCTTGTGCATCACCTCGCCGAAAGGGGCGAAGTCCTGCTGGATAGTCTGGTCGATGAGGATGTTGCGGTCGGCGAGGAACAGAATGCGTTTCTTCGCCCTGGCCTTCCACAGCCGCCAGATGATCTGAAAGGCGGTGTAGGTCTTGCCGGCGCCGGTGGCCATGACCAGCAGGATGCGCTGCTGGCCCTTGGCGATGGCTTCCAGAGTGCGGTTGATCGCGACGCGCTGGTAATAGCGAGGCTCCTTGCCGCTGCCGTCGGTGTGGTAGGGCTGAGAGACGAGTTTTTTCTGCGGTTCTGACTCGATACCCTTCCATTGCTGGTAAATGGCCCAGAGATCATCGTAGGTGGGGAAGTCTTCGAGCGCGAGTTCGCGCTCAGTCGGCTCGGTGATTCCGGTGCGATCATGCAGCAGAAAACCATCCCCGTTAGAGCTAAGCGCGATAGGAGCATCGAGCATTTCCGCGTAGTCGATCGCCTGTTGCATGCCGTGACCCACTGCGTAAATATTCCGCTTGGCCTCGATAACGGCGATGGGGATGCTGCCCTTGGCGTATAGCACATAGTCCGCTCGTTTTGGGCCGCCTTTAACCGCCGGGTTCTGCAAGCGAGACGCCAGCTTGCCGCGAACGATAACCCGCCCGTCGGTCAGCTTGACCTCTTCGCGAAATTGACGGTGTTCCCATCCAGCCGCGACGAGCGCGGGCGTGATGAAGCGGGTGCAGATGTCGCGCTCGCTGAGATCCTTTTTGTTCATGTAGATAGCAGCCTTAAGAGCTATTCTAAGGAGTGTGGCGGCATCACAGATTATCACGCCCACGAAATGGCAGCTTACGCGGCAATACGGGCCTTCTCGCGATAAAAGTTTGACGAAATTCGGGTTTATCGCCTGCTGGCTGGCGTTTCTGGGCTATGCGGTGGCGCTGCTGCTCCTGTTCAGCAGCCGCCACATCGAGGGGATCTTGCTGGTCTTCCCGCTGTGGGTGCTGCTGATCAGCCTGTCCATCTTGATCGACAACCTGCGCCGACCGTCACCAGCGGCGGCCACAACAATGGAGCAAGAAAACTATGAGTAAAATTAAAGACGTAAAAGACCCAGACGATACTCAGCCCCCCGAAAAACTGAAGACCAAAGACTACGACCGGGAACTGACGAAACTGCACGTCGAACTGGTCAAGCTGCAAGAGTGGGTTAAACACAAGGGACTTAAGATCTGCGTCGTGTTCGAGGGCCGAGACGGCGCGGGCAAGGGCGGCACCATCAAGGCCATCACCGAGCGGGTCAGCCCGCGCGTTTTCCGGGTGATCGCTTTGCCTTCGCCGACCGAGCGCGAGAAATCCCAGATGTACGCCCAACGCTATATCCCGCATTTTCCGGCGGCCGGCGAGGTGATCATCTTCGACCGCAGTTGGTACAATCGCGCCGGGGTCGAGCGGGTGATGGGGTTTTGCACCGAGGAACAGACCAAGCGCTTCCTGCAGATGGTCCCGCTGTTCGAGAAGACCATGGTCGAATCCGGCATCATCCTGCTTAAATATTGGCTTGAAGTCAGTCCCGAGGAGCAGACCCGGCGGCTTGAAGCGCGCATCGAGGACGGCCGCAAGATTTGGAAGCTGTCGCCGATGGACCTGCTATCCTACAGTCGCTGGTACGACTATTCGCGGGCGCGCGACGCGATGTTCGCGGCGACCGACACCGCTTGGGCGCCGTGGTACGTGGCGCCTTCGGACGACAAGAAGAAGGCGCGGCTGAACATCATCCGCCACCTGCTGAGCCAGATTCCCTACGAAGACGTACCGCGCGAGAAGATCAAGCTGCCGAAACGGCAAAAGGCCGGCGACTATCAGGAGCCGAACTATCCGTTCAAATTTATTCCCGAAACGTGTTGAATCGACACCAATAACCCCCGGAGAAACCGCCATGAAATCCATCTTTCCCGCTTCGTTATTCGCCCTGTGCGTCCTGCTGATTGCCGGCTGCGCCACGCCGCAGGGCGACACCGCGTCCGAAAGACGGGCCAGCGTCCAGGAAATGGCCCAGAACACCTTGGCCGAGGCGTATCGGTTGAATCCCGGTCTCCAAACCAAGATCAAGCGGGCGGCCGGCTACGGGGTGTTCAGCAATCGGGGCACCAAGTTCATGGTGGTGAGTTCCGGCAGCGGCTACGGTCTGGTGCATGACAACGGCGCCGGTCGGGACACCTACATGCGCATGGCCGAGGTGGGCGGCGGACTGGGGTTCGGGATCAAGGACTTCCGGGCTTTGTTCGTCTTCCGGGACGGGCAAACCCTGCGCCAGTTCGTTGACAGCGGCTGGGACTTCGGCGGCGACGTGGGCGCGGCGGCCAAGACCCGCACCCAGGGAGGACAAGTCAGCGCCGGGGCGTCCGCCCAGGGGATCGAAATTTACCAGTTCACCGACCGGGGCCTGGAGTTGGCCGCCACCGTCGCCGGCACCAAGTACTGGCAGGATGAGGAACTCAATGCCGGGCGGAGCCGTTAAACGCGCTGGTTAAGGACGGCATCCTCTCCCGCAAGCGGGAGAGGGGCATTGATGGCTTCTAGGTTACTGATTCCACCCGGACGGTGGCGAGACCACTTCGTAGACCACGTTCGGGCCGTCATAGCTGGGCGCGTAGTAGGTGCCGCCACAGTTTTGGTACGTTATGCCGTCGGCGACGATGGTGGTGCAATTCGACGGTAGCGTGGAGACGACGGCGCCCACCGCCACTGCGGTTCCCACCGCGACTGCCGCGCCTACCCCTACACCCCCATAACCCCAGTGGCGGTCGACATCCACGTCCACGTTGCGGTTAACATTGACATTTCGGTTGCTGACGTTGACATCCCGGCGGTTGATGTCGCCCCGGTTGACGTCGCGGCCGCCACCGCCGACATTGGCCCGCGGCGTCCTAACGCTGCCACCGCCGCCAAAGCCGCCGCCACCACCGTGTCCGACATTACGTCCGCCACCACCGCGACCGCCACCGCCACCACGGGCTTCCACATCGACGCTGACCAGCGCCAGCATCGGTCCCATGAACAGGGCAACAGTCATCGCCCGTTTAAAATATGTCCAAAATGAAGAATGCATGGTGAAGCCCTCCGGTGGTTACTTGACGGCTTTCGCCGGCTGGGCCGCTGGCGCTGCGTCCAGGAACTTGATCTTTTGAGCGTTTTGCGGCGGTTTGAAGGTAAAGTAATCGGCGGAGAAGGACGGGGCGAGATTCCAGTCGGTCAGGGTGGCCGTCATCTGGGGCGAGCCTTTCACGCTCTTGTCGGTCAGCGCCAGGCGACGGGGCAAGGGCTTGGGGCCGTCCTCGATCCAGATTTCCCAATCCACCTCCGGGGTCTGGAAGGCGAGATGGTGACAGGGGACCCCGCGCACCAGAATCCGGCCCACGTAGGTTTCCGAGGTGAGGTTTTGCGCCAGGCGGCTGTCGGGGTTGGCGACCAGTATGTCAGTGACGGGCAGCGAGATCCGATATTGCGTGGCGAGCAGGTCCAGGGTCTCGTCAAGGGTTGGCGCGGCGGCGGCGCTGGCGTAGACGTTCGCCTCCGGGGTGTAGAGCGAGAACGTCGTGCCGTCATAGAACAATTGGCGGCCACCGCTCAGGTTCAGGAAACTCACCCGCAGGCGGTTGGGCTTCTGGATGGCGAACTCAGCGGTTTGATCGGCGTGCAAGCGTTGGTCGGTGGGCAAGATCAAATCCGTGGTCTTCTCGACCCGCACGGTGAAGCGGTTGAGGGAGCGGAGATAAGCCCCCATCCGTTTCAGCATGTCGATGGGTTGGGGCTTGACCGCTGGCGCCGGGCTGGCGACCGGCACGGTCGAAGCGACCGATGCGGCCGGCTGATCGGCGGGCGAGCTAGCGCAGCCGAACAGCGCCAGGGCGGGAAGCAGTATCGCCGTCAACAGCAACTGGATTTTCATGTGGCTTGCCTCTCTAACATGAGTTGTCATGGTTGAACCGCGCGAACATGGAAACGCGGGGAGGCTCCTGAAGCAAAACCCGTTCGGGTGTTCGGTTGCCGCCCCTTATGAAAAGGCCTTGCAAAAAACTTGGTTTAAGTTTAGCCCGGATTGGATACGGTTTCCGCATCCTTTCCGGCAAGCGGCGATTGCCAGGAAAACCGCGGCGCGGCGTCCGGGCAAGCAACGGCGGGAGAGTAGTGAGGTGCGTCATAGGGATGCGTCGGGCAATTTTCGGCGCGTCGGGTGGTCGGGCCAGACATCGCCTCGCCGGACAATCCCAGATGGTTTGGCCGCAAAATCCGCAAACTGTCGCTGCTTGACCTATAATCACATTTTCGGTACGAAATCAGGGTGGTCGTACCCCAATCAATTGCAATAATCTGCCAGGAGTTATTCTCGATGCGCCACTTTTCATCAATCTGGACGGCTTTCGTATCCTTGGCCGCCCTGCTGTTTTTGCTCCAGGGCTGCGCCACCCCCAGTCGTCTGAGCGCCGTCCCCGCCCAGGACACGACCCGGGCGGAAATTCCCGGTATCCCGAACGCCCGTTACTGGG
>WBUJ01000169.1 GCA_008933795.1 Candidatus Contendibacter sp. | reverse complement strand
CAGCACGTAACCGCCATCCGCCGCTGGCCCCAGCACCGCCTCGTGGCCAGCGGCCAGCAGGCCGAGCGCGGCGCGCAGTTCCGCCTCCCCCAGGGACGCGCAATCGCCACCGATCAACACCGCCGGGTGGCCGGCGGCCAAGGCGCGGTTCAGGGCGTGGTTCATCCGCTGGCCCAGATCGCCCGCGCATTGCCGGCGCAACCGCGCGCCGTGCTCCCGCCGGCAGGCGACGAAAAAGCCATGCCATGCATCCGGCGCGCACCAGAGTTCGATGGGGCACAGCCGGGCGGCGTGGGCAAGGCGCAGGGTCCGGCGCACCAGCTTTTGATACAACACCGCCGCGCCGCGCGCT
The DNA here is from genome assembly GCA_008933795.1 of Candidatus Contendibacter sp. Lineage (GTDB taxonomy): Bacteria > Pseudomonadota > Gammaproteobacteria > Competibacterales > Competibacteraceae > Contendibacter. Next base: position 7,559 of record WBUJ01000169.1, on the reverse strand, counting down.
CCCAGCCGTCCCGCCAGCCGGGTCTTGACCCGGCCGGGGACGGGAGCCTTGACGAGGATCAGCAGCCGGGCCTGGGGGAATTCGTAGGCATCGCTCATGCGCGGTAGTAAATCCGGGCCAACTGGTCGGGATCGGCGCCGAAAAAGTACGCCAGCCGCAGCCGCCACATCAACAGAATCGTGCGTAAAATGCCATCGCGTTCCCAACGTCGGCTGGACGTGGTCAACCGCTGGCGCAGGCAGACCGGCCCGCTTTGGCGTTTCAGCAAGCGGCTGAGGGCGATGTCCTCCATCAGCGCGATGGTGGGATAGCCACCGATGCGTTCGAATGCCTCCCGGCGAACGAAGATACCCTGATCGCCGGTGGCGATGCCGGTCAGCCGGGAGCGGACGTTCATCAGGGTTTCCACCACCCGTAGCAGCGGATGGCGGCCGGACAGACGCACGTCGAACCGGCCCCACTGTCGCTCCGGCGGGGCCAGAGCCACGCGAATGAGAGTGGCCGCGTCCGATGGCGGCAGGCTGTCGGCGTGCAGGAACCAGAGAATATCGCCGCGAGCTTGACGCGCGCCGGCGTTCATCTGCGCCGCCCGACCCTTGGGGCCGGGGATGACCCGATCCGCCAGCGGTTCGGCCAGCGCCACGGTTCGATCGCCGCTGCCACCGTCCACCACGATCAGCTCGCAATTCTGTTCGCGTAGCGGTTGCATGAGGGTCAAACAGGCGGTGATTTGCGCTTCCTCGTTCAGGACAGGCAGGATGATGGCGATGTGGGACATGATTTTTCGGGCGCGAGGGTCTAGCTAATGACCGTCGAAGATTGTAGTATTCGCATCCTCATTTCGTCATGGGGCAGTAGCTCAGCTGGGAGAGCGCCGCGTTCGCAATGCGGAGGTCGAGGGTTCGATCCCCTTCTGCTCCACCAATTCCAACAGCGACTTAGCGTCGCTGTTCTGCTTTTCGGGCAGCATCCACGTGACCAGATCGTGACGCGCTTTCCAACACCGCCACGGCGGCGCGAACATTCTCCGGGGCTAGATGCGCATACCGCTCGGTCATCGTGATGCTGGCGTGGCCCAACAAATGACGGCGGGGGTACGGGGGCTGCGCCCCCGACAAAAGACAGGGATTCTTTAACTGCGTGGGGTGCGCGGTGACGGGGCTTCACCCCGCGCCATGGAGGGCGCGGGGCCGGCCACCAAGGGGTGGTTTTACTTCTCGCCCAGCCGTTGCAAGCGCCGCTGTAGGATGCGTTCGACGAGGAACAGCGCCCGCGATCCCATGTGGCCGCTGATGCCGGCCAGAAACGCGGTCATGACGCCGGACAAGCCGAATTCCGCCGATAGCCACAGGGTCAGCACGCCACAAAACCCGCTGGTCAGCAGGTCCACCCCCAGCCGGAACAGCGCGCAACGCCAGCAGTGCGGAATTTCGCCGCCGGCCCAATATTGCAGTCGCGCCACCAGGCCGCCGATGAGTCCGATGAGCGCGTACAGCAGATAGCGACTGGCCGGGTAATCGAGTGGATCATGACTCATGGTGGCGGCTCTTCCTCGATATAGCCAGGGCGTTTGCCAGGGTCCCGGCGTGCGCCAGATGCCCAAACGTTTGCGCTGGGCAATCTCCTGGGCGGCGTAGTATTCGCCGCGTGACCGCGGACACTGCCACAACGCGGCATAACCGCCGTGAATCAGCCGCAAGCCGCAATTGCCGCCGTCGCGGATGCGGATGACTTCCGCCAGGATTCGACCGTACAGGTCTTGTCCAACAATCCGCACGTCCACAACTTCGCCCAGCGCCAGCAACCGGCGCAAATAGGCGCGGGCGCTGACGGCATAGGCGGTGGTCTGGGGATTGCCGATCTCCGGCGCGTCAATGTAGGCCAGCCGCACCCGCACTTCCGCTGCTGCCTGGCCCACGGTGCGCCAACAGCGAATGGTGTCGCCGTCCGGGGTGTAGCTGACGCGCATCTGCTCGCTGGTCATGGCGTGGCCTCCGCTTCGGCGTCGGTCATCACCGTGCCCGCCTTCACGCCGGCGCTGAATCCCGGCGCTGGCTTAAAGCTGACGCCGCGCTCGGTGTAGGTCAGGGTCTGGCCCACGCGGGCCGTTTTCCACTGGGCGGCGAACAGGCCGTAGTGGTCCAGCGTGACGCGGCCACCTTGCGCCACAATGATCTTGATGGTCCGAACCAGGGTTTCCAACGTCAGTTCCGCCAGCACGCTGTGCTGGGTGGGCGTTACGGTGGGAAACGCGGCGATCAGGATCGGTTTCAGCGTGGCTAGCAGGTTTTCGTCGGCCCAGTGCTGGGCGGTGTTGGCGTCGGGCAGCGGCGTGCTGGCGATGGGATTTTCAGCGCGGATGTGAAGGGTGTCGGCGGTGATCGGAATGCCGTACCCGGCGATGAGGTGGTAGGGTCGAATGCCGTAGACGATGCGTAACAATTGGCCGGTCTTCGGAAAATGCTCGCGGGTATTGTCGAGAGTACATTCGTTCTCTGTACTGTCCACGTAGCCCAGCGGGTAAATCTGAGTTTTTCGGTAATCGGTGCCGGGCGTGTAGGTGGCGAACAGTTCGGCCAGTTGGCCGGGGACGGGTGTCCAGGTGAACCGAACCCGGTCGGGCGTCACGTCGTCGCCCTGGCGCAAGAGTTGGGTGTTGAACGCGGGGATGGGGGCGGGCTGGGGATAGCCCCGATACAGCAGCGCGGTGTGGACGTTGACCGCACTTTCCGCGCCGGCGACATCGCGGGTTTGGGCGGTGATCCGCACCGATCGGTAGCCGCGCTGGTCGTCGCTGACCGGGAAAAACGCGAGGGTTTGACCCGGCGTCAGGGTTTGCGTCTCGACCGCGCCGCTGTCCAGTTGCAAGGTGACGGTCAATCGTTGGTTGTTGGGAATCGGCTTGAACGTCACCCGGATTTGCGGATTTCCCTGGCTGGTCATCCACTCGACGGCGTGGATTTCGGCCAGCGCCAGCACGGGTAGCGGGTCGATGCGGTAATTTCTGGGCAAACTCCAGTATTCCTGCGTCACCCCGTTGATGGTCTCGCGCACGCGAAATTGCAGGTCGTGAAACTGGCCGTCGCGGAACGGGGCGGGCAGACGAACCCGCCAGTCCGGGTAATAAACCAGCGTTTTGTTGGCCGGGTAACTCGGATCGAACTCGAACGCCGGGCCGCCGTCGATGCTCAGCCACACGCGGGCGGTGGTGTTGGGTGGCAACGTGTATTGCAGCGCCACGCCGGCGCCGGTGAGGCTCCAGCCGAAGACCGGGCGCGTGATGCCGGTTACGCCCTGGCTGGTGATGGCCTGGGTTTCGATCCACTCGACATTTTCGTTCAGCCGCGCCCGCGCGGTCAGGGTGACGGTCTGGCCCAGCCAGGCGTTGTCGGTCAGGGCGTGAAAGCGGCGCGGATCGAGCAGGTAATAGCTGCCGCCCGGGTTGGGGAGGTCGATCCAGTCGCTGTCATTAACCCGCAGTTGCAGGTCGATGGGCGGCTCGATGCTCGGATCGGCCAGCCGCCAGCCGATAGCGGTCGTTGCGCCGCCTTGCAGCCACGCCTCGATGACGGCTTGCTCGATGCGACTGATGCGCTCGGCTTCGGACCAGGGCGACAAGCCGCCGCCGTACAACTCGATGGCGGCGCGGAGGGTGTAGTCGTGCGCTTCGAGCAGCGGCGGGGTGAAGGCGTCGGCGCTGAACACGCCGTCGTTTTGCCAGCAGTCGAGCGTGCCGGCGCGGTGATCGTCGCCGGTCAGGTCGGTGATCTCATAGCGGATTCGCAGGCTCATGCTTCACCTCCTGGCGGGTCGGGCATGTCGGTGAGGCCGTTGGGTAATTCGATGCTTAGGAAGGTGGTTCCTTCGGCGTCGCGGTAGGCGTTGACGATTCGTGGCGCGGCGATGGCGGGCGGTGCGACGGCGATGGTGACCGGTGCGGAGAAACACAACGCCGCGCCGTCGGCGTCCAGCGCGACGAGGCGCAACGTCTCGGGTTGCCAGCGGTTGCGGACCAGCGGGCCGGTCCGGTCGCTGCCCTCGAACTGGCCGATGGGGTTGTCCTGGTCGTCCCGCGCCTCGAACCCGTGGGCTTCGTGGGCGAACGTCCAAGCCAATTGCACGAGACTGGATTCAACCGGGTCGCGGCTCGCGCTGAACGCGGCAAAGCTCAGCGGGTTGTGCAGAGGCAGGGCGCTGAATGGTCCTTCGCGGCCCGGCACGCTTTGGCGGGCGCGCAATTCCAACCGACCGTCAACGGTGATCGGTAGATCGGCGGCGGCCAGCGCCAGCGTTTCCATGCCGGGCGTGGCGTCCAGCACGGTGACGGTGGGCGTTCCGATGGGGGTATCGGTGGGGTCGTCGCGTTCGTGCAGGCTCAACCGCAGTTGCGAAAGCAGAATGCCGGTCAGGCCGATACTCCATACCTGCGTTTCCGGGTCGTAGGTCGTCCACCACAGGCCGTCATCCGGGGCCAGCGCCGCGCCGAGGGTGGCGCTCAGGGTGATTCCGTCGCCGGTTTGCTGGTTGCTCAGTTCGGCGGTGACGGACGGCACGCGCCGCGCCACGGTGCCGCCGGCCGGGTTGCCGTACTGATTGAGCAGGACCGCGCAAGCAAGAATGTCCTCGCCCGGCGCGAACGCGGCGGCCACCGTGTTGGTTTGCATGGCCGCTTCGATTTCGTAGTCCAGCGCCCACGTTCCGTTGGACTCCCCCGGCGTGTAGCCCCAAATCTGGATGCCAGACAGCCCGCCCCTGTTCATCAGCATGGGTTTGCCGCTGACCGAAAACGCCAGCGTCATCTCGTGTTCGGCGGTCGCGATGGCCGCCTGGCCGACGACTTCCCACCGCGTGCCACTGGACCAGCGCCGGACCGTGAGTTGCGAACTCTGGTCGCGGTTTCTGAACGCAATCCAGGGCCGGTGATCGGTCGGATCGACCGCCAGCGCCAGGTAGACCGCGCCGGGCGGGCCGACGCCGACGGTAATCCAATTCGCGCCGTCCCAGCGTTTGATGGTGACGCGGTCGGAAAAGCCGCCCGTGCCGTAGCTGCGCGGGTTGCCGATGAAATCCAGGTCGGCGGTGTTGGCGTAGCCGTCGCTATAGGCCACGTACAGCGTCCCGTCCGCCGCGAACGCCAGTTGCCCGGATCGGGTGTGGTTGATGCTCAGGGGCGAACCCAGCGCCGTCCACGTCGCCCCGTTCAGGGCGTAGGCGCGGAGTTTTCGGTCATTGGCGGCGGTGTCGTCGGCCAGCAGCACGGGTTGTTGGGTGAGCGGATGGAACGTCAGTTGATGGGGGCCGGGATGGTTGAACGCGGTTTGGCCGGAGTTGATCTGGTCGTTCGTCTCCAGGTCCTGGCCCGCCTGAATCCATTGCGCCCCGTCCCAGCGCACGACGCGGATAACAAATTGATCCAGTTGGCGAAACTGATGCACCAGCCAGGGTTGGCCGTCGGTGGGATGGATCGCCAGCGCCCGGACCTTGCCGACACCCAGCAGGCCGGTGGGCGTGGCCAGCCATTGGCCGTCCCAGCGTTGGATCGCCAGCGGACCGCCGGCGTAGACACTGCCATCGTGATAGGCGACGACGGGTGAGCCATCGGGCAGAAACGCCAGCCGGAGCCGGTTGATTTCGTTGGAAGACGTGAACCGTCCGAGGAGTTGGGTTTTCATGGCCGCTTACCCGATCTCGAAGACCAGTTCGCCGGCCAGAAACACGGGCGGATGGTCGCCGGCGTCAATGGTGCGTGGCGTGTCCAGCGGGGTCGTTGAGAGTGGGGCGTTGCTGCGGGCGTCGTAAAAGCCCAGCGCCGTGACCATGCCCCAACCGCCAACCGGCGCGGGAAACACGACCGGGACTTGATTGTAAAACCGGGTCTTGTCGTCGTTTTGGGTGACGTTCCAGCGTTCCGGGCCGGGATCGCAGCGGGCACGCTGATAGCCGGTTCCGCTGGGCTCGTTGCCGTTGCCGTCGAACAGGGCGATTGAAATTTCCGTGAGTTGCAGCGGCGCGTTGCTGAACAGGGCGCCGCCGACGAGTTGTTGCAGGTAAGGGGTCGCGCTCATGAACTCACTCCAACAGGGCTAAAAAATAAGGGGCGGGATGTCCCCATCCTGCCCCTGGCGGGTGGTGGCGAACTCAGGTCGGCGGCTTGGCTTGCAGGTCGGTCATGACGGTGCCGTTGCGGGTGCCGGTCTTGAAGCCGATGGACGGGGTAAAGCCCAGCGAGCGATAGGCCGGCACCACGACCGGCGCACCCGTTGCGGGGTTGCGCGCCAGCCGCTCCTTGGTCCACTTGGCGGCCACGATGCCGAAATCGGCCAGAGTGACGCTGCCGCCCTTCGCCACCACATCCTTGATCTTGAGCACGATCTGATCGACGGCGCTGTTGACGATGGCCTGGCCCTCGGCCGGCAGCGTGCCCAGCGCCGTCAGCACGGCGGTATGAACCTCGGCCTTGAGCGTGGCGTACTCCACCTCGCGGGCGGTGCCGGCGATCTCGTCCGGGGTTGGCGGCTCGACGGCCTTGACCTTGCTGGTGATGTTCAGCGGCGCGCTCGCGGTCTTCTCGCTGCTCTTGGTGCTGATGTTGGTCGCGACGATGGAGAAGACGTAGGGCCGGGCGACGGCGGGGCCGGTATCCTGCACGATAAAGCGGCTGACGTTCTCAACCCGGCAGGTCAGTTCCGGGCCGTTGCTGGTGTAAAGGCTGTGCTTCTTGCCCAGATAGTCGGTGGCGAAGATTTCGATGCCGGTGCCGGGCGAAACGCCGTCCTTGACCCAGTCCACCTTGACCACGTCGGGCACGGTGTCGATCCGATCCCGCAGCAGGGTGACGGTCAGGCTGGTGGGCGGGTTGGGCGCGGCCAGGTCGAATTGGATATAGGCGTTGTCCTCCGCCACCCACGCGCCCACGTCGCCGTTGACGTTGTAGCGCAGCCGGAAGTTGACCACGTGGCCCAAACCGTCCTGGGGCACGATCTGCGAATCGGCCTTGACCAGCGACAAGCCGACGCTGCTTTCGGCGTAGGTGGTGATGTTGGACACGCCGATAGGGAAATAGCCGGCCGGGTCGGTGATGTCCTCGATGTCGGCCTCGATCTCGATCAAGGTCGGCGCCACGCCGGTCCAGCGGAACAGGATGGCGTTACCGGGCAGGTCCGCGCCGGTGATCGGGTCCTTGCCGGCGTCCTTGACGAGGCAGACCGGATCAACCGGCGTCTTGACCGCGTAGGTCTTGATCCCGCCGCCCAAGTCGGTCGCGGTGTAGAGCAAGTGTTGGCTGGCGTCGCCCTTGGGGGTGGGCCGGCCCGGATCGGCGGGGTTGAAGGTGGTCTCGTCCAGCACCTTCTTGAACGTGCCCGCATCGTCGCGGCACAGGTAGAGACTGACCGGCGAGCCGGGCGTCTGGAAGGTGGGGGTCACGAACAGCGGTTCGCTGGCGCTGGCGAAGGTGATGACCTTGGACTGGAAACCGCTGGGGTCGCCGGAACCGTCGCTAACGCTCTGCGGCGTCAGCGGCGAACCGTCCGGGCCGAACAAGGCCATGGCGGTGATGG
>WBUJ01000168.1 GCA_008933795.1 Candidatus Contendibacter sp. | reverse complement strand
GAGCAATGCCGCCACCGCCTGATTGCCATCGCGGGTGATCTCCGCCGCCGGCGGATTTGCCGCCGGCGGAGATCACCCGCGATGGCAATCAGGCGGTGGCGGCATTGCTCGAAAGCGCCGACAGGTACGTCAAAAGCAAGCAGTTGGACAAGGCTGGCGCCGCCCTGGAGCGGGCGTTGCGGATCGAGCCGCGCAACGCCGGCATCTGGCACGACCTGGCCCAGATTCGCTTGCATCAGAGCCAGTACCAGCAGGCCGAGTCGTTGGCCAGCAAGTCCAACAGCTTGGCCAGCGGCAACCGGAGCTTGCAGTCCCGCAACTGGAAGGTGATCGCCTCCGCCCGCAAGGCTGCTGGCAATGCCGGCGGCGCCGAGGAAGCCGAGGCCCGGGCCGCGCAGTTCTCGCGCTGAGGCGGTCGCGGGCGTCGCCGTGGGTGTGGCCGAATTGCTGGGGCCGGAAGGTCCCTTAGCCCGGTGCGTACTCAACTTTGCCCCACGCCTGTCGCAACAGCGGATGGCGCAAGCGGTTGGTGCCATCCTGGAGGACGGCGGGTCATTGATCGTCGAAGCCGGCACCGGCACCGGCAAGACCTTCGCCTATCTGGCGCCCGCCCTGTTGTCCGGGGCGCGGACCCTCATCTCCACCGGCACCCGCCACTTGCAGGATCAGCTTTATCACCAAGACCTGCCGGTGGTGCGCCGGGCGTTGAAAAGTCCGGCGCGGGTGGCGCTGTTGAAGGGGCGCGGCAATTATTGTTGCCGGTACCGACTGCAACTCGTCGAGCGGGAGGGGCGGTTGCCTTCGCGCTCGCAAGTAGTGGAGCTGCAACGTATCCTGCGTTGGGCTGGTCGCACCCGGAGCGGCGATATCGCCGAGATCACCGACGTCCCGGAAAGCTCGCCGCTTTGGCCGCGCGTTACCTCCACCGTGGACAACTGTCTGGGACCGGACTGTCCCCGGATCGAGGACTGCTTTTTCGCCAAGGCGCGGCTCGATGCGTTGGCGGCGGACGTGCTGGTGATCAACCATCATCTGTTCTGCGCCGATCTGGCGCTCCGGGAAACCGGGTTTGCCGAGCTGCTGCCCGGCGTGGAGGCGATCGTTTTCGACGAGGCGCACCAGTTGCCGGATATCGCCACGCATTTCTTTGGCCGCTCGCTGAGCGGCCGGCAGTTGACCGAATTGGCGCGGGATACGGTAGTGGAACAGGCGCGGGACGCGGCGGATTTTCCCGAGTTGCGGCGCCGCGCTGAGGCGCTGGCGGCGGTCGAGACCGTGCTGCGGGAGGCGTTGGGGACGGTGGAACGCCGGGCGCCGTGGCGGGAAATCGCCGAGCAGCCGGCGGTGCGGGAAGCCGTCGGCCAGTTGACCGAGGCGTTGGACCGGCTGCGGGAAGCATTGAAGGAAGCGGCCCAGCGCGGCAAGGGCCTGGAAAGTTGCCGCCGGCGCGCCGAGGATCTGATGCAGCGGCTGGCGGCGGTGACCGGGGAAGAACGCCTTCCCGACACTGTGCGTTGGTTCGAGACGCGAGGGCGTGGATTCACCTTGAGCCTGACCCCGCTCGATATTGCCTCCGCTTTCCGAACCCGGATGGAAGCACGGCCCGGCGCGTGGATTTTTACCTCCGCGACCTTGGCGGTGGGCGAGAATTTTGAACACTTCGCCGGCCGGTTGGGGCTACGGGATTACGCGGCGCTGCGCTTGGACAGTCCCTTCGACTTCGCCCGTAATACGCTGCTTTATCACCCGCCCGGCTTGCCGGAGCCGATCTCGCCCCAGTACACCACGGCGCTGCTGGATGCGGCGTTGCCGGTGCTGCAAGCCAGCCGGGGGCGAGCGTTTCTGTTGTTTACCAGCTATCGCGCCCTGCGCGAGGCGGAGGAGAGGCTGGCGGGGCGGCTGGAGTATCCGCTGCTGGTGCAGGGCGCGGCGCCGAAGGCGGCGTTGCTGCGGGAATTTCGCGCTTTGGGCAACGCGGTGTTATTGGGAACCGCGAGTTTCTGGGAAGGGGTGGACGTGCGCGGCGAGGCGCTATCGTGCGTGATCATCGACCGCCTGCCGTTCGCCTCGCCTGGCGATCCGGTGGTGCAGGCGCGGATCGAGTCCCTGCGCCAGCGCGGCGAGGATCCGTTTCGAAGCTATCAGTTGCCCCACGCAGTGATCACGCTCAAGCAGGGCGTAGGCCGCCTGATCCGGGACGTAACCGACCGGGGGGTGCTGATGCTGTGCGACCCGCGCCTGCTGACCAAATTCTACGGGCGAGCGTTTCTGGACAGCTTGCCGCCGATGCCCCGCACGCGGAATTTGGAGCGAGTACGGGCGTTTTTCGCGGAGGAGTAAATGTTCGACCCTGCTTTTAACCGGAGGAAACTTTCCGCATGTCCGACTCTCTCCGTCTCCAGCGTTCTTCCGGCGCCGCGATCCATCCCTGGCTGCCGGAACTGGCACGATTGCGCATCCAGGTGTTTCGGGAATTTCCTTATCTTTACGACGGCAGCGCCGCCTACGAGGAAAAGTATCTCAAGACCTACGTGGATGCGCCCGACAGCGTCATGGTGCTGGCTCGCGACGGCGAACGAGTGGTGGGGGCATCGAGCGGTCTGCCGCTGGACGCCGAAACTCCAAACGTGATCGAACCGTTTCTGGCGCACGGCTACGACCCGTCGCGGATTTTCTATTACGGCGAGTCGGTCCTGTTGCCGGCGTATCGGGGGAGGGGGCTGGGAAAACGGTTTTTCGAGGAACGCGAGACGCACGTCCGCGAATTAGGCCGTTTCGACCTCGCTTGCTTCTGCGCGGTGGAACGCCCCGCCGACCATCCACGCCGGCCGGCGGGTTACCTGCCGCTGGATACGCTCTGGAACCGTCAGGGGTTCGTCAGGCATCCGGAATTGCACACCGCCTTCTCGTGGCGGGATCTGGACGAGGATACGGAGTCGTCGAAGCCGATGGTGTTTTGGCTGAAGACGCTGAACTGATTGCTTCCCGCCCCGGTTCCTCTCCCACTGGCAGGAAGGGAAGACTCAAGCCTCCGTCACCGACGGCAGCCCGGACAGCGCCATCGCCAGCTCGGCCTCGTCGTACTCCTGATCGGTCAGCTTGCCGGCGAAATAATCCATGTAGGCCTGCATGTCGAAGTGACCGTGGCCGCACAGGTTGAACAGAATCGCCCGGCTGATGCCATCCTCCTTGCAACGCAACGCCTCGTCAATCGCGCCCTTGACCGCGTGGTTGGCTTCCGGCGCCGGCAGGATGCCCTCGACGCGGGCGAACAAAACGCCGGCATCGAAGCAGGTGGTCTGATGATAGGCCCGGGCCTCGATCAGGCCCAGTTCCTTGACGTGGCTGACCAACGGCGCCATGCCGTGATAGCGCAGGCCGCCGGCATGAAAGCCGGGCGGGGTGAAGGTTGAGCCCAAGGTGTGCATCTTGGTCAGTGGGGTCAGATGCGCGGTATCGCCGAAATCGTAGGCGTAGGGGCCGCGGGTCAGGCTCGGACAGGCCGCCGGTTCGACGGCGACGATGCGAACCGGACGGCCGCCGCGCAGATGCGCGCCGAGGAACGGGAAGGCGATGCCGGCGAAATTGGAGCCGCCACCGGTGCAGCCGACCACCACGTCGGGATAGTCGTCGGCCATTGCCAACTGGTCCATCGCTTCCAAACCCACCACGGTCTGATGGAGCAGCACATGGTTGAGCACCGAACCCAGCGCGTACTTGGTGTCGTCGCGCTGGGCGGCGACTTCCACCGCCTCGGAGATGGCGATGCCGAGACTGCCCGGATGGTCGGGCCGCTGGGCCAGAATCGCCCGACCGGAGGCAGTTTCCTCGGAGGGCGAAGCCACGCAACGCGCGCCGTAGGTTTCCATCAAGGCCCGGCGATAGGGCTTCTGGTTGTACGAAACCCGCACCATGAACACCTGCACGTCGATGCCGAACAGCGCGCCGGCGAAAGCCAGCGACGAGCCCCACTGACCGGCGCCGGTTTCGGTGGCGATCCGCTTGACCCCGGCTTCCTTGTTGTAAAACGCCTGGGCGACGGCGGTGTTGGGTTTGTGGCTGCCGGCTGGGCTGACGCCTTCGTATTTGTAGTAAATCCGCGCCGGCGTGCCGAGCGCCTGCTCCAGCCGGCGGGCGCGGTACAGCGGGCTGGGTCGCCATTGCCGGTAAATCTCGCGCACCGGTTCGGGAATTTCGATCTCCCGTTCGGCGGACACTTCCTGCTGGATCAGCGTCATCGGGAACAGCGGCGCCAGATCGTCCGGGCCAATCGGCTTGAGAGTTCCAGGGTGCAGCACCGGCGGCGGTGGTTTCGGCAGGTCGGCGACCAGGTTATACCAGTACTTGGGCATCCGGCTTTCGTCGAGCAGGTATTTGACAGTTTCGCTCATCTTCTCTTTGTCCAAAAAAGCAAAAGCCCGCCGTGGAATCGGCGGGCCGGGTGGGTTCGGCGCGGCGATCAAGCGCTGCCGATTTTAACCGAGATTGACGCCGTAATCGCGGGCCACCGCCGCCAACCCGCCGGCGTAGCCCTGACCGATGGCCTTGAACTTCCATTCGTCGTTGTGGTGATAAAGTTCGCCGAAGATCATCGCCGTCTCAGTCGAGGCGTCCTCGGACAGGTCATAACGGGCGATTTCCTGCGCGCCATCGGCGTTCAGCGCCCGAATGTAGGCGTTGCCAACCTGGCCGAAATTCTGCTTGCGCGCCTCGGCGTCGTGGATGGTGACCACGAACGCCACCTTGGCGGCGGTGGGCGGCATCGTCCCCAGTTCGATCTCGATCACCTCGTCGTCGCCCTCGCCCTGGCCGGTGCGGTTGTCGCCCTTGTGCGCGACCGCGCCCGAGGGATCCTTGGGGTTGTTGTAGAACACGAAATGCTGGTCACTCAACACCTTGCCATTGCCGTCCAGCACGAAGGCTGAGGCGTCCAGATCGAAATCGACCCCGTCGGTCTTGCGCAAATCCCAGCCCAGCCCGAAACAGACTTTCTTCAAGCCGGGCGCCTGTTTGCTTAAGGAAACATTGCCACCTTTCTGCAGGGAAATAGCCATCGCTCATGCTCCTTTCTCGTTGCCGAGGATGATGAAGGGGGAAGGGGACCGGTGAATTATCCGATGTTGACGCCGTACTGGCGGCACATGGCCGCCAGTCCGCCGGCGTAGCCCTGACCGACTGCGGTAAATCGCCACTCGCCGCCGTGCCGATAAAGTTCGCCGAAGATCATCGCGGTCTCGGTCGAGGCGTCTTCAGCCAAGTCGTAGCGGGCGACTTCGGCGTTGGTTTCGGCGTTGACCAGCCGGATGTAGGCGTTGCCGACTTGGCCGAAATTCTGTTTGCGAGCCTCGGCCTCGTAAATGGTGACGGTGAAGGCGATTTTCTGCACCTCCGGCGGGACACGGAACAAGTCCACCATGAGCGCTTCGTCGTCGCCCTCGCCGGCGCCGGTGCGGTTATCGCCGGTGTGCTGCACCGAGCCGCAGGCGGATTTCAACTGGTGGTAGAAAATGAAATCGGCGTCGGAACGCACCTTGCCGCTGGCGCCCAGCATAAACGCCGAGGCGTCCAGGTCAAAATCGACGCCGTCGGTGGATCGGGCGTCCCAACCCAGTCCGACCAGCACCTTCTTGAGATTTGGCGCTTCCTTGCTCAACGACAACCGCTCGCCTTTGTTGAGGGAAATAGCCATGGGGTTCATTCTCCCTGGATTTGGATGGTTAAGGTTGAAACGGGTGGGTCGGCGGGGGATTTCATCCGTCCGGCCCACCATGGACTCGGCGGAGTCAAAGGCTTGCGGCGATTATTCCAATTTCTCCGGTTGTGCCGCGCCTTCCTTCCCAGCTTCTTCCTTTTCGGGCAACAGCAGCGAGGCGATCACGCCCGCTGCCAAGGTACCGAGGATAATCATCAGGCTCAGGTTCGAGGAAATCTCGAAGCCGGGCCACTGAAACAGGTGGTTGGAGGCTTGCAGCGCCAGCTTGAAGGCGATGAAGAACAACAACGCCGCCACCGCCTTGTCCAGATGCACCAGATACTTCTGCGCCGCGGCCAGCACGAAATACAGCGAGCGCAGGCCAAGAATGGCGAAGATCACCGCCGAGTAGACCAGCAGCGGTTCGCGGGTGACCGCGATCACCGCCGGCACCGAATCGAAGGCGAAGATGATGTCCGACACCTCGATGCAGACCAGGCACAGCAGCATCGGCGTGGCGTAAACCGTCGCCTCCCGGCTGATCGACACGCTGGAGTCATTCTCCACTACGGTCTTGACATGACCGTGATCAACCACAAAGTGGTCACCGTGCAGACGGGGAAAAATCGGCACCAGTTTTTGGGTCAACCGCACCGACCAGTGGTCGGAGTAATCCTCGATCTCGTCATCTCCGCCGACGCCAGCCAACATCTTGTAGCCGGTCCAGGCCACGATGGCGGCGAACACGAACTCGATCCAGGTGCTTAATCCGAACAGGCTGGTGCCGAAAGCGATGAACAGCATGCGGAAAACCACTGCGCCCAGGATACCGAAATACAGAATCCGGTGTTGCAGGGCGCCCTTGATGCCGAAGGAGGCGAAGATGGCGACGAACACCATCAGGTTGTCCACCGACAGCGATTTTTCCAGGATATAGCCGGCCAGGAACAGGTCGGCGTACTCGTTGCCGTGGTGAATCTTGAGGTAGAAAAAGAAGGCGATGGACAGGCCGATCCAGAATAGCGACCAAGCCACCGCATTGGGGATGCTGATGTCCTTGCTGTCCTTGTGCAGCTTGAGGTCCAGCCAGACCGAAAAAGCCACTACCGCCACAAAAATGGCAATCGTTTCCAGCGGAAAGCCGAGGTGTTGTTCCATGGATAACCGCGCTCAGGCCAGATCGAAGTCCTTGGGATTCAGACCCAGTTCCGCACAGATCTTGCGCGCCACCGCTTTCTCCTGATCGTCGAAATTGCCATCGGCGGCGCCCACGGCGCAGCAGACCCGCACCATCAGCCGCGCCTCGGCCTCCTTATCCTTGAGCTTGGCGACCGCCTGCAGGGCGCTGGCTTGGCCGATCTGGTGATCGAACTCAAACTGCTTGGCGTACTTGTCGAAGAGGGTAATGATCTCGTCCGTACCGAATACCGACAGCATTTCGGAATTGCGCAGAAAACCCATCATCTTCTGCTTTTCCTCGGGCCGAACCACGCCGTCGGCGTGGGCCACCAGCGCGCAGCCGGCCACCACCGCCTCCAGAAAACTCTTGTTCTTGAATTTGGTGACTTCGGATTTCAGGTTGGCGGAGACTTCGCTGTAACGCTGTTTCAACCATTCGAGAGCCATGCGGATATTTCTCCAGGGTGTATTGATGTTGGTGAAGGGGTGGAAAAGCTAGTCCTTGGACCCGGCGACCCAGCGCAGGCCAAAATGATAGGCCTGATCCAGATACCGATGGTCCTGGAAGTATTCGACCAGCTTGGTGACCTTAAGGTTGCCGCCCTGGTTCTCCAACAGCGCCAGCGCGCACATCCGCTGATCGTTGCGATGGCTGTCGAGGTGGATTTCCAGGGTCGGCTGGTCGGGCGTCTGAATCGTGACCACCGCGTCGGTCTCGGCCCAGTTGGGCGCGCCCTCGTAGATCAGGGCGAACGCCACGATGCGCTCCAGTTCGTCCCAGTGGCGGCCGTTGATGCGCAAAAACTCGCCGGCGGCGCTGGCGCCGCTGCGGTCGTCGCCCATGAGCTGAATATAAGGCGGTTGTTGCAGGCTGCCGAAACTGTCGCCCAGCGCCTGCACCGCGCCAGCCCGGCCATCGCGTAGCTTGAACAGACAGCCGAGGTCGAGATCCACCTTGCGGCTGGTCAGCCGGCCGAAGAATCCCTTGCCGCCGCCGCCCTGGTTCCAGTTGAGGTTGATCGCGATTTCGCCGAAGCCCTGCGCCTTTTTCTCCAGCGAGATGCTGGGAGTTTTCT
>WBUJ01000167.1 GCA_008933795.1 Candidatus Contendibacter sp. | reverse complement strand
GGTCTGCTCGGACTGGGCGGTTGCGCGACGCCACCCCCTTCCCCTTCTCCGCGCGACCCGCACGCCACTGCCCGCCAGCGCATTCTCGGCGTCGCCGCGCGAATGGTCGGAACCCCCTATGTATTGGGCGGCGAATCGCCGGGCGGGGTGGATTGCAGCGGCCTGGTGCAATACGCCTACCGACAGGCCGGCATCCGGGTGCCGCGGACCACGGTGGAGCAATTTCGGGCAGGGCGGTTGCAGCGCCAGGTGTTGCCGGGCGATTTGCTGTTCTTCCGCACCGACGGCAGCGGCCGGGTTTCTCATGTGGGCATCTACGCGGGTGGTGGGCAAATGATCCATGCGTCCTCGGGCAGCGGACGGGTCCGCAAGGTCAGCCTGCACCAGCCCTACTGGCGGCAGCGCATGGCCGGCGGCGCGACTTTCCTGGGCGCGGGAACTTCGCCGATCACTCGGCGCTGGCCGGCGGATAACGGTCCGAACGGTTAGAAACTCTCGCCGGATGTTTTCGTTCGACCGTTACGCGCCGAACGCCGCGACCCGGTCGCCGGCGCCAAAGATCGCCAGCGCGCCAGGGTCCATCACCGTCCACGCCTCGTTGTCGGTCAACGGCCGGGTCGCCACCACGGTCACCACATCGGCGGGCGTGGTCTCCCGCTGAAAATCCACCGTCATGTCGGCATCCATCAAGCGGGCTTGACCAAACGGCGCCCGGCGGGTCAACCACGACAGTTGCGTGCCGCAATGGGCGTAGAGATACCGGGCGTCGCTGAGCAGGAAATTGAAGACGCCACGCGGGTTCAACTCCTGGGCCAAGGCATGAACATGCCGCCACAGCGCTTCCGGTCGGCGCGGTGGTTCGGGAAAGCGGGCGCGGACACGATCCAGCAACCAGCAGAAGGCGTGCTCGCTGTCGGTACCGCCAATGGGTCGGTAGAAAGCGAGCGGCAGTCGCTTTACGCCCCGCAACTGACCGTTGTGGGCGAACACCCAGTGCCGGCCCCACAATTCGCGGCCGAAGGGATGGGTGTTCTCCAGACACACCCGGCCGCGATTGGCGCGACGGATGTGGCTGACCACGATCAGACTCTTGATGGGATAGCGCTGCACCAGCCGGGCGATTTCCGATTCGGCGCTGGGATTGGGATCGTGAAAGGTCCGGCAGCCCCGCCCTTCGTAAAAGGCGATGCCCCAGCCGTCGCGGTGGGGGCCGGTCTTGCCGCCGCGCTGCATCAGCCCGGTGAAGCTGAAGCAGATGTCGGTGGGCACGTTGGCGCTCATCCCGAGCAGCTCGCACATCATCGAATCCCGGTTCAGCCCCAGCGCGGTCCCGTCGCGGGCGACTCGCGGGATTCGGCGATGCCCCGCGCCCGACGGACGTGGTCCAAGAACGGATTGGTGCGCAGTTCCTGCTCCAGCGTGGTCACCGGGCCATGGCCGCTGCATACCAGCAGGTGCCCCGGCAACTCCAGCAGGCGACTCAAGCTGGCCTGCATCAGTTCCGGATCGCTCATGGGAAAGTCGGTGCGGCCGATGCTGCCCGCAAACAGGGTATCGCCGACGAAGATGTAGGTATCGTCGTAGTAGCAGCCCTGGCCCGGGGAGTGGCCCGGTGTGGACAGGAAATGGAAGCGCAGTTCGCCGACCTCGATCGCATCGCCATCGCGGATTTCCCGATCGATCCGCCCGCTCGGTCGGTCGAAATCGGCCATGCCGAACAGCAGCGAGCCTTGTTGCGGCAGCGCGTCGAACATCGGCCGTTCCAGCGCCGGCAGATACGTCAAAACCTCGGGGAATTCCCGCTGCACGTCCGCCAACCCGCCAGCGTGGTCGAAATGGGCATGAGTCAGCAGAATCGCCCGTAAATCCGGGCGCGGCCGCAGGTTCGCCAGCGCATTCGCCAGTTGTGGGCCATCGCCGGTGTCCACCACGGCGCACAGACCGGTGGCGGGATCTTCGAGCAGATAGGCATTCACCTGGAACGCGCCCAAGGTCAGACAGCGGACTTTCATGACAGACTCTCGATGATGTGGTCTTCCAGCCGGCGGACCCACCGTTCCGGCGTCACCCAGCCGCATACGGTCATTCCGGCGCGTTGGGTAGAACGCGGGTCGCCGGTTCGCAGGGGATGCCAGTCCGGTAGCGGCCGGCCCTCCGCCCGCAACCGGTAGGCGCAGGTGCGCGGCAGCCAGTTGACCCGCCGCACCTCGGCGGGCGTCAGCGACACGCAGTCGGGCACCCAGCGGAAGCGGTCGGCGTAGCGTCCACAACGGCCCGTGGCCAAATCCAGCAGCCGGCAGGCGACGTTGGTGTGAAATAACTCGCCCGTATCCTCGTCTTCCAGCTTGTGCAGGCAGCACTTGCCACAGCTGTCGCACAGCTCCTCCCATTCAGCTTGGGTGAGTTGGGCCAGGGTTTTAGTTTCCCAAAACGGGGATTCGGCGCTCATGCGAGAAGGCGGGAAGCAGGGACGCCGCCGGGGGCATCCCCGATGCCAGCTCAGGTGGTGATGTACTCGCGCAGGGCCTGCGCTTCCCGGGCGGTTTCCTCCAGCTTGGCCTTGACCAGGTCGCCGATGGAAACCACGCCGACCATCTTGCCCTCCTCATCCACCACTGGCATGTGGCGGAAACGCTTGGCGGTCATGATGATGAGGACTTCGCTGACCGTGTCGCCCGGTTTTCCGGTCGTCATAGCGCAGGTCATGCAGGGCCGAATGGACATCTTGGCAAAGTCGGTCCGGCCCTCGGCGCACAGGTTCAGCACATCGCGTTCGGTGAAAATGCCCGCTGGCGAACCATCGGCGTTCGGCACCATCACTGAACCCACCTTATGATCGTTCATGGCGCGGATGGCATCGGCGACAGTGGCGGTGGTCGGCACCGTAACGGGTTGGCCGCCTTTTCTATTCAGGATTTCCTTCAACTGCATCATCTCGGGCATCCCCCCTGGGTTTGATTAAAACAGGCTAACTAGGCAATCCGCCAATAATTTAGCAAATTTATCGGTTTTAGCCAGCAGCACAAACGGGCTGGCGGCGCGCTCCCCTGAAGAAACGCGCCCCATGTATTGGTCAGCGTCCCAGCGCCAGCAGCAATCCGTTCAATCGCTTCACAAAACTGGCCGGGTCTTCCAGTTGCCCACCCTCGGCCAGCACCGCCTGTTCGAACAACAGGTTCGTCCAATCGCCGAAGCGGCTGGCGTCGGGCTCGTCCTTGAGGCGCGCAATCAGCGAGTGGGTGGGATTCAGCTCCAGATAGGGCTTGCTCATCGGCACGTTCTGCCCGGCCTCGCGCAGCAGGCGTTCCAGATGGGCGCTGAGCGCGTATTCATCCACCACCAAGCAGGCGGGCGAATCGGTCAGCCGCGAGGAAATCCGCACGTCCTTGACCTTGTCGCCCAGCACCTCCTTGGCCCGCGTCAGCAAATCCTTGAACTGATCTTCGGCCTGCTTTTGTTCCTGCTTTTCTTCTTCCGAGGCGATCTTGTCCAGGTCCAGCGCGCCCTTGGCTACCGACTGGAACTGTTTACCTTCGAACTCGGTCAGGTGCGACATCAGCCACTCGTCCACCCGGTCGGTCAGCAACAGCACTTCCAATCCTTTCTTGCGGAAGATTTCCAGATGCGGGCTGTTTTTGGCGGCGGCGAAGCTGTCGGCGACGATATAGTAAATCTTGTCCTGACCTTCCTTCATCCGCCCGAGATAATCCGCCAGCGAAACGGTCTGCTCGGCGCTGTCGGCATGGGTCGAGGCGAAGCGCAGCAGCTTGGCGATCTGCTCGCGGTTGCTGTGATCTTCCGCCGGCCCTTCCTTCAGCGCCCGGCCGAACTCCTTCCAGAATTTGCCGTACTTTTCGGCATCGTTCGCGGCCAGGTCCTCCAGCAGACCCAGCACCTTCTTGACCGAACCGGCGCGGATGCCGTCCACCACCTTGCTGCCTTGCAGGATTTCGCGGGAGATGTTCAGCGGCAAGTCGTTGGAATCAATCACGCCACGCACGAAACGCAGGTAACGCGGCATCAGGTGTTCGGCGTCATCCATAATAAACACCCGCTGCACGTACAGCTTCACCCCATGGCGCTGCTCGCGGTCCCACAGGTCGAAGGGCGCGCGGGCCGGGAGGAACAGCAGCGAGGTATATTCCAGCTTACCTTCCACCCGGTTGTGGGTCCAGGCCAGCGGATCCTCGAAATCGTGACCGACGTGCTTGTAAAACTCCTTGTATTCCTCGTCCTTGATGTCCTGCTTGGGCCGCGCCCACAGCGCCGCCGCCTGGTTGATCCGTTCGTCCTCGATTTTCGGCGGCGCGTCCTTGTCCTCGCTGAACTTCTGCACCGGCATGATCACCGGCAGGGTGATGTGATCGGAATACTTGGTGATGATCGA
Organism: Candidatus Contendibacter sp.; assembly: GCA_008933795.1. Lineage (GTDB taxonomy): Bacteria > Pseudomonadota > Gammaproteobacteria > Competibacterales > Competibacteraceae > Contendibacter. The sequence goes on along the minus strand of WBUJ01000167.1, from coordinate 3,569 downwards.
GCGCAACTGCCACTCGTTCAGCAACTCGCTCTCCTCCTCGCGCAGGTGCAGGGTCACCTCGGTGCCGCGCGTGGGCTTGTCCACCGTTTCCAGCGTGTATTCGCCCTCGCCGCTGGATTCCCACAGCACGCCATGCTCCGGCCCCATGCCAGCGCGGCGGGTGCGCAACGTGACCTTGTCAGCGACGATGAAGCTGGAATAGAAGCCGACGCCGAACTGGCCGATCAGGTTCGCGTCCCTGGCTTGATCGCCGGTCAGCTTCTGCATGAACTGGCGGGTGCCGGAACGGGCAATCGTGCCGATGTTGTCGATGACCTCCTGTCGGTCCATGCCGATACCATTGTCGGATACCGTGATCGTGTGGGCGTCCTGGTCGAAGCTGACCCGGATGTTCAGATCGGGATCGCTTTCGTACAGGGCGCTGTCGGTCAGGGCTTCAAAGCGCAGCTTGTCGCAGGCGTCGGAGGCATTGGAAATCAGTTCGCGGAGGAAAACTTCCTTGTGGGAATACAGGGAATGAGCGACCAGGCGCAGCAGTTGCTGCACCTCGGCCTGAAAACCAAGGGTTTCCTTGTGCGCTTCGACAGTCATGGGGAACGGACTCCTGGGTAGTATTCGCGGATTGGAATCTGATATGCGGACTCACGGCAGGATTTCAAGGCGGCGCGTTTCCCAATCGTTCAGGTTGGGCTAAGCTAGGTAGTAATTCCTTTGCTCATCAGGAGGTTCGCCATGCCCTTGGCTGGCCCTAAAACCGCTTTCACCGCTGAGGATTATCTGGCCTGGGAGGAACGCAGCCCCAGGAAACATGAATATCTGGCCGGCGAAGTCTTCGCAATGGCGGGCGCCAGCGATGCCCACGTGACCATCACCGGTAATCTGTTTGCTCTGCTGCGCGTGCATGTGCGTGGGTCGCCCTGCCGGGTCTACATGGCAGACATGAAGCTGCGGGTGGAGACCGCCGACGCCTTCTTCTACCCCGACCTGCTAGTCACCTGCGCGGTGGCGGATCACGCGGCGCCGCAGTTTAAATGCCAACCCACCGTAGTGGTGGAGGTGCTGTCCGCCGGGACCGCCGCGTTTGACCGGGGCCAGAAGTTCGCTCTGTACCGCCAGTTGCCCAGTCTACGGGAATATGTCCTGATCGAGCAGGACCGGATGAGCGTGGAATGTTTCCGCCGCGACGAACAGGATCGGTGGGTGTTGCAGGCTTATGGGCCGGGCGAAACGGTGGAACTGTCAAGCCTGGATTTCAGCACGGCCATCGAGGCGCTGTATGAGGATGTGGCGTTGCCGGCGGCCGCTGATGAAGGCTGGCGCTGGTCGGAAGAAGAAGTCCACGGAAATCACGGAAGGCGTGGAAAGGATTTTTGACGGCTATCTGCGTTCGCCTATTCGATGGCGGGGAATCAGGAGGGCGATCCCGCCGATCAGGAGCGGAATGGGCAGCGAGGTCTTGAGCACCGATCAAAGTTCCGTGGAGGTAATCCCCGCCCGAACGGCGAACTTGACCAGTTCGGCGAAGTTATCGATGCCGAGTTTCAGCATGAGACGACCGCGATAAGTTTCGACCGTCTTGGCGCTGATCGCGAGTACCTCGGCGATTTCTTTGGTGCGCCTGCCTTCGACTAACAGTCGCAGCACTTCGATTTCCCGATCACTTAAAACCCGTTGGTCCAGTTCGGCGCTGCGTCGCGCCACCGTTGTGCGAGTCGGTCGGGCGGTGGGACTGACGAACCGCTCGCCCCGCAGCGCGGCCTGAATGGCCTCGACCAGGTCAGCGATGGCCTCGTTCTTCAACACGTAGGCCGAGGCGCCCGCCGTGAACATCTGCTGTTGATAGTACGCATCCCCGTACATGGACAGCGCCACGATGCGGGTTTCCGGCGCTATCTGCCGGATGCGGCGCGTGGCCTCGATGCCGTTCATGCCGGGCATTTCGACGTCCAGCACCGCGATTTGGGGGCGACGCGCTTGAGCGAGAGCGACCGCCGCCGCGCCGTCGCCGGCTTCGCCGACGATCTCCCAGTCCCCCTGCTCGCGCACCAGCAGCGCCAGTCCCTGCCGGAACAGGACATGATCGTCGGCGAGCAGTACGGTGATGGTCATGACGCGCTCAACCTCGACCCCTCGCCTATGGGGAACGCCCTCACCCCCAGCCCCTTTCCCAGAGGGAGAGGAGAGTTGTCAGCAGGGGGCGTGAGCGGCGCCCACAACGAGACGCGGGCGCCTCCAGCATCCGACTCGATGGCCAGATCGCCGCCCAGCAGCGCCAGCCGCTCGCGCACGCTGAACAAGCCGTAGCCGCCGCCAACGCCCGGTTGCCTCGTAGCAGCGTCAGGCGGGAAGCCCTGGCCATCGTCGCTGACGACCAGCCGCACTGCGTTGTCTACCGCCTCCAGTTCGATCCGGCCCGCCGAGGTATGGGCATGTCTGGTGACGTTGTAAATCAGTTCCCGGACGCACTGGAACAAGACGATGGCCAGGTTCCGGTCGAGAGTCGGCAACGCAGGAGGTAGGGCCACCGAAAAGGCGATGCCGAAGCGGCGGGTGGCATGGGATGCCAGCCATTCCAGGGCTGGGGCTAAACCTTCCTGGTAGAGGCAGGGGGGACTAAGCTCGAATTGCAGGGAGCGCAGTTCCCCCAGCGCTTCCCGCATCAGTTCCAGACCGGACTCCAGTAAAGCCTCGGACTCGTGATCGCGGCGTTGCGCCGCCGCGATTTGCATCTGGGCCAGGGCCAGTTTCTGCATCGGACTGTCGTGGAGTTCGCCGGCCAGGCGCTTCCTTTCGCGTTCCTCGATTAACGACACTTCCAGGGCCAGTTGTCGGAGCCGGGCGTTGGCGTTGCGCAATTCCTGGGTGCGTTCGCCCAGGGCGCGCTCCAGCGTGCGCGACAGCAAGCCCAGTTCCACCTGGGTCCGAACCCGGGCCAGCAGCACTTGGGCGTCAAACGGCTTTTTCACATAGTCCGCGCCACCCGCCGTGAAGGCGCGCACCGTGGTCTCCTCATCTTCCTTGCCGGTGAGGAAGATCACCGGAATGGGGCGGGTGCGGTCGTCGGCCTTGAGCCGCCGGCAGGTTTCGAGACCGTCCATCCCTCGCGGCATCCGAATATCCAGCAGAATGAGATCGAGCGGGACTTCCCCGGCAATCGCCAAGGCCAGTTCGCCGCTGTCAGCCACATGAACCTGGTAGCCGGACTCCTTGAGCAGACTGCCCACCGCCCGAAGGTTGCGCGGGTCATCGTCCACCACCAGGATGCTGCGCCGCCCGTTTTCGCTCTGATCTCGTCCCATGAAGGTATTATCTACTGGGTTGCGCCGCCGCCTTGAGCGTTTCAATCTGCTGGCGCAGGCCAGCCACGTCAAAAGCCTCGGCCTGGCGCAGCAGAAGCTGGCTCAGGTCCCGCAGGGCGGAATCTTCCCGCCGTTCGCCTTCCTGCATCAGTGCGCGGCCAAACGCCTCCAATTCGTTGATGGACGTGAAGGGCGGTCGCAACGTTTGCAAGTGTTCGTACAGCGCGGCGGGAAGCCGGACAGGTACATCTTTGTCCCCCTCCCCCCAAC
>WBUJ01000166.1 GCA_008933795.1 Candidatus Contendibacter sp. | reverse complement strand
GTCGCGGAGGACGGTGGTGGGAGCGATTGTGGTGATCGGACTAACCGCGTTGGGCGGGTGGTGGCTTTGGGAGGAGTTTGGAGTTTCGCCGAAGTTGCCGGCCACGCCAGGGGTGACAGCGCCGCCCGTGGTCACGCCACCAGTCACGGAATCGCCGCCAACTGTCGCACCGCCGGTGGTGGAGCCACGCGCCTATTGGACGGTCGAGGCCACGCCGGGGACCGCCCAAATCCGGATCATGAACATTAACCCGGCGTACCGGGACGGGATCGAACTGATGCCGGGCGAGTACGATCTGGAAGTAAGCGCACCCGGCTATCAAACCTATCGGGCGTGGCACACGCTGGCGGCGGGCGCGCAAAAAGTAGCGATCATGCTGCAACCGAATCCACCGGTTTCCCCACCGGCCGCTTCAGCAGTGCCAGATTCGGCCGATGTGGCTCGTCAGAAGGAACTCGATCTGCAACTGGCGGTGGTCAAGAAGCTGCTGGAAGCGCGTAGGATTCCGGCGGCGCGGCGGGCGCTGGACGATGCGAAGGCGTCGGATCGAGAGGGCCGAGTGGAAACGTTCCGGCGCGAACAAGCCACAGTCATGCAAGCAACGGCGCTGCTGTTTTTGGAGCAGGGCCAACGGACGCTGGCCGAGCGGGTGCTGAACGATCTGAAGCGGTGGGATCCGCAAAGTCCCGAATACCAGGCGCTGCGAGCGCGATTGACCGGCGGACAGTAGACACAGCGACAACCCATGCAGGTGATGATCATGCGCAATGGCTGGAATTGGATTGGATGGGGAATTGTGGTGGGGCTGACGAGTTTCCCGGCATGGGGCGCGGAACCGGATCCGGAAGCGGTGCGGCGGTTGATGGAAAAGTACGAGCGGGAAGCGGCGGAAGAGGCCGCGAAGCAAGCACCGGCACCCAAACCCCGACCGAAACCGGAACCCGCGCCGCAGCCAAAGCCGAAGCCCGCCCCAACGGTGAATTACGACCATGAGGCGTGGAAGTCGGCGGAGCGATGTGGAACGGCGGCGTGTTTTCGGGCGTATCTGGAGGACTATCCGAAGGGCCGATATGCGCGGATGGCGCGGGCGCGGCTGGAACCGGAATCCACCTCGCCGCCAGTGGTCACTGAACGCCCTGCTGCAAAGCCTCGTCCTGCTAAAACCCTCATCGCAGATCGCTACCGGGATAACGGCAATGGCACGGTGACGGACGTGAATACAGGGTTGCAATGGATGCGCTGTTCGCTGGGGCAGACGTGGGGCAGCAGAACCTGTAATGGCAAAGCTGAGGCGTACCCATGGCAAGCGGCGCTGGATGCCGCCGACGCGCTGAATCGCCAAGGAGGCTATGCCGATCATCAGGACTGGCGAGTACCAACGAAAGAAGAATTGCAAACCCTGGTGTATTGCTCCAGCGGCCAGCCTAAAGCTTGGAACGATACAGGGCAGTTATGTCGAAGCGACTATGAACGCCCGACCCTCTATCAGTCGGTTTTCCCGAATACGCCGGTGGAGTTGTATTGGTCCTCCTCAGTCTACGCCTTCAATCCGGACGGTGCGTGGCTCGTGTACTTCTACGATGGCTACGTGAACATCGCCACTAAGGCGGACGACCACCATGCACGGTTGGTGCGCGGCGGACAGTGATTTTGTCATCTGGCTCCCACGCTCCAGCGTGGGAGCAGGTCCAGACGCTCCAGCGTCCCCAGTGATGAATTCGCCCTCGGACCGCTGGAGCGGTCAACCAGCGTTCCCACGCTGAAACGTGGGACGAGCAGGGCGATGACTGTTACTTGAGCCAGTCATTCAACCAGCGGACTTGACCGGGCCAGTCCGCCGCGTCGGTTTCGGAAAGCAGTCGGTCGAGCGCATGAATCTGCTGGCTGAGGCTCAAGGCGGTTTGCGCCGCCAGGATGATCCCGCCATGCCGGGGAATCTGGCGGGCCAGCGGCACGAAATCGCGAATGTTATAAGTGAACAGGCAACGCTGCCGCGCGGTTGCGCCTTGCAATTGCCTCTCATCCGTCGCATCCAGCGGCATCCACTCATTCGGGGTGCGCGTTACGTCATGTCCGCGTTCGAGCAACGCCCGATGCAGCGATTTTTTGGACGTGTCGGCATCCAGATGCAGGCGGGGTTTAGGCATGTTTCTCAGCCAGAGCGTTCTCAGCGGCAATGTGGGCGTCAATCTCGGCCCGATGCGCCTCGTAGAACGCCAGGGCCTCGACCACGCGCGCCTCGGGCAAGTCATAGTCCGCCGCCGCCTGAGCCGGCGTCAGGTGTCCCTGCTGTACGTCCACCACCAGCGTTTGCACCCGCAGGCCAGTGCCCCGGAGCACCGGCGTGGGAACCCCGGACGCGCCGTATCGGTAAACGATGCCTGGAAAGCGAGGATCATCCGCCTTCTGCTTAAGTGCGCCCACTTTTTCAGCAACCGACCACAGGATGAACTGATTGAGCGAGACCCCTTGACGGGCTGCCAACTGCTCCGCGTCGTGTTTCAGCTCGCCAGGCAAGTTCAAGGCATATCGCGCCATATTACCTCCGTATCATGCTGGAATTTGCGTTTTCCATATTTTATAAGACATCGTATAGCATATCTAACTGCATTATCGACAACCTGACCATGCGTTTTCCCTATGGCATTGCCGATTTTGCCGCGCTCATCCAGGAAGGGTATTTCTACGTGGATCGCACCGACCGGATTCCCCTGATTGAGAATGCTGGGAAACAACTGCTGTTTCTGCGCCCGCGCCGGTTTGGCAAGAGCCTGTGGTTGTCCACCCTGGAAAACTATTACGATAAGACACAGCGATAACCAATGCAGGTGATGATCATGCGCAATGGATGGAATTGGATCGGATGGGGAGTCGTGGTGGGGCTGACGAGTTTCCCGGCGTGGAGCGCGGAACCGGACCCGGAAGCGGTGCGGCGGTTGATGGAAAAGTACGAGCGGGAAGCGGCGGAAGAGGCGGCGAAGCAAGCGCCGGCACCCAAACCTCGACCGAAACCGGCCCCGGCCCCGGTGCCGCAGCCAAAGCCGAAGCCGAAGCCCGCCCCGACGGTGAATTACGACCATGAGGCGTGGAAGTCGGCGGAGAAATGCGGCACGGCGGCGTGTTTTGAGGCGTATCTGGAGGAGTACCCTAAGGGGCGGTACGCGCGGATGGCGCGGGCGCGGTTGAAACCGGCGGCGACGCCCCGTGCGCCAGCAATGCCGGTCGTGACGCCTGCTGTGCCATCTGATCCTGCGTTGAGGCCGGACCTGGTGCGAATTCCGGCGGGCTGTTTCCAGATGGGCAGTCCGGGGTCGGAAACGGGGCGAGAAGAGGACGAACGACAACACCGAGTGTGTGTCGAGGGCTTTGAAATCGGTCAGGATGAAGTGACGGTGGGCGAGTTCAAGCGGTTTGTGAACGTAGCGAATCACCGCACCGATGCGGAGAAGAACACGGGTGGTAAGGAAGGCTGTTTTGCCTGGAGTGCTACTGATGGAAAGGGAGCTTGGCAGGCGGGAACCGATTGGCGCAATCCGGGCTTCCCGCAACGCGATAATTATCCGGTGGCGTGTGTGAGCTGGAATGATGCGGTGGCCTATACGGCTTGGCTCAGCCGGGAGACGGGGCAGCGTTACCGGTTACCGACGGAAGCGGAATGGGAATACGCGGCGCGGGCGGGAACGACGACGGCGCGGTACTGGGGAGAGGATCCAGATCAAGCCTGCTCCTATGCCAATGTTGCGGACCAGATGCAGGGACCGGAGGGCCTTAGCTGGACGCAAAAGCACGAGTGTAATGATGGTTACTGGTATTCCGCGCCGGTGGGGCGATTCCGGGCCAATGATTGGCGATTGAATGACATGTTGGGCAATGTCTGGGAATGGACGTGTTCGGCCTATGACAAGGACTATGGCGGTGCCGAGAAAGAATGTACCAATAAAAATACAAGCGGCCCCCAGTCGTGGCGCGGCGGCTCCTGGGGCAACAAACCTGCGAGGGTGCGTTCCGCCCTCCGCCTCTGGAGCGGCCCGACCTACCGCGACAGCGCCCTGGGGTTTCGTCTCGCCAGATCATTATAAGTTTTTGATATTTAATCTTTTACCCTTTTACGCGCGCGAAGCGCGGGGCGATTTTTTTGAGAAAGTTATCCACAGATGGCTGATGAAACTGCGCGTGATGCGGTACCCCGGGCGGTGCAAGCCTGCCACGAATTGCTGGTTTGGCTGATTCCGCAACTGGATCTATTCCCCCGCGCCCGGCGGTTTACGCTGGGCGAGCGGCTGGAAAGCGGTCTACTGCGCGTGCTGGAATCCCTGGTCGAAGCCGCCTACAGCCGCGAAAAGCGAGCGGCGCTGACCATAGCCAATCGCACTCTGGAAATCGAGCGGCACCTGTGGCGGTTGGCCCACGAACTGCGGGTCATTCCGCTCAACCGCTATGAACACGGCGCGCGACTGATGGATGACCTGGGTCGGCAAATCGGCGGTTGGTTGCGCTCCCGAACGGAGGGTAGCGGATGAAACGCCTGCGCGACCTTTGGCCACAACTCATCGCCTTCGACAACCTGTGGCGGGCTTGGCGGCAGGCCCGGCGCGGCAAATCCCGCAGCGCCGGCGCGGTCAACCGGCATTCCCATGCTGGAACGTGGGACGAGAAAAATTCAGTAAGGCCATCGGTGAGCATTTTGGAGGTCAAGCGATGAACAAATACGATTTTGTCACCATGGATGCAGAGATCATGCACGGCGTTCCCGTCTTCAAAGGCACCCGCGTCCCGATAGAAACCTTGTTTGATTATTTGGCGACCGGCGAAAGTATCGACGAGTTTCTGGATGATTTTCCAACAGTGCCCAAATCATTTGTTGAAATGGCCCTGGAATATTCCAAACAGGCGCTGGCTGCGTAGAATCATGCGAATTCTATTGGACGAAAACGTACCCCGAAAGCTGAAACAGGCTTTCCCCAATTTTATCGTTGCAACGGTGGGAGAAATGGGATGGGCCGGCGTTAGGAATGGAGAACTGTTGAAACGGGCCGAAAATGTATTTGATGTGCTGATCACGGTCGATAAAGGCGTCCAGCACCAAAATTCCCTGGAGAGCAAAAACATCGCCTTAATCACGCTGATCGTTCGCTGGAACAAGCTACAGTATTTATTGCCCTTGGTTCCGCGAATCCTGCAAGCCCTGACCGACATCCAGCCAGGACAAATCGTCAATATCTCCTGAATCAACGTGCAAAAGAGCAAGGCCGATGGCTGAACGCAAGCGGTGCTGGATGGGGGGCTGGTGACGCCAGCCTCGGTGCGGGCGGCGTATCTGGCTATCTGGCTCCCACGCTCCGGCGTGGGAGCAAGTCCAGACGCTCCTGCGTCTTCCGTCATGCTCCTGGGCTATTACCGCTAGAGCGGCTCGACGGCATTCCCACGCTGGAGCGTGGGAACGAGGAAAACTCACCATGCGTTTTCCCTACGGCATTGCCGACTTCCGTAAGACCGCAATGCCGGGGTGGTGCGATGATGGAAAATTCAACAGTCCTTTGGAGATTGGAGCGTGATGGAATTTTTTAGCGAGTACGGGATGTTTCTGGCCAAGGCCGCGACCATTGTCGTAGCGCTTTTGGTCGTGGTGGGCGGCGTCGTGGCGCTGACGCGGCGCAGCGGGGAGCTGGATCACCGAGGCCGGCTGGATATCCGCCATTTGAATGATGACTACGACGGCATGGCCCTGGCGCTCAAGGCCGCGACCCTGCCGAAAAAGGCGCTTAAACAAGCCCGCAAGGAGCAAAAGGCGCGGGACAAGCAGCATGACAAAACCGCGCGTCGCCGGATGTTCGTGTTGAATTTTCATGGCGACCTCCGCGCGGGAGCGGTGGCGTCTCTGCGCGAGGAAGTGACGGCGGTGCTGACTGCCGCCCAGCCCGACGACGAGGTGATGGTGCGGCTGGAAAGCGCCGGCGGGCTGGTTCACGCCTACGGGCTGGCGGCGGCGCAGTTGCTGCGCATCCGCGACCGGCGGGTCAAACTGACGGTGGCGGTGGACAAGGTGGCGGCCAGCGGCGGCTATCTGATGGCTTGCGTGGCCGACCGCATCATCGCCGCGCCGTTCGCTATTCTCGGCTCCATCGGCGTGATCGCCCAGTTGCCGAACTTCAATCGCTTGCTCAAAAAGCACGACATCGACTACGAGCAGTTCATGGCCGGCGAATTCAAGCGCACGGTCACGCTGTTCGGCGAGAACACCGACAAGGGCCGCCATAAGTTCCAGGAAGAAATCGAGATCACCCACACCCTGTTCAAGGACTTCGTGAAGAGCCACCGTCCGCAACTGGATATGGACCAGGTAGCGACCGGCGAATACTGGTACGGAACCCGGGCGCTGGAACACCGGCTGGCGGACGAACTGCGCACCAGCGACGATTATCTGCTGGACGCCAGCGCCGGCGCCGATCTATACGAAGTGACTTACACCGGCAAAAAACCGTGGCTGGCGCGGCTGTTGACGCACGCCAACGAGGCGTTGGGGCGAAGCTGAGAATCCGCCGGCGCGACTGGGCGGACTCCGCCGATCCGCCCGGCGGCTGGAACCGGAATCAGGCGGTTTTTTCCAGGTCTTCGCTTAGATCGGCGACGCGAAGATTCATGTCATCGAGTTTCCGCGCCAGCGCGCGCAGATCGTCGTGAGTAGCCAGGCCGCATTGATGCAGCAGTCGCTCGAGCTGGAGCCGCGAGATCTGTTCGATCTGCTCCCACCAAGTCAGGGTGGTGCGATCGATGACATCGACCCAGTTCCCGGCAATGACCGCGCGCTGAGCCAGATTGTCCAGCAGGGCGGTTTCCAGACTCTGGCCTTGCTCGAACAGCGTCTGGATCATCCACCGGGTTTCCCGTTGGGCGGCAACGCAAGCGCCTAGGCCGGCTAGCCCAAGCTGATGCAGGGAATCGTTGAGCGGTGATGGAACAGGCGCGCGTTGGGATTGCGCGAAGTAAGTTGTCATGGCGGCATTACCTGTCGAGGTGCGCGCCGGACGCCGGCGCCGTGGCCACAACGCGATCCTCGATTCATCGGGAATCGCGTTGACTCTGGCATTCGCTTATAGCGCGGACTGTTAGAATAAACAGCCTAACCGCCGACCACTTCAAGGCTCGCGGCTCGCGTTGCGGGCCCCGCTCCACAATCAGAACGGAATGTCGTCGTCGAAACCGCTATTGTCCGGGCCTGGCTGGGGTTGTGCGGCTGCCTGCGGCCGCGCCGACGCTGGCCCCTGCGGCGGTCGCGACGCGGGGGCGGAATCCATCTCCGGCCCTTCTCCCGGAAACGGCGCGCTGCCGCCGGAACCGCCGCCGCGCCCGCCCAGCATCTTCATTTCATTGGCGATGATCTCGGTGGTGTAGCGATCCTGGCCCGAAGTCTTGTCCTGCCACTTGCGGGTTTGCAGGCGGCCTTCCACGAACACCGAGGAGCCCTTGCGCAGATACTGGCCGACGATCTCCGCCAGCGGGCTGTAGAACACCACGTTATGCCACTCGGTGCGCTCCTGCTTCTCGCCGGTGTTGCGGTCCTTCCAACTTTCGTTGGTGGCGACGGTGACGTTGGCGACCGCCTTGCCGCTGGGCATGTAGCGCACGTCCGGGTCCTTGCCCAGGTTGCCGATCAGAATGACTTTGTTGACGCTGGCCATGTGGTTTTACTCGTGAATGTTGAGGTCGGGGATGAAATAAAGCGATCCGCGCAAGCATACCCAGCAATGCCGCGCGCCGCCATGCGGGAGAAATCGTTTGCCGACCCGGCTGGGCCGACCCGTTCCCTCGCTCGCCACGGCGCGATTGTGCTTACAATATCACCAGAACGCCCCGATCCTCCTCCCGCGCCGCGCGCCACGTCGTCATGCCGCCTACTCTTCCCAGCATCTTCCTGATCGGCCCGATGGGCGCCGGCAAAACCACCATCGGCCGCCGGCTGGCGCTGGCGCTGCGCCGGGAGTTCATCG
>WBUJ01000304.1 GCA_008933795.1 Candidatus Contendibacter sp. | reverse complement strand
CTAGCAGTCTGCTGAAGAACGTGGAATTTTGCGGATCAGGCTGATCCGCAGGTCGGTTGGAGAGGGTTTTGCGGGGGTTTCGCGGTGTGACGGATGCATTGCGGGTGTTGCCTCGCTCTATGTGGCGAGTAGCTTGGGCAGGCGGACGAGATTGTAGCCGATCAAGTTGAGCATGAAGTCCGCCGCCACAGCGGCCAGGCCGCGGTGCTTGGTCTTGCGCATAGTTCCGTGCTGCTTACCCCAACCGAAGATGCATTCGATCATCGGACGGCGCGACTGCGACATGCCGTAGCCGACATGCCGCGTGGTGCGCGCGTCGATCGCGCTGCGGCGGGCGGTGTCGTTCTGCGCCACGTGCGGGGTCACGCCGATGCGGCGCAGGGCGGCGACATGATCGGCAGTGTCGTAGGCCTTGTCCTCGCCGACCGTGATGCGGCCGGACTTGGCCTTGAGCTTCAGCATGGCTTCCGCGGCGCGCCGCTCGGCGGTGCCATCGGCTTGGGTGAGCCGGCCATCCACCGCCAGCCCATGCCGGTTCTCCATCACCGCATGCCCCATGTATGAGAGCCTGGCTTCACGTCCCCTGGCCTTGCGGTACAACCGGCTCTCCGGATCGGTGGTGCTGGCATGGGTATCGTTCTTGCGAGCCTGGCCATGGAAGTTGGACCCATCGCCGTCATCACCGCCGTCCTTGGGCCGGAAGCTCTTGTGCGACGCCCAGGCCTCGATCAGCGTACCGTCCACGGAGAAGTGCTCGTTCGACAGCAGTGGCTTGACCTGCGGGTGCTCCAGAAGGGTCGCCATGAACCGTTCGAACACCTTGCCCTCGCTCAGCCGATCCCGGTTCTTGGTGAAACTGGTCGCATCCCACACCGCATCGTCCGGAGCCAGCCCGACAAACCAGCGGTACAGAAGGTTGTAATCGAGTTGCTCCATGAGCTGCCGTTCCGAACGGATGCCATACAGAACCTGCAGCAGCAGCGCGCTCAGAAGCTGTTCCGGCGGAATCCCGGGACGGCCCTCCCGCGCGTATAGCCGCGCAAACGTCCCGTTCATCGCTTTCAGCACGTCCCGCACCAGCTCCCGGATCTTCCGGATTGGATGACCCGCCGGTATCCGGGAGTCCGGATTGACGTACGAAAACAACCCACCCTGATCCACGAACTTCCGCCGCATCCGATCCCCCAGGCCAACAACTCCAGCCAGTGAATCATCTTCGCAACGAAACGCACAGAGGGTTTTTCAGCAAACTGCTAGACCTCTGCCATGAAAGAACCAAACGTCACCGGCAAGATCGGGATTGGCGTTGGTCACGGGAATGTAGGCTTCTGCTGCTCGAGGATCGCCTCCATGGTCCGCAAAACCAAAGGTCATGTCTCCCAACTGAGCGGCGTTCGAAGGATCGAATCCGATAGGTATGATTGATTGAACGTATTTGAGCAGGTCAACTACGGCATCTTGCTGCGCCTGCGACAGTGGAGTGACGTCGAAGTACTTGTCACCCGGAGCAGGATTGCCGACTACGGGCGTGTAGTATGCTGGCAACTGTGACTGAGCGAGAAAGGTATAGGAAAGCGTTGTTTTGTTGACCCAGCCCCAGCC
>WBUJ01000303.1 GCA_008933795.1 Candidatus Contendibacter sp. | reverse complement strand
GGCGCCGGGCGGCCGCCGTTCCGGTTCGAGTCCGGGACCCGCGCCGGTTCCCCGCCCGCCCGGTCGGCCGCCGGTCGAGACGCCCGCCACCGTACCGTCCAACGTCGGCCTGAATCCGCTGGAGGCAGCCGCCGTGCCCCTGCTCAGCCTGATCATGCGGCTGAAAAACACTCCAACCCATCCCGACCCCGAACGGCTGCGGTCCAAGATGATCGAGGAGATCAAAGCCTTTACCAACAACGCCCGCAATCAGGGCATCCACGAAAAAGTCGTGTTCCGTGCCCGCTACGTCCTCTGCACCACCCTCGACGAAGTGGTGCTCAACACGCCTTGGGGCCGGGCCAGCGAGTGGAGCGAGACCAGCCTGCTGATCACCTTCCACAATGAAACCTGGGGCGGCGAGAAATTCTTCGAACTGCTGGACGCCATCCTCCCCGACCCGCGCAAGAACCTGCACCTGCTGGAACTGATGTATCTGTGCCTGGCGTTCGGTTTCCAGGGCCGCTACCGACTGTTGGACAACGGCCGCAGCCGACTGGACGAACAGCGCGAGCGCACCTACAACGCCATCCGCACCGCCCGGGGCGAATTCGAGCGGGAGCTGTCCCCCCACTGGCGCGGCGTCGTCGATCAGCGCAATCCCCTGAGCCGCTACGTCCCGCTGTGGGTGGTGGCGGCGGTGGCGGCGGCCCTGCTGCTGCTGGCCTACGCCATCTTCAACTGGCTGCTGAACAATGCGTCCGATCCGGTGCTCACCGCGCTCAGCGGCATCCGCGGCGATGCCGTGGCGATGGTGCGACGCGGCGGCGTCGCGGCGGCGCCCTCCCCCGTCAAGCCCAACACCAATCTCGCCCAGGTCACGCAGAGTTTGCGCACGTTCCTGGACCCGCAGATCCGGCAGGGACTGGTGGCGGTTATCGAAGAAGCCGACAAAACCATGGTGCGCATCCGCGGCGACGGGCTATTCGATTCGGGCAAGGTCGAGGTCAAGCCAGCCTTCCGGGGCCTGCTCCAGCAAATCGGCGCCGAGCTGAACAAGGTGCATGGCAAGGTGCTGGTGACCGGTCACACCGATAATGTACCGATCCGCACCCTGCAATTCCCGTCCAACTGGCATCTGTCCAAGGCCCGAGCCGACAGCGTGGTGAAAATCCTCGCCTCCAGCAACACCAATCCCAGCCGCTTTATCGGCGAAGGCCACGCCGACACCGAACCGGTGGCTCCCAACGACTCCCCGCAGAATCGCGCCCTGAATCGGCGCGTCGACATCATTCTGCTGGCCCGGGTCAACTAGGTGGGAGCCATGAAGAAAATCCTGAGCATTCTCAAAAATCCCTGGCTGATCGGCATCACCGGCTTTGCGGCCATCGCTGGCCTGATCTGGTATCTGGGACCGCTGATCGCCGTCGCCGGGCAGACGCCGCTCGCCTCCGACCTGGGCCGCGTCGGCACCATCATGACCGTCGGCGGCATGTATGGCCTGTACCAAATCCTCTATTACATCGACACGCTGAAGCGGAACCGCGACATGCTGGCCGATCTGGCCGGGCAGGCCGGCCGGGTCGGCCAGGGTGGCGGCCCCACTCCGGCGGGCGGTGGGGGCGG
>WBUJ01000165.1 GCA_008933795.1 Candidatus Contendibacter sp. | reverse complement strand
CACCGGCGAAAGCGGTACCGGCAAGGAAGTGATCGCGCGATTGGTGCATACCTACAGCGGTCGGCGGGGACCGTTCGTCGCCGTCAATTGTGCCGCGCTGGTCGAAACCCTGCTCGAATCGGAACTATTCGGCCACGAGCGCGGCGCCTTTACCGGCGCTCATGCCGCCAAGCCCGGCAAATTTGAGCAGGCCGCCGAGGGAACGCTGTTTCTCGACGAAGTGGGCGAGCTGCCGCCGACCGTGCAGGCCAAGCTGCTGCGGGTCTTGCAGGAAGGCGCGTTCGAGCGGGTGGGCGGCACGCGGACGCTGGAGACCCACGCCCGGATCGTCGCCGCGACCAACCGCGATTTGCTCGCCGAAGTGGCCGCCGGGCGGTTTCGCGAAGATCTGCTGTACCGGCTGGCGGTGGTCACCCTGCACGTCCCGCCGCTGCGCGAGCGACGCGAGGACATCCTGCCGCTGGCCCGCCATCTGCTGGCCCGCGCCTGCCGGCGGCTGGACCGCTCGGCGGTGACGTTGGCGCCGGATGCCGAGGCGTGGTTGCGGGCGCGCGATTGGCCGGGCAACGTGCGCGAACTGGACAACGTGCTCGCCCGCGCGCTGGTGCACGTTCGTGGCCCGCGGCTGACGGCCGACATGCTGGACGGTCCGATCGCCGCGCCACCGGGCGGCGCGACCGCGACGGATGCTTTCCGCGATGCCAACGGCCGACTTTACTCGCTCGACGAACTGGAGGCGATTCAGATCGCCAACGCCCTGCGCGAAACCGGCGGCCATAAAGGTCGCGTCTGCGCCATTCTCGGCATCTCGCGGCCCGCGCTGGAGCGCAAGCTCGACCGCTACGGCCTGCGCCCGCCCGCGCGCCGAGGATTGGGCGATCATGGCCAGTCTGTTGCCCATTCTCTGGAGCAGCGGCGCGGGGTCGGAAGTGATGCGCCGCATCGCCGCCCCCATGGTCGGGGGGATGATCTCATCAACGGTATTGACGCTGATCGTGATTCCGGCGCTGTACGCGCTGGTCAAGGAAGCGGGCCTGCGCCGCGCGGCGCGATCCTCCATGCGCCGTTCCGAAGGCGCCGGTGCAATGAGGGCACCCATATCCTGACGCTGGCGATGATCCACGAAACCGAAACCCTTCCAACGAGCGATCACCAAGGGTTCGCACGTCCCCCCTTATTTTATGGATAGGGAGAAGCCCGATGAATTCCTGTTGCTTCGCGCGAAGCATGGCCGTGAATCGCTGTCTGACTCACCGTGCAACCCTGCTGCTTGCGGCCCTGCTGTTGGCTTTCAGCGCCGCGCTGCCTTTCCCGGCCTTCGCCCACGAAGGCGAAGACCATGGCGCGCCCCAACCCGTCACGGTCGCCGCGCCGGGCGAGAAGCTCCTGGTGGCGAGCGGCGGTGGCTCCGTGTTCGAGGCCGTTTTGAAATATCGCCCCTTCGTCCGAGGGGAGACGGTGGCGGTGACGCTCTACCTGGTCTCCGCCGAGACCAATCGCCCGCTGGCCGACGCCACTGTCAACGCAACCCTTTCCGAAGGTGACCGAAGCACCGCCGTCGCGTTTGCCCCGAAACCCGGTGGGCCGTTCGGCGCGTACAGCGCCACCGTCACCGCCGAGACCGCCGCGCCGATGTCGTGGCTGTTCGACGTGACGGCGGGTGCCGAGAGTGACTTGATTGGCGTCACTGGCTTCCAGGCCCGCCTGCCCGAACCGGCTTCCCCGGTCAGCGAAAGCGCTCCTCACCGCGATGGGAAGGCGCTTCCCTGGCTGGCGATGTGGTTCGCCGTCGGCGCCTTGTCGCTGACCATCGCCTTCGTGGCGGGCCGCGCGACCGCCCGCAAGAGAGTTTCCGCATGACCAAAAACCTGCTCGGCCTATGGGTGGCGTCGGCCTTAGCGGCCGTCGCGATTTCGGCCCAGGCCCACGAGGGCGAAGATCATTCCGGCGCCGGTTTGGCGGCGTCCGCGCCCGCGTCGCCCACCGCGCCCCTTTATGTCTCCATCGAGACGCAACTCCTGGCCCGAATCGAGACGAGTCGTGTGCGTCTGGAAACCGTTCCCCGCACGCTCCGGGTCCTGGGCCGCACCCTCATCCGTTCCGAACGCGAGGCCACCGTGACGGCTCCACAGGAAGGCCGCCTGATCGCCACCAAGGACTACTCGATTCCCGCCCTCGGCGAGTTCGTGAAGCGGGATCAAATCATCGCCGTCGTCGAGGAGTCGATTGCGGCGCCCGACCTCGTGACGATCGCGACCGAGCGCGCCCGCGCCGCCAGCGATTTGCGGCAGGCCGAGGCGAGCCTGACGCTGGCCCAGCGCGAGTACGACCGCCTGACCAAGCTGGCGGGCGTCGTCACTGACAAGGACCTCAGTGCTGCCCGCAATGCCCTGGAGGTGGCCAAGGCCAGGCGCGACGGCTTCGTCGAGCAGGTCGCGCTGCTCGACGCCGCCTCGACCACGGGTATTCTCGCCCAGAAGCGCCGGGTCATCCGCGCGCCGCTCGATGGCATGATCGCTCGAACGCATGTCACCATCGGCGAGAACGTGAGCCGCGACAAGCCGTTGTTCCAGATTGTCGACACCACCGAACTGCTGGTCGAAGCGAGCGTTTTCGAGAACGATGTGGCCGCGATTCTCGCCGCCCGGCGAGCGTTTTTCACCGTGGAAGCGTTTCCCGGCGAATCGTTCCCGGCCCGCATCGTGTCGCGCGGCGCCACGGTCGATGAGCGCACGCGCGCGCTGCCGGTGCTCTTCGCCGTGCCGAACGCCGAGAGCCGGCTGTTCGGCGGAATGTTCGGGCGCGTCTACATCGAGACCGGTTCCGAGGTATCGGGAATCGCGGTGCCCAAATCCGCGGTGGTCGATCTGGACGGTCAGCCCATGGTCTACGTGAAGACCGGCGGCGAGCAGTTCACCCCACGCTCCGTGCGGATTCTGGAACGCCTCGGCGACCGTCTGGTGCTGGCCGACGAAGAAACCCTCAAGCCCGGCGATCGCGTCGTCGTTCAGGGAATCTACCAGGTCCGCATGTCCAAGCCCTTGCCGGCGGCGGGCGACTCGTCGGTCCGTTAACCCGTCGAACCCCGTCGATTACCAACCATTCAACCCTGTCTTTCCAACTCGATGCGCTCGACTTGACCTTCCAAGAGGTTCCCATGAAATTCCGACTTTCCACCGTCTTCCTGCTCGCCCTGGCCTTGCTGTCCGCTGTAGTTGCGAATGCCCCAAGTGCCGCCGAAAGCCACGACCGCGACGCGCGCGGCCCATCAGGTCCATCCACCATCCACGCCTCCGTTGTCCCAGCCAGCGGTCTCAAGATCGGCGAACCGACAACCTTCACGCTGTCGCTCGTCGGGAAGAACGGCAAGCCGGTCACCCTGGCCGATCTGCAAGTCGCGCACACCGAGAAGGTCCATCTGCTCGTCGTCGATCCGAGCCTGACCGACTACCACCACGAGCACCCGAAACCCGGGCCGGCGCCGGGAACTTACACTTTCGCGCTGACACCCCAAAAGGCGGGCGAATACAAGGTTTTCGCCGATCTGCTGCCGGTCGCCACCAACCGGCAGGAATACGCCGTAACGAGCTTCGCGGTGGCGGGGACCCCCGCGCCGGTCGAGAAGGTCAAGAACAAGAAAACGACCGTGGCCGGTTATACGTTCGAGCTGAAGTTCGAGGAAGAGCCGCCTGCCGCCGGTCACCCCCACAAGGCCCGGATGACCGTGACCGGCCCGGACGGCAAGCCCGTCACCAAGCTGGAGCCGGTCATGGGCGCGTTCGCGCACCTGGTGGGTTTCAGCGAAGACCGGACCGAGATCGCCCATATCCATCCACTGGGCCAGGAACCCGGAACGGCCGCCGAACGCGGCGGGCCGACCCTGGAATTCCAAACCGACTTTGCCACCGGCGGTTACCAGAAGCTGTTCGCCCAGGTGCAAATTGACGGGCGTCCGCTGTTCGCACCCTTCGGCATCGATGTAACGCCCGCGAAACCGGACAAAACCGCGTCCGCCGCCGAACGCGAACAACACAGCGGGCACGATGAACCGGCCGCTATCCCGGCGACCGTCACCGAAATCCTGGCCGCCGTCGACCAGCGCGTCGCGGCCATCGACCAGGCCATCGCCGGCGGAAAACTGGCCAGGGTCCACGGCGAAGCCTTCGCCGCCCGCGATCTGCTGGCCGCGCTGCCGGAGAAAGTGGCCGGTCTCAACGAAGCCGAAGCCAAGGCGCTCGACGCCGCCATCGGCCGCATCCGCCAGCAAGCGGGCCTGCTCGATAAATTCGGTGACGCCGGCGATGCAGCGCAGACCCGCGCTGTCCTCGCCCGGTTTAAGACCGAGATCGCCAGCATACGGCAACAGGTCGAAGGGAAACCCGACCGCCACGCGCACTGAGCGATGCGCCGCGCGTCTCCGGCGGAGGCGACGGCGCTCATCCAATCCACCCACTCACTCTGCCGGCCCGGATTCCAAGGGGCCGGGGACCGCGCGGCCATGATCAAACAGCTTATCCATTTCTCGATCAAGAACCGCCTCTTCGTGCTGGCGGCGGCGTTCGCGCTCACGCTCTATGGTCTCTACGAGATGGCGAGATTGCCGGTGGACGTGCTGCCCGACCTCAACCGGCCGCAGGTCACGGTGCTGACCGAAGCCGAAGGCCTGGCGCCCGAGGAAGTGGAGACCCTGGTCACCTTTCCCATCGAGACCGCCTTGAATGGCTCGACCGGCGTGCAGCGAGTCCGCTCCGTCTCCGCCGTCGGCCTGTCCATCGTTTTCGTGGAATTCGACTGGGACCAGGACATTTACCTGGCGCGGCAACTGGTCGGCGAGAAACTCGCCACCACCCGCGACCGCTTGCCCGCCGGCATCGAACCACGGATGGGTCCGATTTCGTCGATCATGGGCGAAATCATGCTCATCGGCCTCAAAAGCCAGACGATCCCGCCGGTGCAATTGCGCCTGTTGGCCGACTGGACGGTGCGCCCGCGCCTGCTGTCGATCCCCGGCGTGGCCAACGCCATCCCCATCGGCGGCGGTCGCATGCAGTATCAGGTGCAGGTCGATGCCGAGAAACTTCGCGCCTACGACTTGACCTTGGAAGAGGTCGAACGCGCCGTCGCCAACGCCAACGAGAACAGCACCGGCGGCTTCATCGAGAAGCAGAGCCAGGAGTTTCTGGTCCGCAACCTCGGGCGGATCCGGAACATCGCGGAGTTCGCCGACGCCGTGGTGACGACCCGCGCCGGCACGCCGATCACCGTGGGCAACGTGGCGCGGGTGCTGGAAGGGATCCAGGTCCAGCGCGGCGACGCCTCCATCGACGGCGAACCCGGCGTGATCGTGATGGTATCGAAGCAGCCGGGTCAGGATACGGTCGCGCTGACCCGGACCATCGAAAAAGCCATGGCCGAACTGCGCGCTGCCTTGCCGCCGGGGGTGAAACTGGACGACGACGTGTTCCGCCAGCAGCATTTCATCGAGGCCAGCATCCACAATGTCATCGAGGTCATGCGCGACGCCGCCATCCTCGTCACCCTCGTACTCGTCCTGTTCCTGCTCAACACCCGGACGACGCTCATCTCGCTGATCGCCATTCCGCTCTCCTTCATCGTCACCTTCATCGTCTTCGGCTTCGCCGGCATCGGCATCAACACCATGACCCTGGGCGGCCTGGCCATCGCCATCGGCGAACTGGTAGACGATTCGATCATCGACATCGAGAACGTCTTTCGCCGCTTGCGCGAGAATGCCGCTCGCCCGGCCGAACAGCGGCTGAATCCGCTGCGCGTCATCTACCACGCCTCGAACGAAGTCCGCTCTACGCTGGTCTACGCGACGATCCTGATGGTGATCGTCTTCATCCCGCTATTCCAACTGAGCGGCATCGAAGGGCGCATCTTCGCGCCGATGGGCATTGCCTACATCGTATCGGTGCTCGCCTCGCTGGTCGTCTCTCTGACCGTGACCCCGGCCCTGGCGGCGGTGCTGCTGAGCCGCTATTTCGACGACATCCGTGCCCGGCTCGAAGCCCGGGGGCTGGTCTTCCACGGCGGCGAGGCGGCGGATTCCTGGATCGTGCGCCAGCTCAAGGCCATCGACCGGGTCCAGCTCGGCTTCACGCTCCGCCATCCCACCCTGGTCATGGGCGCGTTCTACGGGCTGGCGCTGGTCGCCCTCGCGGCGGCGACGCAACTGGGCCGCGAGTTTCTCCCGCCGTTCAACGAAGGCACCATCACCGTCACTCTGATCGCCGCGCCAGGTACCTCGCTCTCCGAAAGCAACCGCATCGGCGCGCTGGCCGAGAAGGAGTTGCTGGCCATCGGCGAGGTGGCGCTGGTCAGCCGCCGCACCGGCCGGGCCGAACTGGACGAGCACGCCGAAGGGGTGCATTCGTCGGAATTGGAGGTCGATTTCAAGCCCGGCGGCCGGCCCCAGCCGGCGGTGCTCGCCGAGATCCGCGAGCGGCTCGGCCGCTTTCCCGGCATGGTCGTCAACGTCGGCCAGCCCATCTCGCACCGGCTCGACCACCTGCTGTCCGGCGTCAACGCCCAAATCGCCGTCAAGGTGTTCGGCGACGATCTGGCGACGCTGCGGGCAAAGGCGGAGGAGGCGCGCGCGGCGATGGCGACGGTGCCCGGCGTGACCGACCTGTTCGTCGAAAAGCAGGTGCTCATTCCGCAGATCCGCATCCAAATCCATCGCGACGCCGCCAAGACCTACGGCATCCAGGTGGGCGATCTCGCGCGGACGCTGGAAGCCGCCCTGTACGGCAAGACCGTCACCGAGGTGCTGGATGGCCAGAAAACCTACGCGGTCGTGGTGAAGCTGAACGACGAGTATCGCGGCGACGAGCAAACTCTGGCCGATATGCTGATCGACACGCCGACCGGCGCCAAGGTGCCACTGCGCGCCGTCGCCGACGTGATCGCGGGTACGGGACCGAACCAGATTCTGCGCGAGAACGGCCAGCGCCGCATCGTGATTCAGGCCAACGTCGCCGGGCGGGACCTCGGCGGCGCCATTGCCGACCTCCAGGCAGCCATCGGCGCGCGCGTTCAACTTCCGACGGGTTACTTCGTCACCTACGGCGGGCAGTTCGAGGCTCAGCAGCAGGCTACAAAAATCATCGGCGGGCTGTCCGTTGTATCGCTATTGCTGATGTATGTCATTCTTTACAATCATTTCCGGTCGCACCGGATCGTACTCTGCATCCTGATGAACATTCCGCAGGCGGCGGTTGGCGCGGTCGCGGTGATCGGGTTCACGACCGGGGTCTTTTCCATCGCCAGCCTCATGGGGTTCATCACCTTGACCGGCATTTCGCTCCGAAACGGCATCATGATGATCAATCACTACCTCCACCTGATGCGGCACGAAGGAGAGACGTTTGGCGAAGCGATGATCGTCCGGGGGTCCCTCGAACGCCTGGTGCCGGTGCTGATGACGACGACCACGGCGGTGCTGGGCCTGATCCC
This sequence comes from Candidatus Contendibacter sp., assembly GCA_008933795.1. Lineage (GTDB taxonomy): Bacteria > Pseudomonadota > Gammaproteobacteria > Competibacterales > Competibacteraceae > Contendibacter. Next base: position 673 of record WBUJ01000165.1, on the reverse strand, counting down.
GCTGGCCATCGCCACCGGCGAGCCAGGGAAGGAAATCCTCCAGCCGATGGCCGTGGTCATGCTCGCCGGCTTGGTCACCTCGACCTTGCTCGATCTCGTCTACACGCCGGCCTTCTTCTGGCGCTGGTGCGGTCCGGTCGCGGAACGGCTGGCGAAAGGCGGCGAGGCGGACTTCGCCGCCGGTTGAACGAGCCGACTATTCCACGAGCGTCGCAGCGGATGCATCAACTCGAACGAAACGGTCGTCCGATCCGGAGAATTCCGTTGCTTTCGCGGGCGAGGCCTTCAAAACGGCGCGATTCGTCCGGGTAGCCACTTCACCCCTTGAAGCCGGGCGCCTCGGCAGCCTCGGTGCGCCATGATGCCAGGCGGGTGGCGGCCTCAGCCCGTCTTGGCGACCATCAGGGTGGGGTTCATTTAGAGTTGGCGAAAAATCCAACGATCCGTCTAAGCCTGTCGCAAGGGGCGTAATTGATGGGGTTCGAGCGTCAGTTCGAACGAATATTTTCCATACGGGTTGATGTGTTCTTAGCCCGGCAATATAAGGTGGACCCCATTGTCCAGACAATTTTTAGTCGAATTTAAGGTAGAGTCTCTGCGCTTGTTGGTGACAGGATTGTGGCCCTGTTGGCATAGACCTCGGCTGGGGTTTGATAGTCCAGGGCCTGATGGG
>WBUJ01000302.1 GCA_008933795.1 Candidatus Contendibacter sp. | reverse complement strand
GCTATGGGGTTGCTGCCAAACGGTCACCGAGTGCTGGCCGCGCCGCGCGCTGATTACCGCCGCTTGGGGGGCAGTTCCTCATACGCCGGCAGGGTGTTCGGCTCAACGTACCACGCGGCGCGCGAACTCCAGAAGACGTTCTGCACGGGCCGGATGGCCGGGTCTGCCTCCAGCGAACCGGCCGGCACGACCACCGCCTTGCCACTCTGGGCGAGCCAGGGCAACGCGGATCCGCAGTGCCGGCAAAAAGCCGTGGCAAAGTGTTTCGCTTCCGGGAGGGCGTAGCGGTTCACGAATTCTTCACCACCGAGCCACCGAAAGTCATCGGGCGCCACCAGCAGGTTGGCTGCGAACGCGCTGCCAGTAAACTTCCGGCAGCGCGAGCAATGGCAATACTGGAAGATCCCCAGGTGGCCCTGGATGGCGTAACTCACCCGGCCGCACAGACAGCGACCGCGTACTTCGGCTGGAGGCATGGCCGTCTCTCCTGGCGTCATCGCCGGCACTGTGATCTCATTCACCGCCCACCGCTCCCCACGGTTAACAAACCCGATCAGGAGATTTCCCCAAAAGATCATACCTGTGGGTCGGGCTTTAGCCTGGCTTTTTAAGCTAATATTCTCAAATAGTTAGGCTAAAGCCCGACCCACATTCTGGTATAGTCATTCTCAGAAATCACCTTAACAGTTTAGCCGCTACCCGCGCCCCCGGCCCGATCAACGACTCTGGCGGCCTGGCGCACGCCCCGTTCCGCTCCGAAACCCAACTCATGACCGATTCCGCCGATCTCGCTCCGCCCCGCCCGACCCTCGACGACCTCGACCCCGAAAGCGCCACCACCGACCGGCTGATCGCGCTGGTGCGCCGTCACCGCGCGGGCGAGGACTACCCCACCGCCGAGGTCCTGCTCAGCAACCTGCCCAAGGTGCTGCGGGCCTTGTGCGACCACATGCTGTCGGGCACAGCGACGGCGCTGGACGTGGCGTACCGGCGACACCGGTTACCTGGCGAAACTCCAGGACTACTACTACGCCCGCTGGCGGGTGTTGCCGGCTTACGGTCCCCTGCAGGCGGTGCTGGGGCTGGCGTCGCGTTCGGCGGTGGCCAAGGTGTTGCACTGGTTGCAGGCGGCCGGCTGGCTGGAGCGCACCCCGGCCGGGCGCTGGACCCCGACCGCGCGCTTCTTCGCCCGGCCCACGGCGGAAGCACCGGTGCCGGCGGGCGCGCCGCTCGGGTTACCGGACGGCGGCGAGCCGGGTTCCATCGACGCCTGGCTGGTGCGCCATCCGTCGCGCACCGTGCTGGTGCCGGTGACGGGCGACTCGATGATCGGGGCCGGCATCCATCCCGGCGACCGGGTGGTGGTGGAGCGGGATGTGCCGGCCCGGCCCGGCGATGTGGTCATCGCCGTGATCGACGGCGAGTTCACCCTGAAGACCCTGGCGGTGGACGGGGGCGAGGCGGTGCTGGCCCCGGCCAATCCCGCTTACCCCCTCCTGCGCCCCGGCGAGCGGCTGACGATCTTCGGGGTGGTGGTGGGTTTAATTCGGTCCTATCGGAGGTAAGTCCCATGCTGATCACCTTAGCCCCACGCCCCCTTCCCTGCGCTTTACCCTTG
>WBUJ01000301.1 GCA_008933795.1 Candidatus Contendibacter sp. | reverse complement strand
CGTCGGTGATGGTGATGAGCCGTCCGGCGCTATCGTAGCCGAAGGTATAGAGCACGGCGCCGGTCAGCGTGTCGAGAGTGCTGAGGTGACGGCCTTCCGCGCTAAAGCGGTAAAGCTGGCGACCGTCTTCGGAGGCGATGAAGAAGTCGCTAATGTCATTGAAGCTGGGGAAGGATGACTTCACCTGGCGGATGAGGTTGTTCCAGATAAGGGCGATCCACACGCTGCCGTCGGGGCCGAATGCTAAGCCCAAGGGACCATTGATCCGCGCCTGGGTCGCGGGGCCGCCGTCGCCGCTAAAGCCGAATTGGCCGGTGCCGACCACGGTGGTGATGATCCCGTCCGGCCCCACCCGACGGATGCGCTCGTTGCCGAGATCGGCGATCCACACGCTGCCGTCGGGGCCGACTGCCACGCCGTAGGGACTATTCAGCAGCGCCTGGGTCGCGGGGCCGCCGTCGCCGCTGTAGCCCGCCGTGCCGGTGCCGGCCACGGTGGTGATGATTCCGTTCGGCTCCACCCGGCGGATGCGCTCGTTGCCCCAATCGGCGATCCACACGCTGCCGTCGGGGCCGACCGCCACGCCGTAGGGAAAAAACAGCCGCGCCTGGGTCGCGGGGCCGCCGTCGCCGCTGTAGCCCGCCGTGCCGGTGCCGGCCACGGTGGTAATGATCCCGTCCGGCCCCACCCGGCGGATGCGCGCGTTGGAGCCATCGGCGATCCACACGCTGCCGTCGGGGCCGACCGCTACGCCTTGGGGATTATTCAGCCGCGCCTGAGTCGCCGGGCCGCCGTCGCCACTATATCCCCCGCTACCATCGGTGGTGATGCCAGCGACGGTGGTGATGATCCCATCCGGTCCCACCCGGCGGATGCGGTGGTTTTTGCGATCGGCGATCCACGCGCTGCCGTCGGGGCCGACCGCTACATCGACGGGCTCATCAAGCATAGCCTGGGTTGCGGGGCCGCCGTCGCCGCTGTAGCCGATGCCGCCGCCGCCGGCCACGGTGGTGATGATCCCCGATACGTTTTGCGCGCTCCGCTGTGAGCCATCGCCTAAATACAGCAGTGGGGCCTGTGGATCATACGCATGGTGCGGGCTGAGGCTCCAGCCACCGACGAGCGCCGAGGGGGGCAATCCACTCATCTTGCGCTGCATCTCCTGCCAAATCGTCATGTCCATACGCCCCCGCCGCATGTCCACCATTGCAGGGTCAGGGAAACTTGCAAAGCTTTGACTAAACTCCGCCGGTTCCAGGTACACCATTTCATACTTATACCCTACCCGCACGGTGGCGGTTACCGCCCCTCGCAGGGTGCGGCCGTGGGCGTCCTTGCCGTCCCAGGCAAAGGACGTCCGTTGATTCGGCGTCGCGGGGAAGCTCCGCGCAAACTTGCGCCCGGCGACTAGTGCTTCAACCATCCTCAATTGACGGGTAGAGACGCTTGAGCTTGATGCGAGCATCGGGGGTGGTGAACCGCCAATTGACGGGCCGGGGATCGGCATTACGGGCCTGTTCCCAAGCGGCCACCTCCTGGGTCAGGGTGGCGGCGTCAGGGATACGCCGATCCAGGCACTGTCGGCTCAGGATGCTTAATTCGATTTCGGCCATGTTCA
>WBUJ01000300.1 GCA_008933795.1 Candidatus Contendibacter sp. | reverse complement strand
GAACTATAGCTTTTGCTTGAACAAATAAAGCGGTTGCTATATCATATAAGGGGGAATAACTGGAGGATAGAAAATGAAAGACAGTATCAGCAGGCACGAAACCAGGATCGACTTGGCCGGCGAGGAGTTGCCCGCGATGATCGAATACGAGATCGACGGACCAGGGCCCGAAGGGATTTTAATCTCGTCGGTTTTATTGCGGCGCTGCGTGAAAGAACGCGGCGATCTTTCTTTCGATGAAATGGGCATTGCCTACAAGGTCACGTTCCCGGAATTTATCTCGATTGAGATATTTAAGTTCCTGAACGGCCAGCAGTTGAAATTACTGGCCGAGGACATTAGCGCGGACCTGGAGGGGCAGAATTGGAACGAGGCAATGAACGAGCCCAATTACATCAATTACGACTATCCACCCAACTACGCGGGAGTACCAGTATGAACAACGACGAGCTTTATAGCTTGCTCAACAGCGGCGGCGAAATCCGCATCGAAATCGGCGGGAAAGAAAAGTACCGCTATTTGACCAACGAGGAAATTATAGAACTCCTCAACGCGCTCGAAGGAATGGAGGCGCTTAGGGAAATGGAAAACATGGCAAGGATGCAGCGGAAAGCCGCATGAAAAAAGGCGCTTGCGTTGCTACCAACAGCGCAAGCGCCCCACTGCAACCCCGAACCAAGCCGAACGAGGTGATGAAAATGCTAGCACAAGACCCCCCAGCAGCAAACGACGACCCGGATTATCCGCCCTGGTCGGAAACCCAGCACGCGGCGGAAGTCATGGCGTTTGACGACTGGCTAGCCACCCCAGCCGGTAAGGCATGGCTGGCCGCCGAAGAGTTTGAATCCATTTCCAGACAAGAAGGCTACGGCCCACGCATGGGAGCAATCCAATGAACTACGAAATCGCTGAATACAACGAAACCGCCGCCGCCATCGCCCTCTTGCGCGACAAATACGCGGCCCCGCTCGACACCACCACAAAAGAGGGGATGACGACCGCCAAGGAAGCGCGCGCCGAGGTTCGCGGCTACCGGGTATCGGTCGAAAAACTCAGGACCGAACTCAAGGCCCCCTTGCTGGAACGAGGGAAGCAGATCGACGCCGAAGCCAAGCGCATCACTGCCGAATTGATCGCCATCGAGGAACCGATTGACGCCGCCATCAAGGCCGAGGAACGGCGCAAGGAAGAAGAGAAGGCGGCCAAGGCCCGCGCCGAAGCCGAACGGGTGGCGCAGATTAACGCGCGCCTGCTCCACATCCGCCGGGTACCTACGTCCCTGATCGGCAAGCCCGTTGGCGAGATCGAACGCGAGATCGAACGGATGACCGCCTACCAGCCAGACCCCGGCGAATTCGCCGAACTCTTGCCGGAAGCCATCGCGGCGCGCAACGAGGTTCGCGCGGTCCTGGAAACGATGCTGACCGAGCGGAAACGCGCCGACGAGGAACAAGCGCGAATCCAAGTAGAACGGGAAGAACTGGCGCGGTTGCGCGCCACCGTCGCCGCCCTTCCGCCCGCCCCGCCGCCCGAGCCGTCGGCCACGCCAGCGCCACCCGCGAACGGGACAAAGCCCAACAACGGACGCGGAAAAAAAGCCAAGCTGACCCCTATTCAGG
>WBUJ01000006.1 GCA_008933795.1 Candidatus Contendibacter sp. | reverse complement strand
GTGTTGGATCTTGCGCCGAGCCAGACGCCCCCAGCGCCAGACATAGGCCGCACCGCTCCAGAAGGTAGTCAGCGCGGTCAGATAAATCCCGCCGGTCAGCAGCCACGCCGGCAGCGGAGTCAGGCCGTAATGGACGATCACCGCGCCGACCAGCAGGAGTTGCGTGAGCGTGTTCAGTTTGCTGATCGTCAGCGGCGTGGCGTGGAAGCGTTCGATCCGCAGGTGATAGGCGACCGCGCCACCGACGATGACCAAATCCCGCGCGATCACCAGCGCCACCAGCCAGCCCGGCAGTTCGTTCAACCAGCCCAGCGCCAGAATCGCTCCCATGAGCAGCAGTTTGTCGGCGATGGGATCGAGCAGGCCGCCCAGTTCGCTGGCCCAGCCGTAGTATTTGGCCAGAAAGCCATCCAGCGCGTCGGAGACGCCAGCGATCACGAACAGCGCCAGCGCCGCCCCGTAGCGCTCCTCCAGCAGCAGCCACAGAAAGGGCGCCACCAGCAGGATGCGCAGACCGGTGATCAGATTGGGGATGTCGCGGGGTTTGAAAGGCAGTGGGACCACGGCGGCGCCACCCGGGCAATGGGCGGATGTTGTCGAGTGTACGGGTAAAACCCGCACGCCATTAAAGCACAATGGAGCGCGCGCCCAACTAAAAATTCCCGCCAACCCGATGGCGAATGCATCCGGCGGCGAAATGCTAAACTGGGCGGGTTCGCAACCGAGCAATTACCGCAATCGAGTAACCAGACCATGAACAAACCGTTTTTCCTGCTGTTGGCGGGCAGCCTGTTGACGACCGCTCCGGCTTGGGCAGCCGATGGCGACTGGGATCGGGCCAGGACCGCCCACGAGCGCGGCGATTACGCCGCCGAGGTCGCCATCGTCCGGCCGCTGGCCGAAAAGGGTGTTCCCTTCGCCCAGTTCAATCTGGGCGTGCTGTACGACCAAGGCAAGGGGGTGCCCCAGGACAACGCCTTAGCGATACAGTGGTATCGGAAGGCGGCGGAGCAGGGTTTGCCACAGGCGCAGGTCAATCTGGCCATCATGTACGAGGAGGGGCAGGGCGTGCCGCCGGATTACGCGCAGGCCTACTTCTGGTACGCGCTGGCCGATACTCAGGGCGACAGCCAAGCGCCCCAAGCCAAACAGGACGTCGCCAAAAAGATGGCCCCAGCCCAGGTCGAGGAGGCGGAACGGCGGGTCAAGGAGTTCAAGGCCGCGCATCCGTTTCGCGTTCCGCCACTGCCCGCTCCCGATCCCGGCGCCCCGCACGGCGGGAACAACTGAGCCGCCGATCCCCGCCCGCCATCCCGCTTACGAGGAAGGATAGACGATCAACTGCTGGCCGGCTTTCAGGCGGCCCTTGCCGTCCAGCCCATTCCACTGCGCCAGTTGCTGGGAAGGAACGCCGTGGCGCTTGGCGATGATGTCCAGGGTTTCGCCCTTTTGGACCGTGTGCCTGCTGGGAGCCAGCAGGCGGGCGCCGGGCGCGCTGGCCACCAAGTTTTGGGCCTGCTCGCGGGGTAGCAACAGCTTGTAGGCATGGGCCGGCGGTTCGACGCCGGGTTTGAAACCGGGGTTGAAGCGGGAAAATTCCTCGATGGGGATGCCGGCGGCCACGACGCTGTCGAACACCTTGGTCTCGGGTGTCAGGTCGACCCGGTACAGATAGGGTTGATTGGCGATGGCCTGGAGTTGCAGACCCTGCGCGCCGGGGTCGGCGATGATGTGCGCCAGGGCCACGATCCGGGGCACGTAATCCTGGGTTTCCTTGGGCAGCTTCAGGCTCCAAAACAGCGATTGCGGCGTCGTTTCGGGAGCAGCAACCGGGCGGGCGGAGGCCGCAAGCGCCAGGGCGAGAACCACGGCGGGGTGCGTTTCCACGGCGGTCGCTGGGGGCGGTTCGGCGGCATGGGCCGCGATCGCCTCCCGCACGGCGCGCGGCCCGGCGTTGTACGCCGCCAGCGCCAGCAGCCAGTCGCCATTGAACAGCTTGTTCAGGTAGCGCAGATAGCGCAGGGCGACGTCGGTCGAGGTGTGAATGTCGAAGCGGCCGTCGTAGCCCTCGGCCAACATCAGCCCCCATTCCTGCCCGGTGGTCGGGATGATCTGCCAGAGCCCGGCGGCGTCCTTGGGGGACACGGCGGTGGGTTCGAACGCGCTTTCCACCATCGGCACCAGGGCCAGATCCATCGGCAGTCTGCCCCGGTCGATGTGTTCCACGATGTAGTACAGATACGGCTGGGCGCGCTGGACGAACAGGTTCAGATAACCGGGATTGCGTTTCAGGTAGTCGATCCGCTCGGTGATCCGGGGGTGCTCCACGTCGGCCAACGCCAGCCGCCCCCGCATTCGACCCCAAAGGTCCTTGCTGGCGAGCGGAGATGATTTGCCCTTGCTCTTGGCCCGACCCGAGGCGGCGGTTCGCTGGGCTTGAGTCGGCGGCGTGGAGGAGCGGATCGTCGGGGCGGCGACCGTCGAGATTTTTCCTCCCCTTCTGGACTCGGTGGATTGGGTGGTTGGCCTCTCCTGCACTGGGATGATCGCCACGATCCGGGTCTCGGGTTTGCTTTCGGTCTTTGCGGGAGGGGCCGGTCGCCGCGCCACCACGACATCGGGGGATGGAACTACGGGTTGCGGGCTTGCGACGCTGGCCGCTCGTTGGCGATATTCGGACGGATCGCGGGTTTGCCAGTAGTCCACGTAGGCGGCGTCAGCCGTTTTTTGGGAGTCGGCCGCGTCATCGGCGCCCATGGGCGGTAGCCAGGCGCAGGCTCCCAGGATGGAGGCGAGAGCTAGCGCGATCAGGGCTGAGGGGATGGGTTTTGGCATTGGTTTTTCCCGGTCGTGATGGTTAGCCTTGGCCGCCGCCAGCGAAGGGCGAGGCGGAGGACGCTTGGAGGTTGAAGCGCGGGCCTGCTTGCCATGGGGGAAGATGTGTTTTTCGTCCGATTCCTAATTGGATGATGCTATTTTTCGATAGGCTGTTCAATATAGCGCTCCTGTCTATAGCGCTCCTGTCTGACTTGTGGAGGCGCTATTTTCAAACTACCCCGGCGCCGCGCGCCACCCCCCCTTATCCGAGGAGGGGAAATTCCACAACCTGTATTAGGAGTGCTATACAGTCGCTAGTGACCCTAGTTACTAAAGGGTTTGCCAGCGCGTCTGGTACAGGGGTTGGGTGGGAGGTTGCGGGTTTGGAACCATGGGTTGCATGGTTACCCACAACTCGCCCCGCGCCGGTTGCCCCATGCCGGCGGGCATCGCCAGAGTGCGCACGCCGCCGTCGTCGGGCAGCACGCCCAGCATGACGGGTGGGGTATCGCCGGTTTTCAGCCACAGCAGACAGCGCTGCTCGGGCGGCATCGCCATCGCCCGCGGGTTGCTGACGTGCAATCGGCCATCATCGGCCAGCGTCACCATCCATAATACTTCCCGTTGTTTGCCACGAATCGTGGCGAAGGGCAAATTCGCCTCGGGTGGCGATGTCGCCAGTTGCGGCGTCAGGGCGATCGCCGCGACCAGGACGCTGGTGATCGCCAGACCGCGCCAGAGGGCCAGGCTGTCCCACCACGACCGGCGGGGTGGGGCCGGAAACAGTCGTCGTTCAAGTTCGCGCCAGATTGCCGGCGGCGGCGCGGAAGGGCTGGCGGTGGCCAGCCGGTTGATGCGTCGCTCCCAATCGGTCACGGTTTGCCGCAGGCTGGGATGAGCGGGCAGTAACTGCTCAAAGCGGCGACGAGCGCCGCCGCGCAACGTGCCGAGCACGTATTCGGCGGCTAAATGATCGCGCAGGGGGGATTGGTGAATATTCATGTTTCCCCCAGACAGGTTTTCAAGCGTTGCAGGCTGCGCCGGACCCAGGCCTTGACCGTTCCCAAGGGTCGGTCCAGCCGTCGGGCGATCAAGTCGTGGGTCAAGCCTTCGTAGTAGGCCAGGAACACGGCGCGGCGCGGTTCCGGGTCCAGCATTTCCAGACAACGGGCGAGCGCCGCGTCGCCATGCTCGGCGTGCAGCCGATCCTCGGGGCCCGGACCGTCGTCGGCCACCAGCGCCCACCCAGAATCATCCAGTTCCGTGCGCTGGCGCTGCTCGCCGCGCCGCAGCCGGTCGATGGCCAGATGGCGGACGATGCTACCCAGCCAAGCGAGCGGTTGGCCGAGTTGCGGGCGGTAGTCGCCGGCCCGTTGCCAGACCCGCGCGAAGCCTTCCTGCAACAGGTCGGCCGCCAGTTCGCGGTCGCGCGTCAGCTTGAGCAGCAAGCCGTACAGGGTCGGCGCTGCCTGTTGGTAGAGCATCTCGAAGGCGCGTCGGTCGTGCAGCGCGCAACGAGCCAGCAGATCGGCCAGCGAATCACGGGATGCCATAACGAGTTTTGGCTGAGTCCATAAGCTCGACCCGCAGCGTAGAGGAGCGGCAACGTAAAAGCTCCGTTCACGGCTTGCGCTGCGGGTTCGCGGGTTTGATCCATTATAAGCCGTATAAGCGGTTCGAGCGCGCCATCGGTCAACGGGATGGCCAGCGCGGTCGCCAACTCAAAGGCGAAATCCCGTTCCACGGTGGTTTTGGTCGCTTCGGCCAGCGGTTGTTCCGCCACGAATGCGGCGAACGGCGCGAGCTTGCCCGAAGTGAGCAGTCGCTGGCGAACGGCGCCAGCCCGTTGCCAGACCAGTACGGCTTCGCTCCGACTCGAGCCCACCATTTCCAGCAGCCCGCCATCGGGCGGATGCGCCTTTTCGACTCCGGGCGCTGGCGGCGGCGAGCGCAAACTGGTCGAAGGGGGTCTCGGTCGTGACGAAAACTCCTCTAGCGATGGCGATTGGGTTGGAGAGGCGATCCGGTTCGAAATGACCTGGCCAACACGAATGCTACGCGAGGCGTTCGGATTTGGATGCGGAGGTGGAAGAATTTTTCGGGTCGTGGCGATACGCCCTAACTGCCGTAACACGAGTGTCATCTAACCGTCATTGTTTAGAAACCGCGGCGCGCCAAGATAACTGCTTGAAATAAATCCGCCGCTAGGGGAGTTTTTCCATGAACGCGAGGTTGCTGACGGTTGCGTTTTTGTCCGCGCTGGGGCTGGCCGGTTGCGGTAATGACGATGACGATCCGATTGCTGCGGTGCGCTCGGTGGAATTTACCGAGACGCCCGCGCCCGCCACGACCGACGAACTAGCCAGGACCTACTCGAAATCGGTCGCCAAGGTGACCTACGACAACGGTCGTGTGGAAGAGCAGCCCCTGACCTACAACGTGCTGTTCAGCGTCAAGGACCCGGTGGCCGAGGTCAAAGGCCAAAAATACCCCGCCGGTCAACTCTACAACTACCGGATGGAACCGCTGCTCGATCCGATGGGCAACCCGGTGGTGGCCGAGACGCCGGACGCCAACAGCCTGTTGAAGATAGACAACAAGCTGTTCCTGGTGACGCATTACGAGTACGACTGGATTTTGAGCGACGGTGCGGTGGCCTTTACCACGCCGGGCTGGTACACCCGCATGCCGATGTCCATGACCCTGAGCGAGATCGCCCAGGCCGGCGACGGCAAGCTGACCGCTACCAAGGTCAGGCCGATTGATTTCTCCGGCGTCAACGGCATCTGGATTCCCTGCTTTGGTTCGCAAACGCCTTGGAACACTCACCTGGGTTCCGAGGAAGACTACGATCTAATCTACAACCCGCTCGATTCCAAGAACTACGGCACGACCACCGCCGGTCTCAAAGCGATGCGCGAGTTGTATTTCAAGAGCGAGCGCGAGGCGAACCCCTATCATTACGGCATCATTCCCGAAGTGACGGTCAAGGCCGACGGCTCCACCAGCGTGGTCAAGCATTACGCCATGGGGCGGGGCACCTGGGAACAGGCCCTGGTCATGCCGGACGGCCGCACCGCCTACCTGGGCGACGACGGGGCTTACGTGCAGATGACGCTGTTCGTGGCCGACCAATACGGCGATCTGTCCGCCGGCACGCTCTACACCGCGAAATGGAACCAAACCGGCGATCAGGGCGGCGGCCGCGCCGATCTGACCTGGATTCGCCTGGGTCACGGCACCGACGCCGAGATCGGGGCGCTGGCCAACAGCCTGACTTTCAACGACATTTTCAATGCAGTGGCGCCAAGCGACGGCCAGTGTCCGACCGGTTACCAGCGGGTGCGCGCCGGTTCTGCTACCGATGAATGTCTGGCGCTCAAACCCGGCATGGAGAAAGCCGCCGCCTTCCTGGAAACCCGCCGCTACACTGCCCTGCTCGGTGGCACCACCGAATGGACCAAGATGGAAGGCATGGCGATCAATGCCAAGGACAAGAAGTTGTACATGGCCATGTCGCGGATCGAGACCAGCATGCGCTCGGATCCTACCGAACCCGCCGACCACATCCGGTTGCCGGAGAACAAAGCGGGCGCCACCTATACCCTGGAATTGAAGGCCGGCATCAAGGATACCCAGAGCAACGCCATCAATTCCGATTGGGTGGCGACGAGCATGTCCGTGGAGCCGAAACTGCTCGGCAAGCCGATCGCCGCCGACGCGTTCGGCAATACCGCCGATGTGAACGCCATCGCCAACACCGACAACCTGTTCTTCTCCGAAAAGATGCGCACCCTGTTCATCGGCGAGGATTCGGGGATGCACGTCAACAACTTCGTGTGGGCCTACAACGTGGACACCCAGCGGTTGACTCGCATCCTGAGCCTGACCGCCGGCGCCGAGTCCACCGGTTTGCAGGTGGTGGAAAACCTGAACGGCCACGCCTACATCATGAGCAACGCCCAGCACCACGGCGATTTTCCGAGCACGATCAACGCCGATCTTAAAAAGCAACTGACGCCGCTGATCGACAAGTTCGACGCGCCGGTGGGTTATATCGGGGGTATTCCGGGCCTTTGATCGGTTTGCCGTGAGAATGGACCAGCGGGCGTCTGCCAGCCGCCCGCTTTTTCCGTTTGAGGAGCATCGGATGAATCGTCGCCAGCAAAGTTTAAATGGGGTCACGGCGGCCCTCCTGTTGGGCGTGGCGCTGGCGGGTTGCAGCGACAGCCAGGGTCGGGTGGATGAACAGCCGGCCCACGCAAAACTCCCGTCCGCCGCTCCCCGCTTTCCGCAGGGCGATTTCCGCAGCCCGCTGACCTTTACCAATCCCTACGCCCACATTCCCGCCCAGTGCCATATCGAGACCTCGCGGGGCACGCAAAACGCCTGCCTGTTCTGCCACACCAACGGCGTCTATCGCCTGGGGCTGGGCAACAACTTCCCGCAGGCGGGCGCGGAGCCGCGACTCGGCAACCTGCAACTCGAATATTCGTTTACGCCCATTAGCCCGTTCACTGCATCCCCGAGCCGCAATCCCTGGGAAAACACCCTGACGCCGGAGAAGTTGCGCGAAGCCGTCGCCGTGCTGGGGGTCGATCCGCAAATGTGGGACATGGAGACCTACATTCGCGAAGACAACTGGCGGGCCGCTTTCCAGCAGCGTCCCGGCGACCCGCGCGCCTGGGACGGTGGAGACGGCGATGCGCCGTTCCGGCTGTTTCCGGGGCTGGACCCGGCGGATTTGCCCGCCGACAGCGATGGCTTTGTCCGTTCCAGCATGCCGCGCAACGGCTGGTTCCAGGACGGCGCCGGGCGCTGGATCACCGGCTGGCGGGCGGTGAATTTCATGCCCTACGGCATTTTCACCCCGATGACCGGCTCGGTATCCGGCATCTACCTCCGTCTGCCGAAGCCGTTCATGCAACGCGAGGACGGCAGTTTTGACCGGACGGTTTATGCCCGGAATCTCGACCTGCTGGAGCGGGCGATTCAGGATCGCTTGCGTCCTGAAGATGGCGCGTTCTATCAGGGCGCGGCCCGGACGGTGGCCCTCGAACGCGGCCTGTATCCGGTTGGGACGGAATTCGCCCATCCCCTGCACTACGTGGACGTGGCGGCGGATGGGAACGATCTGGCGGTGAGTCCCTATCCCGGCACGCGCGCCCGCCGGGTCAAGGAAATCCGCTACATGTACAAGTGGAAATCGTTTTATCCGAGCCAGTTCCGGCCTGGAACCAAGGAAGAGGGCGCGCCGGTGTACGGCAACGACGCGCAAGGCTGGGTGGACAACGGGGTGGGCTGGACTCTGGCCGGCTACATCGAAGATGCCAGCGGAGCATTACGGCCACAGAACCGCGAGGAACTGGCCCAGTGCATCGGCTGCCACAGCGGCGTCGCCAGCACCGAATTCCCCCAGTTCACCTCCGGAGTCGGCAATACGGTGGATTCCACCTGGTCGCTGCCGCGCAAGTTTCCGGGTGAGTTGGACTGGCGGGAAATGGACACCCTGCGCTATCTCGCCCACCCCGACGCCCCGCCCGACGCCACTCCCGGCCAGGCGCAACTGGGCGATCCGGTGAACCGGGAACTGGCGAAGGGGGAGTTCCGCCATTTTCTCGACAACGTGGTCGGCGCGAGCCTGTATGGCGACATGCCCGCCGCCATCGAACGCTTTCTAGCCCGCGCGATCCAGCCCGCCCACGGTTATTCCGCCGCCTGGCCGGCGCTGGATACCGCGAGCGCGGCCGGCTTCCAGCGGAGTCAGACCTTGCGGCAAACGCTGCTGCGCGAGCTGACCGCGCGGGGCGGCTATCTGACCGCCGAGGGTATGATTCGCGGCGAGTGGCTGTATCCGCCCCAAAGCGAGGCCTTGGCCGCTGCTCGCCGTTATCGGCAGGTGGTCGTCACCCAACGCTACGTCCAGGGCAAGGACGTCTTCCCAGCCACGCCGGTAACCTTCCGCTATTTCCGGGAAGGCGAGGAAGGGTTCGATCATCAGGATGGCCAGCCCTACCAGATCGGCGAGGTGGTCGCCGACCGGCCGGTAGATCTAGAAAATCCCGCTTCGATCACCTATGGCGTGGGCAACGCGAAAACGCTCATCGATCCCGACAAACCCTTCGAAGCCGGTGGAACCTATTTTCCGGAGTACGTGCCGCTGCTGGTCGAGCCGTTGCGGTTCGAATCGGCGCCCGGTGGTTAACGGTTAGTTCAATCCATCGCCCATCCCGCGGAACCGCCAGCTTCTTCGGCAAGCGACGGTTTCCGGGTTGCTACCACCGGCTGTCGATCACGCCGCGCATGACCAAAAACCGTCTTCCCATTGTCATACGCTTGCAGCGTTTCAACGATAAAGTCCCTTTTTAATTGATAAATAAGGGTTTTATGGTCGTTGAAGATGAACCGGGAATATCACAAGTGGTATAGCCATCGAATCCATCGCGACATGGAACTGCTGGTGTTCGGTCACGCCGGGGCCAAGGTGCTGGTGTTCCCCACCCGCTGCGCACGGTTTCATGAGTACGAGGATCTTGGACTGGCGGCGGCGCTGGGCGACAAGATCGAGCATGGTCGCTTGCAGTTATATTGCGTGGACAGCATCGACCAGGAAAGCTTCTATTGTTTCTGGAATCATCCCCAGGACCGGATTCAACGGCATCTGCAATACGAAGCCTACCTGCTTCACGAAGTATTACCCCTGATGTGGACCAAAAACCGCCATCCCTGCGTGATCTCGCATGGGTGCAGTTTCGGAGCGTTCCACGCGGTCAATTTCGCCTTCCGTCACCCGCATTGTTTCAGCAAGGTGGCCGCCTTCAGCGGCCGCTATGATCTAACCCAGCCAGTCGAGGATTTCCGGGGTCTGTTCGACGGTCATTACGATGAGCTGATCTACTACAACAACCCCAGCCATTTTTTACCCAATATTCACGATCAAGGACTGCTTCATCAATTACGACGGCTGGACATCGTGCTGACCATTGGTGACGCCGACCCTTTCCTGGACAACAACCGGCAGTTCAGCGACACCTTGTGGAACAAGGGCATCTGGCACGCCTTGCATCTCTGGCAGGGTCGCGCCCACAGCGCCTCCGCTTGGCGCAACATGGTCGGGCTGTACGTTTGAACACCCTTGCCGGCTCTGGTCGAATGGTTCTTCGGCTGGAGCGACTTTTTTCCCTTTGATTGCCATCGAAACCGCTCATGCGACCGGAAATTCTGTTGATCCCAGCCGCTGGCGTGCTGGCCTTCACCGGCCTCAAGTTGCGCAAGCAACGCCAGTATCGTCAGTTACTGGCTCGCCAGCGCGATTTCGTCATTCGGTATGGCGCCGCGCTGAGCCTGCCCGACTACCTACCGTCGGCGCTGCCCAATTTTCGGCAACGCCTCGCCGTGGTGCCCGAGCCGTTGCCGAAATCGGCTTTTGACCGGCTGCGCACAGCCGCGCTGCGCCGCGAACAGACCGAGCGCAGCTATTTCCCGGCCCACAAGCAGGGCGGGACCATCGCCTACGAGGATCTGCACCGGATTGCCCCCGAAATCGTCGCCTTCTATCAATCCGATTATCTACACCGGCTGTGCTCGGCGGTGATCGGCGAGCCGGTATTGCCCACGCCGATCAACGATCAAAGCTCTTGTTCGCTGCTGCTCTACAACCGACCCCGCGATCACATCGGTTGGCATTACGATTACAACTTCTATAACGGGCGCCACTTTACCGTGCTGCTGCCCCTGGTCAACCGTCATTTTCAGGAAGATCGCCTGTCCTCGGCGCAACTGGTGGTCCGCCAAGACGACCGCGAGGTGACGATACCCACCCCGCCCAACACGCTGATCGTATTCGAAGGCGCGCGGGTCTTTCACAAGGTCACGCGGTTGGCGGAAAACGAGTTGCGGATCATGCTCAGCATGACCTTCTGTACCCGGCCACAAACCTCGCTTCTCAAGGGCGCGCTGCGCCGCTTTAAGGATATCGCCTATTTCGGCGTTCGCGCGCTGTGGACCTGAGAGGGGAGTGAACGGTTACCATCTGATGTTAGGCGCGGAGATCTGATTAACAGCGGTGCCAAGGAGTCTATTGTTTGGCTAGGTTGTATGAACCCAGATTGACATGATTCAAGATAATCAGTGTTGAGCCTGTGTTCCCCCTGGTAAAATCGATCTTCAATCCTCCCATGTCAAATGTATTTTGGCGAGCCGCCTTAATAAAATTGGCTCGCGTCACGGGATCTTTCATCGAGTTCAGGATAGTTAAAAACATGCGTCCAACAATATAGCCTTCCAGGCTGATATGATTCAAATCGCTTCCCAAGGCATTTCTAGCATCCACTACAATCGGAAGGGATGAGTTCAGCTCTGGAACTACTTGGGTAATAACTATATTTTTTTCGATTCCGTAATTCCTTATGTAGCGGCTGAGTGCATGGCCAGCGGCCGTGATGGACACCGCGCCAAAGGACCATGATTCATTCCTGTAGTGTGTGTAGGCGATGAAATCAGCAGCAACCTTTGGTATGGCCACCAGGATAACAAACCTACATTGATTTCCACTTTCCCGTTCCCAATTTTTTAATGATAAATACGCTTCTCTAATGAATACGGTTTCGTACTGATAAAGCCCAACTGGCCCAATACTGTTGAGTGCTGGATTAATGCCACCCATCATCATGTCAAGAATGTGGTCTAGTTTATTAATTGTAGCCTGTGTGTCTGACAGTTTTTCCAAAGCCGCTTTGAGACCATTAATACCCGCCAAACCAAAGACATCATTCTGAGCAAAAATACAAACCTGGGTTGCTCTAGCGTTGTTTTTTGTTACATAATTATCGATGAGCGCAATTACTTCCCGAGCAGTATTTGGACGATAGCCGAGCATGTTTTCAGCATCGATGTCGCCCATTGTGTAGAAACCCATGGCAGGTACCTGATTAGCCTGTAAGACCTTCATCAACTTGAGGGTCGAGACCGATCCGACGTTGCCCAACATGAGAAGAATACCCTTGTCTATCATTTCTCTGGCAGTCTGAACGGTTGTAATCGGGTCATTGGAATCATTCATTACATCGAACTCTATTTTTTTTCGATCATTGATAGGTTGGCTTTGTAAAGCGGTTTCAATACCTTTTTTCATATTAACACTGTAATTGTTAAGATCATAATATAAGCTGTCGTTGGTTAATTGCATTATCGATCCTATAAGAATACTCATATCTTTCTTGCCTGGATCAATTTCTGCCAACACGATGCTCCCAGGTGTGATCGTATGAAAAATCATAATTAGGCTAAGTAATATACTGGGCCATCTCTTCTCTATAAAATTTGTGTTGAATAGATATCTTGGCAAGTACATGTGATTCAAGCCTCTTGGAATAAAAAAACCACAAGGTTTAGATATTGTTTTTAGGATGAATCATATTAACCTGTTGTTGATGACACTTTAATGAAGAGATGGAACGACTTGTATCGAATATCCAGACTATCCAAGGAATTGATGGTTTTTTCGCCACAAATTTGGTGGGCCATTAATTTTTATCTACAGTAATGAACCTTCTTTGGTACCCTGCAGTTTCAACTGTCTATTCCTTCATCCAGCCCTCCAAGCGTGTGCGGGTCTACCCAAGATTCACGAGGTTGCGGCACTGGCCACCGAAGCCAAGCACCAAGCCAAGTTGCGAAGTGGTAACAGCCTATTCGTGGAGCACCGACGTAGCGCGCGCGTTCTGGCAACCAGCGCGCGAAACGATTTCGCAGGACGCGGCGAAAAAATTGGAATCCTGCCTTGAAGTGAGGTTATCCCTACAATCCAGCCAGAACCTATCTCCAGATTTTCATCAAACCATAACAGACCGGCGGGATGATACGATTTCCAATATCGAATAACGTCATCAAGCCCCGCCGTCATGAACAAATCTCGCGAGCCCTATCTACTTACCCCTGGTCCTCTGACCACCTCACTCACCACCAAGCAGGCGATGCTGCGCGACTGGGGTTCTTGGGACAGCGATTTCAACGACCTGACCTCCGATATTTGCCAGCGTCTGCTCCAGGCGGCGCACGCGGAGGACCACTGCGTCTGCGTTCCCCTACAAGGCAGCGGCACCTACGCGGTCGAAGCCACGCTGGCGACGCTGATCCCCCGCGCCGGGAAGGCGCTGGTGCTGATGAACGGCGCCTACGGCCAGCGGATGGCCAAAATCCTCCACTATCTGGGCCGCCCCTGCGTCACACTGGACATGGGCGATTACCTGCCGCCACCGCCGAACCGGGTGGATGAAATCCTCGCCGGCGATTCCGCCATCACCCACGTTGCGGTGGTGCATTGCGAAACCTCCTCCGGAATTCTCAATCCCGTCGAGGAAATCGCTGAGGTGGTGGCGCGGCGCGGACGGCGCTTGCTCATCGACGCCATGAGCGCCTTCGGGGCCTTGCCGTGCGACGCCCGCGGATTGCCGTGCGACGCCGTCGTCGCCTCCGCCAACAAGTGTTTCGAGGGCGTCCCCGGATTCGGTTTTGCCCTGATCCGCCGGGAGGTGTTGGAACGGTGCGCCGGCAACGCCCATTCCCTCAGTCTGGATCTGTACGACCAGTGGACCTACATGGCCCGCACCGGGCAGTGGCGCTTCACCCCGCCGACCCATGTAGTCGCCGCCTTCGCCCAGGCGCTGACGGAGCATGAGGCGGAGGGCGGCGTGGCCGGACGACTGGCCCGCTACACCGCCAACCGCGACTTACTGGTGGCGGGAATGCGGGCGATGGGATTCCACACCCTGCTGGCGGATCGTTGGTTGTCGCCGATCATCGTCACCTTTCATTCCCCCAGTGATTCCCGCTTCGACTTCTCGACCTTCTACCGGCTGATCAAGGACCAGGGTTTCATCATCTATCCCGGCAAGCTCACCGCGGTGGAGAGCTTCCGAATCGGCTGCATCGGGCAGTTGTTCGCCGAACAGATGCGGGGGGTGCTGGCGGCGGTGCGGACGGCGTTGGATGCCATGGGCATCGCCGATGGAGCGCCGCGCCCCGAGGATCTCAACCCGGTCGAATTTTGAGGAGCCCTGCCCATGAACTTCCACTATCAGCGCAGCTATCGCGGTCCGGTTCAGGCGGTGATTTTCGACTGGGCCGGCACCACCGTGGACTTCGGCTCGCTGGCTCCGGTGGCGGCCTTCACTCGCCTGTTCGCCGCGCAGGGAATCGACCTCGGCCTGGATGAAGCCCGAGGGCCGATGGGCGCCGAGAAGCGCGAGCATATCCGCCAGTTGTGCGCCTTGCCCCGCATTGCCGCTGCTTGGCGCAATCGGTACGGCGAATCCCCGGACGAGGCCACCATCGACCGGCTGTACCGGGAATTCGTGCCCCTGCAAGTGACCGCTATCCGCGACTCGGCGCAACTGATTCCGCGTTGCCGGGAAGTGGTGGCCGCCCTGCGCGGGCGCGGCATTCGCATCGGCGCCAATACCGGCTACAGCCGGGAAATGCTGGAGACGCTGGCGCAAGCCGCCGCCGACCAGGGCTATCGCCCCGACAGCAGCGCATGCGCCACCGAGGTTCCGCGCGGGCGGCCGTTCCCGCACATGAGCCTGAAAAACGCTATCGAGCTGGAAGTGGAAACCCTCCATGCCTGCGTCAAGGTGGACGACACTGCGCCGGGCATCGAGGAAGGCTTGAATGCCGGGATGTGGACGATTGCAGTGGCGGTGTCCGGCAACGAGGTCGGCTTGGCGCTGGACGACTGGGAGGCGCTGACCCCGGCGGAGCAACAGCGCCGCCGCGTCGCCGCCTATACCCGGCTGCGGGCCAGCGGGGCACACTACGTCATCGATACCATCGCCGACCTGCTGCCCTACATCGAGCTGATTGAACGGCGGCTGGCGCGCGGGGAACGGCCTTGAGTGAAACCCCGGGACGTTCCATGCGCGGAGAAAGCGAGGTCAATTTCTCAGCGCGGCGCCAAGCCTGGCAAGGCGCTGGGCGGCGGCGTGTTGCCTATTGCGGCGGTGCTGGCCCGCGCCGATCTCGATGTCGGCGGCGCCTGGGCTTTCGGTCACTACACCCATGAAAAGAACCCGGTCACTTGCCGGGCTGCCCTGACTACGCTGGATATCATCGAGGACGAGGGACTGGTGGAGAACGCCCGCCGCCAGAGGGAACGGACGTTGCAGCGGTTGTGGGAGATGCGCGAACGGCAGCCGCTGATTGGCGTCATCGGTCCGTTCGGCCCGGAATTCCGTCAACGCTGCGAACGGACACGCTCGGGCAAAGTCTCGGGCTGATCACAATTCCGCAATAGGTCCGCAATAGAGTCGTCGCACAATCCATTTTTGCCATCGAGCGCTGGATCGTTTCTTCGAAACGACGTCGCTCGTCTTTCCGCCCCACGCGAGGATTCCCGATGAAGTTCGTCACCGTGTTCGGTGCGCTGGTCCTGGCCGGCGCCGCTTTTTCCCTGCACGCCAAAACCGAATTGCTGGTCTACACCGCGGTCGAGGCCGACGAACTCGCCAAGTTCAAAACGGCCATCGAGGCCGACTACCCCGACCTGGACATCCAGTGGGTGCGCGATTCTACCGGCATCATCACCGCCAAGCTGCTGGCCGAAAAAGCCAACCCGCAAGCCGACGTCGTGTGGGGCCTGGCGGTGACCAGCCTCAAGCTGTTGGCCGATCAGGGTTATTTCCAGCCCTACGCCCCCAAGGGCGTGGAAGCGTTGGATCAAAAGTATGTGGATAGCGCCAAACCATCGCAGTGGGTCGGCCAGCGTGTCTGGGTCGCCTCGCTCTGCTTCAACACCGTCGAAGCCGAAAAAAACAAGCTGCCCACGCCGGCTTCCTGGCAAGACCTGACCAAGCCGGAATTCAATGGCAAGGTGGTCATGCCCAATCCCAGCTCGTCTGGCACCGGCTTCCTTGACGTGTCGGCTTGGATTCAGATGTGGGGCGAGGAAAAAGCCTGGAAATACATGGACGCCCTACACGACAACATCGCCCAATACACCCACTCCGGCTCCAAGCCCTGCAAGATGGCCGCCGCCGGCGAAATTCCGGTCGGCATCTCCTTCGCCTATCGCGGCGCGCAGGAAAAGAGCAAGGGCGCTCCCATCGAAGTGATCGCGCCGAAAGAAGGCGTGGGCTGGGATTTGGAGTCCTTCGCCATCGTCAAGAATACCAAGAAGCTGGAAGCCGCCAAGCAGTTGGCCGACTGGTCGGTGACCCGCAAGGCCAATGAGATGTACAGCGAAGGTTATGCGGTGGTCGCCATGCCCGGCGTCGCCAAACCGGTGCCTCACTATCCCGAAGGCATCTCCAGCAAGATGATCAAGAACGATTTCGAGTGGGCCGCCAAGCACCGCGAGGCGATCCTGGCCGAATGGGCCAAGCGCTACGACGGCAAGTCGGAGCCGAAGAAGTAATTCGAACTCCTTCCCCTCTTGCGGGGGAAGGTGGGGATGGGGGTAGCAAAGCCTTCAGACTGAAATCACGGCTTGAGTCGCGTTTTTTTACCCTCCACCCCGGCCCTCCCCCACAAGAGGGGAGGGGATTCTGAGGGGAACTTATAGCCGTACTCTCCTGACGGGAGAGGAAAATCCACTCGCCAAGTTGAGCCAGTCATGACCACCCCCTATCTCCGTGTCCGCAATCTCACCAAACGCTTTGGCGATTTCACCGCGCTGGACGATGTCAGTATTGACCTTTACCAAGGTGAGTTCGTCTGTTTTCTTGGCCCCTCCGGCTGCGGCAAAACCACCCTGCTGCGGGCCATTTCCGGGCTGGATATTCAAACTCATGGCACGGTGGAGCAGAACGGCCACGATATTTCCGCCCTGCCGCCGGCGAAGCGCGATTTCGGCATCGTGTTTCAATCCTATGCGTTGTTCCAGAATCTCACCGTTGCCCGGAACATCGCTTACGGTTTGGAGAATCGCAAGCAACCCAAGGAGGCGATTCGGCGACGAGTCCAGGAGTTGCTGGAGCTGATCGGTTTGCCCGACAGCGGGAACAAGTATCCTTCGCAACTGTCCGGTGGCCAGCAACAGCGGGTGGCGCTGGCCCGGGCGCTGGCCGTGTCCCCGGGTCTGCTGTTGCTCGACGAACCGCTATCGGCGCTGGACGCCAAGGTGCGGGTTTATCTGCGCGATGAGATCAAGGCGCTGCGACGGCGCTTGGGCATCACCACCATCATGATCACGCACGATCAGGAAGAGGCCATCAGCATGGCCGACCGCATCGTGGTCATGCGCGCCGGCAAAATCGAGCAGATCGGCACGCCCCTGGAGATTTATCACCAACCGGCTTCCCTGTTCGTGGCCGAGTTCATCGGCGCCATGAACCTCTTACCCGCCCTGCTGGTACAACAGGGCGAAATTCAACTGGGCCAAACGCGGCTGGCCTGCACGGTGAATGGGTTTGCGCCAGGCACGGCGGTGCAGGCAGCCGTGCGTCCCGAAGATGTGGTCTGTACGGGGCGAACCAACGGCCACGCCAACAGCTTTCGTGCCGAAGTACGGGATCTCGAATTCATGGGGCCGTTTTTCTGGTTGAGCCTGAGCGGTGGAGAATTAGGCGAGCATCGGCTGCGAGCGCAGTTGCCCAGTCAGCGGGCGCGGGAACTGGACTTGCGCCCGCGCGATTCCACGCACTTGCACATTCCCGCCGAACACATCCGCTTGTTCCCCGAGGGGTACTCCCATGGCTGAAGCGGCGGTGCTGGCGCCGCCGCGCATCCGCCCGCGCTTGAGCCGCGATGAATGGCTGATGGGGGGCGGGTTATGCGTGCTGGCGCTGTATCTAGCCATCACCTTGCTCGTTCCGCTAGTCATCATGCTGGCGAAAAGCATGCAGGATCGCGATGGCGTCTTTGTCAGCTTGGCCAATTTTATCAAATACTTCACTAATCCCGCCCTGACCGGCGCGATCGGCCACAGCTTGTGGGTATCAGCGCTGGCCACGCTGATCGTGATCGCGCTGGCGTTTGGTTACGCCTACGCCCTGACCCGTGGTTGCATTCCCTTCAAGGGATTCTTCCGGTTGGTGGCGATGGCCCCGTTGCTGGCGCCATCGCTGCTATCGGCTATCGCATTGATCTACCTGTTCGGGAACCAGGGCGCGCTGAAGGGTTGGTTGTTCGGCGAGAGCATCTACGGCCCGATCGGCATCGTCTTGGGTTCGGTGTTCTGGACCTTCCCGCATGCCCTGATCATTCTGATCACCGCTCTGTCCACCGCCGATGCGCGGTTATATGAAGCCTCGGAGTCCCTGGGGGCCAGCCGCTGGCGCACATTCGCCACGGTCACTCTACCGGGCGCGCGCTACGGTCTGATCAGCGCCATCTTCGTGGTCTTTACCCTAGTGATCACCGACTTCGGTGTCCCCAAGGTGATCGGCGGTCAATTCAACATGCTGGCCACCGATATCTACAAACAGGTGGTGGGGCAGCAGAACTTCCAGATGGGCGCGGTGGTATCGTTGATTTTGTTGTTGCCCGCCGTCGTCGCCTTCTTCGTCGAGCGCTGGGCGCAAAGCCGGCAGAGTTCCGCCGTGTCTAGCCGCGCGGTCCCCTATCACCCCAAGCCGCGTCCGGTTCGCGATCTGGCGCTGCTCGGCTTGGTGAGTCTGGTGGCGCTGGTGATTCTGGGCATCCTGGGCATGGCCGCTTTCGCCTCGCTGGCCAAGCTGTGGCCCTACGATCTCAGCCTGACCCTGCGCCATTACGACTTCAACACCGCCGATGGCGGCAGTTGGACGGCTTACGGCAACTCGATTGAGATGGCGTTTTACACCGCCGTGTTAGGCAGTCTGGTGGTCTTCAGCGGCGCCTATCTGGTGGAGAAAACCCGAATCGCGAAGCCGCTGCGGACGGCGACGCATCTGCTGGCGCTGATCCCGATGGCGGTGCCGGGGATGGTGCTGGGGCTGGCCTATATCTTCTTTTTCAATGCGCCCGGTAATCCGTTGAATTTTCTGTATGGCAGCATGGCGATCCTGGTGCTGGCCACCATCGCCCATTTCTATACCGTAAGCCACCTCACCGCGCTGACCGCGCTCAAGCAACTCGATCCGGAGTTCGAGTCGGTGTCGGCCTCGCTCAAGACCCCGTTCTATCGCACTGCGTGGCGGGTGACGGCGCCGATGTGCCTGCCAGCGATTCTCGACATCGCCATCTATTTCTTCGTCAACGCCATGACCACGGTGTCGGCGGTGGTTTTCCTCTATTCGCCGGCCACCACGCTGGCTTCAGTGGCGGTGCTGAACATGGACGATGCGGGCGATACCGCCCCGGCGGCGGCGATGGCGATGCTGATCGTGTTCACCGCCGGCGCGGTGCGGCTGCTACACGCCGGATCGAGCCGCTGGCTGCACCGGCGCACCCAGGCGTGGCGGGGTTGTTGAAACCGGCTCGTCTTCCCGGCGGCCGCTTTTTAAAAACTGGTTCTTCGACTGTTCTTGTGGAGTTGGCCCCGCAGGGCGGGTTTCGGCCTGTTAAGCTGGCTGGAGATTGGTTAAAAACCATTTATAATCAATTAGTTGACTTCAAGTCTGGCTTCCGGCATGGCTGGCTCCACAAGAACCGACGAAGAACCTAAAAACTTATACTGTTTCTGGATAGATTTTATGATTCTGGATGGTGGCGCCAGCCCGTAACCCGCCGATTGCTGCTGCGGGTTCGGCGGGTTACGCTGCGCTAACTCGCCCTACAATTTCCTTGAAAATTCCGAAAGCCAGCGGGAACTGGTATTACAAACCGGTTGCCCATCCCGGAACCGGCGGCGTTTCCAGCAAGCGGCGCGGCTCCCGAATCGCCACTACCGCTGCCTGCTGATGGGTCCAGCGCAGGATTTCCAGCGCCCCGTCGGCGTGTTCCGCCAGCGCGGTGCAGCTCTCCACCCAATCGCCGTCGTTGCAGTACAACACCCCATTGAGATCGCGCAGTGCGGCGTGATGGATATGGCCACAGATCACACCGCCCAATCCGCGCCGCGCCGCCTCGTGAGCCGCCGCCGCCTCGAAGCGGGCGATGTAGGCGGTGGCCCGGCCGATGCGCTGCTTGAGGAAACTGGCCAGCGACCAGTAGGGATGGTTCCAGCGCCGCCGCCAGCCGTTGTACCAACGGTCGAGGAACAGCAGCAGTTCGTAGGCCCCGTCGCCCAGCCAGTTGAGCAGCGGCCCGCCGCAGCGGACCGCGCTGTCGCACTCGTCGCCGTGGGTGACCAGGAAGCGGCGACCGTCGGCGGTGACGTGAATCGCCTCCGAAGCGATTTCGATGTCGCCCACCCGCAGACCGAGATAATCGCGCGCCACTTCGTCGTGGTTGCCGGGGATGTAAACCACCCGGGTCCCAGCCCGTGCCTTGGCCAAAATGAGCTTCAATACCTCGCCATGCGCCGCCGGCCAGCGCCCACCCTTGCGCAGGCTCCAAAAGTCGATCAGATCGCCCACCAGATACAGCCGCTCGCAGTCGCTCTGGCGCAGAAAATCGAGCAGATACTCGGCCTTGCATTCCTTGAAGCCGAGATGAACGTCGGAGATCCACAGGGAACGGAATCTTGGAGACCCCATGGTTTTACCCTCCTGGTTTTTGCCCGATAAAACGGAAGTAGCGCCAACCGCCGCCGTAAGCGGCGCGGAGAGTCTGTGCGACCGGCGGGCAGAGCGCGTTCAGACGCGGCAGCAGATGGCCGTCCATCCGCACGTGGTTGACGCCCATCCAGCGCTGGAAACCGGCAAATCGGGTGTCGTGGAAATCCACCGCCGCCAGCAGGCCGTTCGGTCGCAAATCCCGCAGGGCCGCGTCCATCGCCCGTTCCCAACCGGGATTGATCATCGACAGGCAATAGGAAAATACGATCAAATCGAAAGTCGGTTCCAAGTACAAAGGCTGGTCGTAGCGCCACTGAAGCAGGGTGATGCGCGCCGGATGGGCCGCCAGCTTGCGCCGCGCCCGCGCCAGCATGTCGGACGACAGGTCCAGGCCGACGAGCGCGGCATCGGGGAACTGGCGGCGGAGATGAAGCAGGTTGCTGCCCGTGCCGCAGCCGATTTCCAGGATGCGGCGCGGAGGAGGGGAGAGGCGGGCGATGGACTGGATCAGCGCCGCCCGCCCGAACAGGAAACTCCAGCGGGTGGCGTCGTACAGCCGGGCGTGCCAGCGGTAGTAACGGCTGAGAACGGCGGTGTGTTCCACCGGCGTTGCCCACAACAGCGACTTGGACTGGCTCATGCCACCTCCGCGAAGTGCAGGCTGCCGTAAGTGCCGACCCGATCATGACGGTGCAACGGTTCGGTCAGGGCTGGGAAGAAGCGTAGCGCCCGACGGGTCCAAGCCGGTAGAAAGCGGACATCGCCGCCTGCGGAACGCAGCAGGATTCGGCTGCCGGGACGGCTGTTGGCGAGAATCAGCCGCCATTCTTCCTCCAAGGCTTGGGGCTGGTGCCAAGCCAGCCAGTCCTGATGATCGAGCAACACGAAATGGCTGTACGCGCCAGGGTGGGTGCGCAGGAACTCGCTGACCGTGGCGTCGTGGGAATGCACTCGGTCACGATGGGCGCGCAGTCGGGGGAAATTTTCTTCCCGAAGATAGTTGGGGCAGCACCGTTCGGTGTAGGAGCCGGTCAGATAGGCCCGCCAGAAATAGTTGTCGTGGATCAGCACCTCGGTCAGCACATGGCGCAGCTTGTCGCTGACGTAGCCGATGATGCCGCCGGGATACTGCTCTTGGATCAGGCGGATTTGCGGGCGCGGCACGCCGAGCATGGCCAGTGCGGTCGGTTGCCGCAGCAGCCAAGTGCTGAACCGGCCCCACAGGGCGGGCTCGATTTTTTCGTACAGGGCGCGTTGCTCGGCCAGGGTTTGAGCGTCCAGCAGGTCGAACAGATAAACGCGCAGCTTGCGCCCCGACTTGAGCAACTGGCGGCTGACCAGCCAAGCCACTGCCCCGCAGGTGCCATGGTAGTAGAACGAGCGCTTGCGGTTGGCCGGGTCAAAATAAGCGATTTTTTGATCCCAGAACGCCGCCGCGTAGGGCGGCAGGCGCGGGCGCAACGCCTGATACAGTTCCCGGAAGCGGGGATGGGTTCCCCGTCGGAACATGTGCTCCAAGTCACC
Organism: Candidatus Contendibacter sp.; assembly: GCA_008933795.1. Lineage (GTDB taxonomy): Bacteria > Pseudomonadota > Gammaproteobacteria > Competibacterales > Competibacteraceae > Contendibacter. The sequence continues at coordinate 39,652 of WBUJ01000006.1, read as the reverse complement.
GAAATCGCCCCGTTCGATCAGCGCGAGCTTGAGTTGCAACAGGGCGTTCTGGCGGGGATTGACGTCCACCGCGTGAATTTCCGCCGGCGCGTCCAGCAGATAGTCGAGGGCATTGCAGCCAGCGCTGGTCAACACCACCACTTGGCTATCCCGATCCAGCCCCAGCAGTTGCCGGTCGATGCGCGGGTCTTCCCAGCACATGTTGTAGATCAGGTAGCGCTGGTGAATCGTCTTGAACAACAGATCGTGGGCGTGATTGCCGAGTCGGGCGCCGAGTTGCTTGACCATGCCGCCTTGCACCAGGGTTGAGGAAACAACTGGCGAGGAAGTATGGAATCCGGTGATAACAAAATGATGTCATTGCCATGACTGTTTGATGGTGGTCAGCGTTACGCCCGGGGTCCGGGTGACGAAGGAATTCCTGCCCTTGACGTTCTGGCTCGGCCAGCGGATCAGTCTGGACCAGGGGCGGTCGCCATCCGATGGCAATAACGTAACCTCTGATTATTATTCTTTTTAAGTCAAACTCTTGGTTGCTTTAAGCCCATTATCCATCCCCGGCGCAGCCAAATCGAGTCAGAGCGCGTCGAGACCGGTGTGGCCAGCGATTTAGGCTTCAGGCCAAGGCCCCGCTGGAAAATTCTTTACCGTTTTACTACAACTATATGACTCGTTGATAATACCTTGCTCATTTTTCATGCCCATAACAAGGAAATGCCATGAATCCCTCGATCCGTGAAATGGTCGAAAACCAAACTGTCTTTGGCATCGCCCCGGAAGCCAGCGTTCATGAGGCGGCTGTCCTGATGACGACGCATCGTGTCGGGGCTTTAGCGGTCATGCGGGGAACTGAATTGATCGGTATTTTTACCGAGCGCGATCTGGTTAGCCGCGTGGTTGCACCCCGACTTGATCCGGAGCTTACCCCGGTGACGCGGGCAATGACGGAGAAACCCATAACCATTGCCTCCGACCGGACCCCCTGTGATGCCTTGGATCTGATGCATGCCCATGGTTTTCGCCATCTGCCGGTCGTGGATGGAGAACAACTGATCGCCATGCTCTCCATGCGCGACATTCCTACGAAGTATCGGTTCATGCGAGAAAAATGGATCGAAATGCGCCAAGGCGTCGAGCACTAGTCAAATCCGGTCGGCGGGATGTCGCTGATCCTCGGTCATGGCGGACCGCCGTATTTGGTTATAATGAGCATGGGAATTCGAGTGGGGGATTCCTTCCACCCACACCTCAGCCCTGTCTCCCCACCGCGCCTCGCCGCTGGGCTTGATCACGTAGCGAGTCGGATTGGTCTTGACGAAGGCGATAGCGTCGTCGAAAGAAGTGAAGTTCTCCCGCGGGATGATGGACACGCCGGCGACTCGCAATTGCATGTCGCCCCCGCCAGGCGCCGGGAAACAATCCGCCCTCGAAAATAAGAACCCATGAAAATCCTCATGCTTTCGGATGTCTATTTTCCGCGCGTGAACGGCGTTTCCACGTCTATTCAGACCTTTCGGCGCGAATTACGGGAATTGGGACACGAGGTTTGGGTGGTGGCGCCCAAGTATGACCAACCGACCACCGACGAGCCGGACATCGACCGGATTCGGTCCTATCGGGTCCTGTTCGACCCCGAGGATCGCATGATGCATCCTCGCTGGCTGGCCCGACGATTGGCGATTCTCCAGAACCAGAATTTCGATCTGGTTCACGTGCAGACGCCTTTTGTCGCTCATTACGCCGGTCTGCGGCTGGCGCGGCGCTCGGGCATCCCTTGCGTCGAAACCTATCACACCTTTTTCGAGGAATACCTGTTTCATTACCTGCCGATCCTGCCGAAGAGCGCCTGGCGGGCGGTGGCTCGCCAGCTCTCCCGCCGGCAATGCAACCAGTTGGACGGATTAGTGGTGCCCTCGCGGGCGATGCAGGAGGTATTAGTCCAATATGGAGTGCGGACGCGGATGCGGGTGATTCCGACCGGCATTCCGGGAGACGCTTTGCCGGAAGGAGATGGGGCCGCGTTCCGCGCCCGGCACGGCATCCGCCACGATCAACCGGTGCTGGTGTTCGTGGGCCGGGTGGCCTTCGAGAAAAACATTGAGTTTCTCCTGCGCGTGACGCACGAATTGCAGCGGACGACCCACTCCAATATCGTGTTGATCGTCGCCGGCGAAGGGCCTGCCAAAAACCGGCTGCGCCGTCTGGGGAGCAAGCTGGGGCTGGAAAAAAATCTATGTTTCGTCAATTACCTGGCGCGTGGCGCCGATTTGAGTAGTTGCTATCAGGCTGGCGATGCCTTCGTCTTCGCCTCGCGGACCGAAACGCAAGGGCTGGTGCTGTTGGAGGCGATGAGTCTCGGCGTGCCCGTGGTCTCCACCGCCGTGATGGGCACCCGCGACATCCTGGCGGCGGAACGGGGCGCGCTGATCGCCGAGGAGGACATTCCGCAGTTCGCCGCCCAGGTGCGCCGGTTGCTGGACGATGCCCAATTGCGGCGGCGGTTGGGCGAAGCGGGCCGGATTTACGCCAGACAGTGGACCGCGCGGGGTCCGGCTCAGGCCTTACTCGCGTTTTATCAAGACCTCCGGGACGAGCGCTCGGGGGCGCCATCCTGAGCTGAATAACGCTGATGCGCCTGACCCGCCCATCAACCCGCCAGGTTGAGGCGTAGAGCCTTTGGCGGCAGGCTAAGCGCGCGATTCGCTCCGGGGCAGTGACAAGCTGAGCCGTTCCTCGGCAAACAGCGCTGCACCGATTATGCCGGCTCGATTGAGAAAGCGGGCGGGAACAACCGGCGTCCGCGTCGTGATTTGTGGCGCGAACTTGGACAGCTTTTTGCTGGCGCCACCGCCGAGCACGATCAAATCAGGCCAGAACAGGCTTTCCAGGGTCAGCAGGTAGTGATTTAAACGGTCACCCCAGTCTTTCCATTTGAGCTTCTGGGCGTCGCGAACGGCTTCCGAAGCGTAGCGTTCGGCCTCCAGACCGTTATTGAGGAGAATATGGCCCAGTTCGGTATTAGGCAGCAGATGACCGTCGCTAAACAGGGCCGTTCCCAGCCCGGTGCCGACGGTGACGACGAGCACCACGCCGACGACGCCCTGGCCGGCCCCGAACCGGATTTCGGCCAGCCCGGCGACATCGGCGTCGTTGGCGACCCAAACCCGGCAACTGGTTTGCATGGAAAAATGGTCGGCCACCGGCAGGCCGATAAAAGAGGGATCGATGTTGGCGGCGGTGCGGGCGACGCCGTGCTGGATGGCGGCGGGAAAGCCGATGCCGATGGGACCGGACCAGTGATGGCGTTCGACCAGTTCCTTGACGGTCAGGCCGATGGACTCCGGCGTCGCCGGGCTGGGCGTCTCGATACGGAGGCGTTCGCTCGTCAGTTTCCCCGTTGCCGTTTCGATAATCGCACCCTTGACCCCTGTTCCACCCACATCAATGCCTAAAATTTGCATAACCGTCTCTTTTTTTAAACGATTCAGGGTAAAAATTCTAACCTATCCAGAGCGTGTCAGGAAGCTCGCTAGAATCGCCGCAGATAGAGAATCAGCAGCACGAGCAGTGAAACCGCCGCCATGCCCAGCATTACCCACCAGAACGCCATTTCGCCTCCATCCTGCACCCCCGGTACCCCAACAACGTTCATGCCGAAAATGCCGGCAATCAGACTGGGCGGCAGCAGCAGGGCGGTGAAGAGGGACAGAATATAGAGGTTTTTGTTGGTTTGCTCCGCCAGCCGGGCGGCGAGTTCTTCCTGCAACAGCTTGGCGCGCTCCTGAGTTTCGGTCAGATCGTCAACCAGTGCGTGGAATTCTTCCGCCACATCCTGTAAAGCCGCGTGATCGGCCTCGCCGAACCCGTCCAGCGACCATCGGCACAACTGCTGTAACAGCCGATATTCGGGCGCAAAATGATGATGCAGGCGCACCATCAGTCGGCGGATACCCCCCAGTGGAGCCTGTTGGTCGCGTATTTGCCCTGCCAGCGCCTGATCTTCAATGTCATCGAGCCGGTCGCGGGCCCGCACTGTGATTTCGTTGATCTTGGACACCTGCGCTTTGAACAGATGGATCAGGAGCGGGGCGGTACCCTCGAAGGGGTGGCCGGTGTTGATCGCCGTGCGTAACTGGCCGGCGATGTAGGAGGGCTGCCGGCGCGTGCTGATCAAGCACCTTCGATCCAGATAAAACCGCAAGGTCGCGATCTGTTCTGGATCGAAGTCGAGACTGAAGTCGTAACGGATATCGCTGATGACTCCCATCAAGCTGTCACCCGTTCGTTCGAGCCGCTTGCGGTCGTCGGTTTCCAGCAGGAACCGGCGCGCGGCCTCCGGCAGGGGTTCGCAGCGCGCGATCCAGTCGCGGGCGGCGCCGATGCGGGCATTGAAGTGCAGCCAGACCACCGTGTTGGATCGAGTGAGGGCGGTGTCCAAATCGTTGCCAGCAAGAGGCTCAATCCGCTGGTCAGGGAGTATCGCAAAGCCGGAAATCAAGCCGTAGAGGGCGGCGTGATACGGGGTCGAGTTAATAGACTCGGCAGGAGGGGTCACGGCAGGCTTCAATCCGATTCCAAGGCGATTGATTGTCACAAGATTGGCATAATCTCGGACGGGTTTGGCGACATTTTTTGAATCTCGCGGGCTACCTCATTCCGTCATCGCGCGGAATAAAGGGAGGATTTTGATCTTGGTGGGAATTTTTCCAGGGTCTCGAAGGGTTCTGGATCAGCAGGACTCCGGTGCGACCAGGCGGCTGTACACCCGTACCCGGCTGAGTTGCCGGATCAGATGCCGGGCCTGATGGCGGTACAGCAAGCCCGGGATGGAAGTCGGCAATTGTTCCAGCACCTGCCGTGCCTCGCTCAATTCGCAGCCCACGATCTGCGCGATCAGGTTGCCGCCGGCGAACGCCGCATCGGCATTCGAGGCTTTTTCCACTAGAACTTGACAATCGGGCAACCGAACTTCGCCGCGTTCGATCCGTTGCAAGCTGTCAATCGTGGCCAGCACTACCAAGCGATCACCAGCGACGAGACGCAGCTCGTTGACAGGGAATAGAACCGGCGGGCTATCGTCGCGGGGCCGGTGGATGAGGGGAGTAACCCCGTAACCGTAGGCGATTTCCGCAAGCAGCCGCCCGCACAGCGTGTCGCCGGTCTCGATGAAATACTCTGTGACCAGAACGGTTTGCTCGTCCATGCGGAACAGCCCCAGAATGTGTTCGCCAAACGCGGCCCCCGCGAATACTTCCGCCGCCAGGGCATTGGTGCACAAGACCTGCGTGGCGGGAAATAGTTTGGCGATGTGCGCATCCATACCAGGATCGAAGGTCCGAATGACCAGGTTGACGCGGGGATTGACTTGCCGGGCCATGAGCGCCACTTCCAGATTGTCCAGATCATCGCGGGTTACGATGACGACGCTCTTGGCGGCGGCCAGATTGACTTTGGTGAGAGCGTCGGCGATTTTTCCCTGAACGACGGGTATTTGCGCTGGAATGTTGGGGTCCGACCCCTGGGTGGTGAGGGCGACGAGCGGCCAGTGCAACTCATGCAGGATGCCCGCGACCCGTCGGCCTACTCCTCCCAGTCCCACGATTACGATATGGTTTTGCCTGGGCACGGGCGGGCGACGTGCCAGAAACTGGAACTGCATGGATAACAGATGTTCGGTGATGAAGCCGTAGATCAGTCCGACCAGGGCGATACCGGTGAGGGTGAGGAGCAAACCAAACAGTCGCAACCACCAGGGAAAGGGCGAGCCGGGGTCCAGTTCCCCCAGCACGTCGCCATAGCCGCCCAGGATGAGAATGATCGTGGTAAAGAAGCCGTCCAGCGGCTCCTGGTCGGGCACCGCGAACCAGAACAGCAGCGTGCCCACCGATAACAGCGCGGCGACAAAGAGACCCGCGACTACCACTACCCGGCGTGGTCCGCCGGTTTTCCAAATCCGACCAACCTGATCGCGAAGCCATTGCCAAAGTCGCCACGGCGACCGACCTGGTTTGGATTCCGTCCGGCTGGGAAAGGGGGCCATTCCCGGCGGTAGCGCCCGCCAGTCCGAAGCTTCCAGCGCGAACACGACGTCTCCCGGTTGGATGGGTTGATCTGGCTTCCAGGCCGACAGGTCCGACGGGAGCGGGGAGCCGCCGGGCGTCAAATGCGCCAACACCCGCCGGAAACTGGTGTTCAGTTCCTCGACCACCTTGCGGTTGCACCAGACATCGCCCTCGGCAACGGGGTGTTTGATCGCGCGGAAGGGCTGATCGCCGACCTTGAACCAGCCGATCACGTCTCCCCCCAGCGCGGCGATGGCGAAGGCAGGAGCGGTGACCTCGGTGGCTTCATACGCGGCGAAATTGCCAAACTGCTGGTTTAACAGCGAGTTGAGATTCTGTTTGGACGAACGCACCACCAGGCGCGCCTGCGGATTCAACGCGCGCACGGCGAAAGCGCCTTCGAGATTCGCCCGCTCGTTGCTGGTCACCAGCAATACCGCCCGGCAACGGTGGATGCCGGCTCGTTCCAAAACGCTGGCCTGCCGGCAGTCAGCAATGATGATCTGTTCCAGCAACTGGGGCAGTTCGGGGATTTCCCAAAGCTCCGGTTCGGTCAGGTCGATGGCGCTCACCAAAACGCCGAACGCTTTCAGGGCGGCGACGCTGTACTGGCCAAGACTGCCCAGGCCGCAGACCAGCACCCGATTGGAATCGTTTGAGTTGGTTTCTGATGGATTGTCGGATGGATCCATGTCCATGTCCCCTCGCGATGCTCGAACGATGGATCGCTGGAAGTTACTCCCCGTCTGTTGCAAACAGAATCAAGGGCCAGGTCGGAACCCGCATCTTCCCATCCCGGCATCGGATAGCCGGATGACCTCGTGCCTTGGAATTTCGAGAGCCTTCATCAAATTGCAACACAATCTCCATCATTTCATTGTCGTTTTTCCTTATCCTGATTTCGCCATGACTGATGGCTAGGCGTTGTATGGGGAGAGTGAAATGACGGTTGAAAGCATCAAAAACAGGTTTATTGGCGCGACGGGCGCTGCGGAGACGACGAAAGATGTCGGTCCCATCCCGGTCGATCCGTCCCTGCCCTTCGGCGACATTCAGAACGCCTGGTTCGACTATATGATCGACACAGCGCAGCGCTCGATCCTGTTCTGGAATGCGATGCGCCAGCGCGGCAACATCTTTCTCGAACATCGCGCCCAGGGCGAACCGCCGATTCTCGACTTCGCCCACCAAATCGTGCTCGACGCCCGCGCCTTCAGCCGCCCGGCCAATTATGCGTTGCTGCGGGTGCTGCCCAAGCCGGGCATGACCGTCGATCCGAGGAAGCGCCCGTTCATCATCGTCGATCCCCGCGCCGGCCATGGCCCCGGCGTGGGCGGGATGAAGGAGGACAGCCAAGTTGGAGTGTCGTTGCGCGCCGGCCATCCCACCTATTTCGTCATGTTCTACCCCGAGCCGATGCCGAATCAAACCCTCGGCGATGTCGCTGCAGCGGAAGCGCGCTTCGTCGAGGAAGTCACCAAACTGCATCCCGAATCCGAAGGCAAGCCCTGCGTGATCGGTAACTGCCAAGCCGGCTGGGCGGTAATGGCGTTGTCGGCGGTGGAGCCGGGGTTGATGGGGCCGGTGGTGGTCTGCGGCTCGCCGATGTCCTACTGGGCCGGGGTCGACGGCAAGAATCCGATGCGCTACCTGGGCGGTCTGCTGGGCGGCGCCTGGATCACCTCCTTGCTGTGCGATCTCGGCGGCGGCAAATTCGACGGCGCTCATCTGGTCGCCAATTTCGAACGGCTCAATCCGGCGAATACGCTCTGGTCCAAGCCCTATAATCTGTATTCCCACATCGATACCGAGGTCGAACGCTTTCTCGAATTCGAGCGCTGGTGGACGGGGTTCTTCCTGCTCACTAAGGAGGAGATGACTCAGATCGTCAACGATCTGTTCGTCGGCAACAAGCTGCAACGCGGCGGCATCCGCCTGACCGGGGGCGCGGCGCTCGATCTCAAGGACATCACCGCGCCGGTGGTGGTGTTCGCGTCGGGTGGCGACAACATCACCCCGCCCCAGCAGGCGTTGAACTGGATCGTCGATGTCTACGGCAGCGAGGAAGAAATCAAGATTCACGGCCAGACTATCGTCTACATCCTGCACCAGGACATCGGTCATTTGGGTATTTTCGTATCGGGCAAGGTGGCCCAGAAGGAGCATTATGAGATCAACGAGGCCATCGATTTCATCGATGTCCTGCCGCCGGGCCTGTACGAGATGGTGATCGAGAAAATGCCGGAGGGCGCCGGCGACCGCTCCGAGGATCGCTATCTCTCCCGGTTCGAACCTCGAACCATCGCCGATATTCGCCGACTCGACGATGGCCAGCAGGAAGTCGAGTTCTTTGCGGCGTCCAAACTGGTCTCCGAACTCAATACCCGGTTCTACGAAGCGTTCATCGGACCCTGGGTTCGGATGATGGTCACCGAACCGCTGGCCAACACGCTGCGCGAGTTACAGCCGTTGCGGCTGCAGTACCGGTGGCTGTCGGATGAAAATCCTTTCCTGTGGCCGTTGCGACTGCTGGCGCCGCTGGTGGCGGAGCAGCGGCGGCCGGTGGCGGACGACAACCCGTTCAAGATCGCCGAGCAGCGCACCTCCGACGGCGTGGTCGCCCTGCTTGACCATTACCGCGACCTTCGCGACCGGATGCAGGAGATGCTGTTCAAGGCGATCTACGGACCCAAGGCATTGGGCGCCTTCCTGTACACCGAGGAAGACCTGGAAATCGCCCAGTTCGCGCCCATCGTGCGTTCCAAGCGCGAACAGGCCGAACTCGACGCCGCCATCGAACGGATGAAGGGACGCATGGAGGAAGGCGGCTTCGCCGAGGGCTGGGCGCGAATCGTCGCGACCCTGATGCTGGGCGCGGGTGGCATCAACGAACGCGAACTCGAGGCCGGCCGGAAAGCGCGCGAACAACATCCCAAGCTCGCCCATCTGTCGATCAACGAACGCAAGCGCCTGTTGAAGGAACAATCCTACATGGTGCAACTGGACCCGGATCGGGCGATCGAGTCGCTCGCCAGCCTGCTGCCCACCCTGGAAGAGCGCCGCGAAGCCTGGAACATGGCCAAGGCCATCGCGATCGGCGATGGCGTCATCGATGCGAAACAGCAGGTGGTGCTCGACCATCTGTCCCAGGCGCTTGAGCTCAGGGCGGCGGCCTGATCTCATGAACGACATCATTGAAAACAAGACCTTCGATGAAATTCAGATCGGCGATCAAGCCAGTCTGACCCGGACGCTGGATCAGGAGGGCGTCGAGGCGCTGGCGATCATTACCGGCAACTTCAATTTGATTGATCTGGACCCGGGACCGGCGGACACCTCGATGTATGGGCAAGGCGGCGGGCAGGCCAGTTGGTCGGCGGCGCTGTTCGCCTCGCTGGCTGGCACTCGTCTCCCGGGTTTGGGCTCGGTGGCCCAGCACATCGACGTTAGTCTACGTCGGCCGGTGGCCATCGGCGTGCCAGTGACCGCAACCGCGACGGTCAAGGCCAAACGGCCGGAAACCGGCACCGTGTTTCTTGAATGCCGGGCAGTCGATCCGACGGGCGAGGAAGTCGCGCAGGGTTTCGTCGAGGTGTTGGCGCCCAGGGAAAAAATGCGGCGCGAACTGCTGGACTTGCCGAAGGTTCAGCTCCGCCGGGACAACCGCTATCTGGAACTGTTGAAAGCCTGCGAGGGCCCGCCCGCCCTGGGTTGCGCGGTCGTCCACCCGTGTAGCGCCGATTCGCTGCGCGGCGCGGTTGAGGCGGCCGAGCACGACCTGATTACGCCCATCCTCATCGGTCCGGAAGAGAAAATCAGGGCTATCGCTGTGCAGGAAAACCTCGACATTTCGCGCTGCCGGCTGGTGTCGTCGGATCACAGTCACCACTCCGCCGAACTGGCGGTCGCCATGGTGCTTGCGGGCGCGGCCCAAACCCTGATGAAGGGCAGCCTGCACACCGACGAACTGCTGGCCGAGGTGGTCAAGAAAGTGGGGGGGCTGCGCACCGAGCGGCGAATCAGCCATTGCTTCCTGTTGTCGGTCCCCACCTATCCGCGCCCGATTATCATTACCGACGCCGCCATCAACATCGCGCCAACCCTGGAGGACAAGCACGACATCATCCAGAACGCCATCGATCTCGCCCACGCCATCGGCATCACGGAACCCAGGGTCGCGATTCTGTCGGCGGTGGAGACGGTCACCAACAAAATTCCCTCCACCCTGGAAGCGGGCGCCCTGTGCAAGATGGCGGATCGCGGCCAGATCACCGGTGGCATCCTGGACGGGCCGCTGGCCTTCGACAACGCCATCGACGAGCAGGCGGCGCGCACCAAGGGCATCAAGTCCCCGGTGGCGGGCAAGGCCGACATCCTGGTGGCGCCCGACCTGGAGGCCGGCAACATGCTGGCCAAGCAACTGACCTTCATGGCCGGCGCCGAGGCGGCCGGCATCGTGCTGGGCGCCCGCGCGCCCATCGTGTTGACCAGTCGCGCCGACAGCGCGCAGACCCGCTTGGCCTCCTGCGCGGTGGCCGTGTTGTTTGCCGAAGCCCAGCGCCGGGACGTGGTACTTCACAAGACAGCGGGGTAAACGTTATGGAGCAAGGAATTCTGGTGATCAACGCCGGTTCGTCCAGCCTCAAGTTCGCCGTCTTCACGGACGGCGACCGGCCGGAGCCAAGCTTGCTGTTCAAGGGGCAGATGGAAGGTTTGGGCAGCGACCCGAGCTTTCAGGTCAGGGATGCGACCGGGCGGAAAATCGACGAGCGGGATGAATGGCCGCGTGGCTCGCCGCTGAGCCACGCCGGCGCCCTGCGCTACATCCTGGGCTGGCTGGAGGAAAGCGCCAGCGACATCAAAATCGAGGCCGCCGGCCATCGGGTCGTACATGGTGGTTTGGACTACGACCGAGCAGTTCGAATCAACGAGGGTGTCATCGCCGATCTGGAACAGTTGATGCCGCTGGCCCCGCTGCACCAACCGCACAATCTGGCCGCCATCCGCGCGCTCGCCGAGGTGGCTCCTGAATTGCCGCAGGTCGCCTGCTTCGACACCGCTTTTCACCGCACCCAGCCCCGGGTGGCGCAACTGTTCGCGCTGCCGAGGACGCTGATCGAGTCGGGCGTGCGGCGCTACGGCTTCCACGGCCTGTCCTACGAATATATCGCCCGCCGCCTGCCCGATACCGTGCCGGAAGCCCGCAAGGTGGTGGTCGCGCACTTGGGGTCGGGCGCCAGCATGTGCGCCCTCCTTGATGGCCGCAGCATCGAAAGCACGATGGGATTCACAGCCGTGGATGGCTTGCCAATGGGGACTCGCACCGGAGGAATGGACCCCGGCGTGGTGCTGTACCTGCTGCAGGACCGTGGCTACGACGCCAAAACCATCGAAAAGCTGTTGTACAAGGAATCGGGGTTGCTGGGCGTATCGGGCGTTTCCAACGACATGCGGGACTTGCTGGAGAGCGACGATCCCCGCGCCGAGGAGGCTGTCGAGCTTTTCATTTACCACGTGGGCAAGCATCTAGGCGCGCTAGCTAGCGCGCTGGAAGGGTTTGACGCCTTGGTGTTCACCGCCGGCATCGGTGAAAACGCCGCGATCGTGCGCGAGCGAGTGTGCCGGCGGGCGGAATGGCTCGGCGTCCGCTTGGACGAGGAAGCCAACCGTCGGGGCGGTCCGCGCATTTCGACCCTCAACAGTCCGGTTTCGGTTTGGGTCATCCCGACCAACGAAGAACTGATGATCGCTCTGCACGTTTGTGACGAACTGCGGGCGGCTTAGCCAGCATCTTCCATTTCCCAGCAGGAGAAGATCACGATGTCACCACCCGTAGAGCACTACGCGCCGCCCGACGACGATCCGATTGAAAAGATCACCTCGCAGGGACTTGCAGGCAAGAAAGCCCTCATCCTCGGCATCGCCAACGACCAATCCATCGCCTTTGGTTGCGCCCGCGCCATGCGCAAGATGGGCGCCGAGATCGCGATGACCTACCTCAGCGAAAAGACCAAACAGTACACCCAGCCCTTGGCCGAGGCGCTCGACGTTCCCCCGGCACTGTATCTTCCCTGCGATGTGCGGGTCGAGGGGCAGATGGAAGCGGTTTTTGCCGCCATCGGCCGGAATTGGGGCCGGCTGGACATCGCCATGCACTCCATCGCGTTCGCCCCGCGCGAGGATTTACACGGGCGGGTGGTGGATTGCTCGCGGGAAGGATTCCTGACCGCGATGGACGTGTCCTGTTATTCCTTCATCGAGATGGCTCATTTGGCGGAACCGCTGATGCACGACGGCGGCACCCTGTTCGCTATGACCTATTACGGCGCCGAACGGGTGGTCGAACACTACAACGTGATGGGTCCGGTCAAGGCCGCGCTCCAGGCGGCGGCCATCTATTTGGCCGCCGAACTGGGACCGAAAGGCATCCGGGTGCATCCGATCTCGCCCGGCCCGATCAAGACCCGGGCAGCCTCGGGCATCAACCGGTTCGACGAGTTGTTGGAAAAGGCCGCCGAGCGGGCGCCTGAGCGGGCGCTCTGCACCATCGAGGACGTGGGCGTTGCCACCGCCTTTCTCGCCACCGACTACGCCAAGATGATCACCGGCGATGTGATGTACATCGACGGCGGTTACCATATCCTCGGCTGATCGCATCCCGGCCTTCTCCGGGAATTCGCTACCCCCGTTCGAGCCCGGCGCCTGCGGCGCCGGGCATTGCGCGCCGCTTGACATGGGTCAAAAAGCCCCGACGGAACGACCGCGCTCCGCCAGGGCGACGGGTTACCGTCTACCCAACCCAGCTTGTGCCATTAGGCCATGATCGCTCGCAAGTGCTCGCGCTGGCGCAAGGTCGCCTCGAATTCGGCAGCTTCCAGTTCCAGGGCGTCGCGGGCGGAGACCATTCCCAGTGGCCGGCCGTTTTCGGCTACCGGCACATGGCGGAAGCCGTTCTCGTACATCAGATGCAGGGCGGACACGAAGGGCTGATCCGGATGGATGGTGATCGGGTTGAGGGTCATCACCTCGGTCAGCAGGGTGGTCTCGGGGTTAAGCCCCTCGGCCAGCACCCGAATCAGGGCGTCGCGTTCGGTGAAGATTCCCACCAGATGGCCATGTTCTACCACCAGAAGGGCGCCGACCTGGGTTTTTTCATCAACCGGGCGGCTTCGCGGACGGAGGTTTTCGGCGGGGCGGCAGTCAGCATTTTCTGACGCTCGACCACCTTGCGCAGCGTTCGATAAGACATGGTATGTCTCCTAGTCTTGATGATAAGGCGAGTAACGCCGTTTCTCCTCTATTCGCCGCCAACACTCATCGTAAGATCATGACGGCCCTGACTCTCTTTGGTAGTGGTACGATCAGTAAATCTTATTAACCGCGCATTTAATCTTCTCGTCATGACATTTTCGTGATCGAAAGATGAAGAATTATTAAGCGTTCGCGTTTCGCATTTCAAATGCAGTTTATTGATTTAAAAAAATTTGACTCGCCGACTTGCTTTTTGTTCCATCCAGGTATTCGAAACGTTTTCAGGCGAGCTGGCATCAGCTACATTAAATGACTATGAATGCCAGATGAATGACGTCTACATGAAAATTGAACCCGTATCCAATCCAACATCCATCACCCACGGAAATTCCTCTATGTTCGAACGACTATTCGGCAACAAAAGTAACGCACGTATCCGCGCCCTGTTGGTGGGGGATCGGTTGGATTTGCGCACCCTCAAGACTACGGAGCAACTGGCCGCACAACCACTGACCGTGCCGGTTGCCGAGCAGGGTTGCGCCGTGCTGTATCGCTACGGCGCGGTGGTGTTGTTCGACGTGCCGCCACTGGCGGAAGCAGCCTTTCTCAAGCAGTTGCAGCCGTTCGTCATCGAGCCAGTCGCCGACATCGAGACCGAGGCGCTTGATATCCAGGTGGGGACCGACAGCAAGGAGGGATTGGAAAAGGGCGTGCTCGTGGTGCGCGAATTGAGCCTGGAACGATTTCACGTGGTCGCCGACGTGCTGGCCAAGAGCGTGGCGCTGGCCGATGACGAAAAACGCATCTCCGCCACGTTCGACCAGGTGGAACCCCTGGCCGTCAACCTGGAGCAGGGTGGCGCCGCGACCTACCAGGTGCGGATGTTGACCCGGCATATCGGCCATATCCTGCTGACGCAGCACCGCATGGTGGGCCGGGTCGAGGTGGGAGAAAAGCCGGAAATTCTCTGGGAGAAGCCCGATCTGGAAGTGCTCTATGTCCGGCTGGAAGATGAGTATGAGTTGCACGAACGGCAACGGGCCTTGGAACGCAAGCTTGAGGTGATCGGCCGCACCGCCGAAACCGTGCTTGATCTGTTGCAGGCGCGGCGCAGTTTACGGGTGGAGTGGTATATCGTGATTTTAATCGTGATGGAGTTGTTGCTTAGCCTGTACGATAAATTCATCAAATAGCCGCACTGTTGACATTGATCTATTCAACAATGAGGCAGCGTTATCCGTTAAGTGGCCATGATTAAAAACATTACCCAGAAGCTTTACTCCGACATTCCAAAGGAAACCTTATACCACTATACATCCTTTAAAGGATTGCTTGGAATCGTGGATAGCGGAGCGTTGTGGGCGAGCGATGTTCGGTATATGAATGACTCAGCTGAAATGAAGCATACCGCTGATCTTATTCGAACAGATATTACCCGCCGAATGGCTAGCGGGCACAATAACCCAAAGTTGCTCAATCAGTTTCTGAATTGGGTATCATACCGAATGACCAATGGTCACATGTTGTTTGGTGCTTCATTTCGATCAAATGGCAATTTATTAAGTCAGTGGCGTAGTTATAGTTCGCTGGGCAAGGGCGTCAGCCTTGGCTTTAATCCAAACCACATTTTACAGTGCGCGGAAAGCCAATTGTTTCAGGTCGGCAAGTGCATCTACGAACCTGAGGAGCAAATGGATCTAATCAAACAGATTGTCGATGCCGTTGAGATTTTAGCGGAAAAGCATGAGGAAGATCTCGATAAATCCAGAAGGAAACCAGCGCAACCCTACTATGACGTATTCGAAAAAATAGAAACCGATCTTCTCCGTATCGCAGCGATTTTAAAACACCCATCCTTCCAGGAAGAAGAAGAATGGCGGATTGTGTCGCCAGTCATAACCGATTATGTATTATCTCCGGTCCTATTTCGGGAAGGCGCCTCGATGCTCGTGCCTTATTTTGAATTCAGGCTGACGCTTGGTCAAAATGAATCTATTGTCATGGAGCATATTTTTCTTGGCCCAACGCCAAACATTATCCTTTCCATGAATTCACTGACGCTGTACTTATCCAAAAAAGGGATCAGGCCACGAGAAGGAATAAGTTACTGCCAGATTCCGTACCGGCAGTGGTAGCCGCGACCAGTTTAGCTGTCCATCGACCACGGATTTAAACGCGCGGTTGATCCAACCTGACCAGGACCGATCAGGTAGCAGGAACGAGCTATCTATTCCTGGCGCACTCTTTCGCCAAGTGATCCTGGGCGGTAGGTATCAATTAACGTGATGCGTAACGTCACTGATTGTATAACGGTAGACGTAACGCTATCATGGGTGCTCCCAATCTAACTTTATGGAGCATCTCGGATGAAATCGCCCAAAGAACGTCAACGCGCCTACCGCGAGCAGCGGAAGGAGCACAAGAACGCTGGCCTGACCAAGCTAAAAATCCTGGCGAGCGCCACCACGGCCAGGAGGCTGGAGATACTGAGCGAAATCGACAGCACCGACGTCAGCAACGTATTGGGCCAAGCGGTCGAACTGCTCTGGACCCGACGCTTTGGCAGTTCAAAGATCGCGCCAGCGAGCGCGGCCAAGGCGGAGATGGAGAACGTGGCCAAACCGGAGAGGGAGAAAGCAGCGAAACCGGAGAAGGAGAAAGCAGCGAAGCCAGGGAAGCCGGAGAAGGAGAAAACAGCGAAGCCGGAAAAGGAGAAAGCAGCGAAATCGGAGAAACCAAAAAAGTCGGCGAAATCCGCGGCCAAACCCGAACTTGGAAATCCCATTCTCGCCGCTGAGCATTAGCAAACCCCTGCCAGGGGCGCCTGAATCAAAACGCGCCAGCCCGACCCTGGCTGGCGCGAGGTTCCTTCAGGCGGGATCGGGTTTGGTGTCGCCGACCGGGTAAGCAGGGATGGAGTGGTCCGATAGCGATACTTGGGCCAGGCAATCCCGAAAAATCCGCTTAATATCGAACGGCTGACTTGGAGCGAGCAGCCTCGCACTCCAGCGGGAGTTCAAACCGATCCGCGCGTCCACCTCGCGCAGTACCCGCTCCACCCAATCCAGATCTTCCGGCGTGACCACGAGCACCGCGAACCGGTGGTCCGCGCCTTCCATGGCGACGCCGGACGAATCGTCTACATGCAGGTCGATGCCGAAGGCCGGCGGAAATTTCGATGGCCCGCGCAAACCGACCGCGCTCTCGTGTCGAGCCTGGTTGACGACCCCCTCGATGGAAATCCCGCAACTGGCGAACCAGGATTTCAGGTAACGCGGACAACGGCCGGATGAGGTATAGATCCAAATCTTGCAGTGTCGCCGCGCCAGCGCAGCCATGAGCGACCGGGTGCCACGGCGGAGCCGTTCCGGGTACCGCCAGCGGCGCCACCACGAGACGTATTGTTCGGTGGGAACGGAGGAGTCACAAATCAGGGTATCGTCGATATCGAAGGAAATTCGCACGCAGCCACTCTCTTTAATGTTTGGGCAGGCGGGTTGCTGGCTGGCGACCGCGAATCACCCATCAACCCGTCGGCGCGCGGCGGCGCGCCAGGTCCATGAACCAGGCATGGGTACCCAGCACGGCCGGTCCGGTCGCGTCCTCCGCCGGCTGGCTCCGAACATAGGTCCCGTCGGGCTGCATCCGCCACGCTTGGCGCTGGTCCTGCAGGCCGATGTCCAGAATCTCCCACAGCCGCTCGCGCGCCGTCCGGTCTTCCACCGGCGTCGCTGCCTCGACCCGGCCCGACAGATTGCGGTGCATCCAGTCGGCCGAGCCGATAAAAAACTCGCCCGCCAGCGGATCGTCCTGGCCGTTGGCGAAAAAGAAAATCCGCGAGTGTTCCAGGAAGCGGCCGATGATCGAGCGCACCCGCACGTTCTCGGTCCAGCCGGGCACGCCGGGCGCCAGACAGCAGAAGCCGCGCACGATCAGCTCGACGGGCACGCCCGCCTGGGAGGCCGCCGACAACGCCCGCGCCATGTCCAGATCCTCGACCTGGTTCATCTTGGCGACGATGCGGGCCGGCCGGCCGGCGCGCTGATGCGCGATTTCCCGTTCGATGCAGTCCAGAAACCGCTGGCGCATATTCAACGGGGCGATCAGCAGCTTGTTGAATCGGGGAGCGCGCGAGCAGCCGGTCAGGTAGTGAAACAGGTTCACCACGTCGGCGGTGATGACCGGATCGCAGGTCAGCAGGCCGACGTCGGTATAAAGCCGCGCGGTCTTGACGTGATAGTTACCGGTGCCGATATGGGCGTAGCAACGGAGATCGTGGCCTTCCTTGCGCACGACCAGCGCCACCTTGGTGTGCGTCTTCAGGCCCATCACGCCGTAGGTGACATGCGCGCCGACCTTTTGCAGTTCCTCGGCCCAGAGCAGGTTGCGCGCCTCGTCGAAGCGGGCTTTCAATTCGATCACGCAGGCCACCTGCTTGCCCGCCTCGGCGGCGCGGATCAGCGAGCGCACGAACGGCGTGTCGTCGCCGACGCGGTAGACCGTCATCTTGATCGCCACGGTGTGCGGGTCGATGGCGGCATCGCTGATGAAGTCCTCGACGCTCATGTCGAAGCTTTCGTAGGGATGATGGAGCAGCAGGTCGCCGGCCCGGATCGCCGCGTAGATATCCAGTTCCTCGTTGGGCAGGCGGGGCGGAGGCAGCGGCGTCCACGGCGAGTCGCGCAGGGCCGGCGCGTCGAGGCCGGCGATCTGGAACAGGCCGGTGTAGTCGAGCAGGCCAGGAACTTCGTAAACGTCGTCGTCGCGCAACTCGAAGCGCTCCATCAACCCCTGGCGCAGCGCCGGGTTGGCATCCGGCGCGAGATCCATGCGGACCACCGGCTGGAATCGGCGCTGCTGCAGCGCTTCGGTCACTGCCTCCCGCAGGCTTTCCTCCTCCTCGTCCAGTTCGATCTCCGCGTTGCGCAGGATGCGAAACTGCGAGGCATCCACCAGTTCCATCCCCGGAAACAGCTTGTCGGTGCTGTGTCGAATCAACTCCTCCAGCCGCAGGAAGCGGCGCTCGCCGGGATTGAGGTCGGCCTTGAGCGGAATCCAGGCCGGCAGCATGGTCGGAATCTTGACCCGAACCGGGACGTATTCGTCGGTGTCGGGGTCGCGGAGAATGAAGCCCCAGTTGGTGGACAGATTCGACACGAAGGGAAACGGATGCGCCGGATCCATGCCGAGCGGCGTCAGCGCCGGCGAGACGTTGCGGTCGAAAAACTGCGCGGCTTCCTCCCGTTGCGCCGCCGTCAGCATTTCCCATTCCGCCAGAATGATGCCGTGGCCGGCCAGCAAGGGAACCAGGTCGCGGTAGCAGCGCGCCTGTTCCGCCAACTGTTCGAGCACGGTCTGGCGGATTTGGACGAGCCGGTCGCGGGCGCCGCCCCGCGCCGCCGGATCATCCTCGCTCTCGACCGCCGCTACGCCGCGCAACAGCCCGACGCGCTTCATGTAGAACTCGTCCAGGTTCGAGGTGAAGATCGCCAGAAACTTCAGCCGTTCGAGCAGCGGCGTGCGTTCGTCCAGCGCCTCGTGCAGCACCCGCCGGTTGAAGTCGAGCCAACCCAGATCGCGGTCGCGCCAGGCGTGGGCCAACAGGCCTTCGCGGGGAGCCAAAGCTTGCTCGGCCACGGCAGCGGCTGGCCGGCCCTGGCCGCGTTTGGGCTTGGCGCGGGTCCGGCCGAGGCTGGTTCCGGATTCAGGAGTCTTGGCGGCCATACGGATTTTCCTCGAGAAGCGGCGTCCCCACTGGAGCGACCGCGTTGTGGTGATTCAGGACTGGGCTGGAACGATCGCGATGATCGGGAAATGGACAATGCGATGGCGCCGGAACCGTTCGCGCGTCCAGGGCGAGCAGGTAACGAGGATCGACCTGATCTTCCAGAAACCGGGCGAACCGCTTTTTGATCCCCGGCAGCCGGAACAACGCCATAGGCCCCAGTTTGCTCGTGTTTCGGAGCACTGTTGATGGCTCAAAATAAGCCACAGCGTTTTCCACGGTGAGCACGAAGGGTGGTTTCCCGGCACGCAGCAGAACATAGCTGGCCAGCAGGACGCCGGTGCGATGGTTGCCTTCGATGAACAGTTGCGGTCTGCTAAGCGCCCGCACATAGAGACCGGCCGCCAACTTCCAAGCCGACTCGCTCAGATGGTTGGCGCGCCACTCGACCATATCCTCAATTCCACCCCCCGGCTCTTCGTAAAAGCGGCTGTGAGTGGCTTTGATATGCTGGGCGAATTCGGCGCGCAGATCCTGATCCGGACCGCACAGGACGATATTATTCAATTCGAGCAGGTATTTATGTTTGCCCTTGGCGAAAACGTCGATATCCCACTCAATCAGGATATCGACGTAGGCATAACCGGCCAGCAGGTTTTCGACGACCTTATCGCTCATCGGATCCCGCTGCCCGGTCAGTTGCTGGTTGATGGAATCAAAGTCGTGTTGAACTCTGCGCAGGGATGCCTCAATCGCCGGGAGATTCAGCAGCCCCATGGGGGTTACTGCACACGATTCACCGCCGCGCGGGCGAGCGTTGCCACGTTTTCAGGCAAGGGGATATAGCCCTGATCAATGCTGTAACCCTGTCCATCGCTCAGCGCCCAGTTCACGAATCCCTTGAGCGTCGCACTTTTCTGTGGATTCGGATAGCGGTCATACAACAGCAGCCAGGTGAAGGTGACTATCGGATACGAGTTTTCGCCATCGGGGTCAGGCAGAAAAACCCGCAGGTTGCCCGGTATCTGGCTGACATTGGCGGCCAGCGTCGCCTGACCGCTGTTCAGGTTGGGTTCTACGAAAACACCCGCTTTGTTTTCCAAGTGAGCCATCGGTAATCCGAGTCGCTTGGCGAAGCCATATTCCACGTAGCCGATCGATCCCCAACTCCGCTTGATGCGGCCGGCGACGCCTTCGTTGCCCGGAGCGACCATGGAAATACCCGGCCAGTCAATCACCTTGCCCACGCCCGGGCCTTGATTGCGCCATGCCGCGCTGATCGCGCTTAGATGGTTGGTCATCGCGTAGGTGGCGCCACTGCTGTCCTGGCGGGCCACCAGGGTAATGGTCAGGTTCGGCAGTTTGATATCCGGGTTGAGCACCTGGATTTTCGGATCGTTCCAGTTGCGGATCTTGCCAAGGAAAATGTCGGCATAAACCTCCCGGCTCAGTTTCAGCACGCCTTTCACGTCCGGCAGGTTATAGGCGAGAACGATGGCGCCGGCCGTAGCCGGAACCAGGGTGGCGCCCCCCGGCGCCTTGGCTATCTGCTCATCGCTGAGCGCCGCATCGCTGGCGCCAAAATCAACCGAGTTCTCCAGAAACCGCTTGACGCCTTCGCCGCTGCCGACAACCTTATACTCAATGGCAAGGGTTGGGTTCGCTTTGGTGTAAACATCAATCCATTTTTGGTAGAGCGGGGCGGGGAAAGTCGCTCCGGCGCCGCGCAAAGCGACTGGGCCGCTGGCAACGGTGGCCGTGGGCGCTGCGGTCTGGGCCTGAACTGCGGGAATCAGACCGATGAACCCGAGGGTGGCGATTGCGGCGGCCAGTAAGAATCGAGTAGCCATCTTCCTTCCTTTCGGCATCAACTGAATTCGCCCCGGACGTATTCCCCGGTCAATTTCTGCTGGGGATCCTCGAAAATCTGCCGGGTCGGTCCCATTTCCACCAGATAGCCGGTTCGACTGCCCTGGGAGATATCCACCCCAAAAAACGCGGTCGTATCGGCAACCCGCGTAGCCTGCTGCATGTTATGGGTGACCAGCGCGATGGTGTATTTTTCCTTGAGTTCAAGCATCAGCTCCTCGACCCGTCGGGTCGCAATCGGATCCAGCGCCGAACAGGGTTCGTCCATCAGCAGCACATCGGGTTCGGTGGCGATGGCGCGGGCGATGCACAGCCGCTGTTGCTGACCGCCGGACAGCGACAACCCGCTGTTTTTCAGCTTGTCCTTGACCTCGTTCCAGCAGGCCGCGCCTTTAAGAGCCTTCTCCACCCGCTCGTCCAGGTTGCCCTTGAAGCCGTTCAGGCGTAGACCGAAGGCGACGTTGTCATAGATGCTCATCGCAAACGGGTTGGGCTGCTGGAACACCATCCCGATATAGCGGCGCACCACCACGGGATCGACTTTCCGGTCGTAGATGTCCTGACCGTGATAGGTCACCTTGCCCTCAAAACGGAAGATCGGGATCAGGTCGTTCATGCGGTTGAGGCTGCGCAGCACCGTGCTTTTGCCGCAGCCGGAGGGACCGATGAAGCCGGTGATCTTGTTCTTCTCTATCGGTACCGTGCTGGCGCGCACGGCGAGAAAATCGCCGTAAAAGACCCTGTCGATCTGGCAATTCATCACAATGGCGCCGGTGGGCGCGCTGGCGGACGCGGCGCCAGCCGCCGTCATTTCCGGTGTTGCATTCATGTTTGATAGCCTCGAAAAAGCCTTAGTGTTTCTGGCGCCCGATGATGCGGGCGAGGATGTTGAACACCAGGACAACCATCACCAGCACCAGTGATGCCGCCCAGGCGAGTTCGATCTGGTTGTCGTAGGGCATACCCGAAAAGTTGAAGATCAGAATGGCTAAAGAGGCGGTCGGCTCGGTCAGGCTGGTCAGGTAGTAGCCGCTGAACAGCGCGGTGAATAACAGCGGCGCGGAGTTTCCGGCAGCGCCGGCAATCGCCAGCATCACGCCGGTCAGGATGCCCGGCGCGCCAGTGGGCAGCACCACCTTCCAGATCACCTGCGCGCGGGTGCAGCCCATGCCAAAGGCGGCGTCCTTCATCTTCTTTGGCACCATCATCATGGCCTGCTCTGCGGCCAGCACCACGGTCGGCAACATCAGCACCGCCAGCGCGACCCCACCGGCCAGCGCCGAGTAGGTTTTCATGGTGACCACCAGGACGGCGTAGACGAACACGCCAGCCAGGATGGAAGGAAAGCCTGTCAACGCTTTGGACAAAAAGCGCACGCTGTGCGCCAATCGGCTGTCGGGATCGAGAATCGCCAGATAGATAGCGGCGAAGATGCCAATCGGCACACTCATCAACGTGGCGAGGCCGACCATAACCAGCGTGCCCACAATGGCGTTGCCGAAACCGCCCCCCTGCTCAAAAGCGGAAGGTGGAAGTGCGGTCAGCGCCTCCCAGTCCAGGCGCGAGCCGCCCTCGATGGCCAACCGGTAGATGACCGAGAACAGCGGCACACTGGCGAGAAGGGCTGCGATCCAGGTGAGCGCGGTCAGGAATCCGCTCTTAAGCGCCCGGATCTCGAAGGGCGCACGATTGAGGTTGGGCAGACTGCGCGGAGCCTCTGAAGCGCCCAAGGCGATCAATGCAGCGGTAGCGGTCAGATTAGGCTCACTCATCGTTCGGCCTCGAATTTCCGGGTGGCGAATTTCATTACCGCCAAGCCGATGGCGTTGACGATCAGGGTGATGGCTAGCAGCACCAAGGCGGCATACATGAGGGCGCGGACCTCAACCGGACCGGCCTCGGGGAAGCTCGACGCCAGCAGCGCGGCCAGGGTGTTGGCGGGGGAGAACAGCGACAGGCTGATCTGATTGGAATTGCCGATCAACATGGCGAGCGCCATGGTTTCGCCGAGGGCGCGGCCAAATCCCAACACCAGGGCGGCGAGGATGCCGGAACCAGCGGTCGGCAGCATCACCTTGAGGATCGCCTCCCAGCGCGTGGTCCCCATGCCATAGGCCGCTTCCTTGACCTTGTAGGGAACCTGATGCAGCGCATCGACCGAGATGGACGCTACAGTCGGCAGGATCATGATGGCCAGCACCAGCGCGGCGGGACCGAGACCCGGACCGCTGAGCGAGGTGCCGAAAAAAGGAACAAAGCCAAACTCCCCGTGCAGCCAGTTCGCCACCGGGCGCAGCAACGGGATCAGGACGTAGATGCCCCAGAGGCCGTAAACGACCGAAGGAATAGCGGCCAGCAACTCGATGATGGTGCGGAAGACCGCAGCCAGGTGTCCATGCAGAAAATCCTGGGTCAGGAAAATGGCGATGGCGACACCGAAGACGCCGCCGATAATCAAGGCCAGCAGCGAACTATAAAGAGTGCCCCAAATCTCTGGGAGAATGCCGAACTGCCCGGTCTGAACATTCCAGGTCGTCGACGTCAGGAAGCCGAAGCCGTATTCAGAGAACGCCGGCAGCGCTTTGCCACCGATCTCGATGACGATGTAAACCACCAGCGCCAGAATGAACACGGCGCTGAGCCAGGCGACGCCGCGAAATCCCCGGTCGAAGACATAATCGCCGGCGGACGGCGGGCCGGATACGGATCCAGACCGATCAACATGATCAAAGTGATGCGATGCCATAATTTACCCATCAATATTTCGGTGTTGCCAACGCATGAAGCGAACGCGGGGCCTCGGCAGTGTTGTAACCGATGAATCCGGTTCGCTTCGAGCGGCGGGCGGGTTTACTGGATCAGCGCGACGGCTTTCCTGACCCGGGCGACAACGCTATCGGGCAAGGGAATGTAGCCCATCTTCGGCGCCATCGTCTGACCCTTGGTCAGGCTGTACTCGACCATATCGCGCAGCACCTTGGCTTTCGCGTCGTCCTGATCCTTGTAGAACAGCATCCAGGTGAAGGTGGCGATGGGGTAGGCCATTTCGCCGGCGGGGTCGGAGACCCAAACGCGCAGGTCAGGCGCATCGGAACCCGGCAGGGTTTTGGTGGGGAATTCGGCGCTGGCCAGCGCCGCCTTGCCGGATTCATCGCTGGGCGCAACGAACTGGCCGGCCTTGTTCTGCAGGATGGCCATCGGCTGTTTGGTGGCGATGGCGTAGCCGTACTCGATGTAGCCGATGGCGCCGGGGGTCTGTTTGATGGTGGCGGTGACGCCGTCGTTCTTCGGCGCCTTCACCACATTTTTAGGCCACTGCACGGTCGTGCCCTGACCGACGGTGCTCTTGAACGCCGCACTCACCGCGCTCAGGTGGTCGGTGAACACGTAGGTGGTGCCGCTGGAGTCGGAACGGGCCACGACTGTGATGTTCTGGTCGGGGAGCTTGACGCCGGGGTTGGCGGCGACAATTTTCGGATCATTCCACTTTGCAATCGCGCCCATGAAGATAGCCACGTACACCTCGCGCGGTAGCTTCAACTCATTGACGCCAGCAAGGTTGTAGGACAGTACAATTTCGCCGGCGGTCATCGGCAGCAGCACGACGCCCTGCTTGACCTTGGCGATATCCGCGTCATCCATGGCCGCGTCGCTGGCGGCGAAATCGACGGTGTTGTTGATGAAGTCCTGAATGCCGGCGCCGCTGCCCTTGGCCTGGTAGTCAACGGTGATCCCTTGCGACTGCTTGCTGAAGTCCTTGAACCAGGAGGAGTACAGCGGGAACGGAAAGCTGGCGCCGGAACCGGTCAACCGCATGTCTTCCGCTGAGGCGGGGGCGATGCAGGCGAGGCTGGCCGATAGCGCGAAGATCGCGGCTGGTAAAAATGTGTTCACGATTGACTCCTGTTGGGCGAATTTTTATTTCAAAATAAGTAGTTGAAAAATATTATGCTTTCCATTTGTTTCAACTGGATGACGATACGGCGAACACTTTCACAACCTGCCCCCTGCCTGGCGCCTTACCTATTCAACTCGCCCGGTGCGACCGTAAGGCGTCCAAATTTTTCAACATGAGGTGCAGCGATAGCTCTTCGTCGTAATCCACTGACCGAAATCCCAATTTTTCAAACCGTTTCCGGTGCTTGGTGGATACGAGAATCCGACCTTTTTGGGTTTCTTGCTTGATGCGGCGCAGGCGCTCCTGAACCAGTGCGGTTCCCACGCCCTGGCCACGATAGTCCCGACTGACGCTGGACAGGAACAGACCCCAGGTTCGAGAGGCGAACTCCAACTTCCCCCACCCAGCCACCCCAATGAGTTCCCCATCCTCCTTGACGGCCACGATGAACCGGGGGGCATATTCGTGGTGGCGAAAACTGCTCGCCAAACGTTCGCGCACCCGTGTAGCGGCGTACTGACCCAACGTAGTTCCGTCAATAGTGAAGTTTTCCACCGTGAGGGTGGTGGCGTCGGGTAGGTCCATGGCCTGCATCGGTCGAAGGGTAAAATTCACCGGGCGTCCCCCGTCTGAAGAGTTGGGTTCGGTCGGGTTAAGCGATTTCACACGTACAATTCCACCATACTTGCGCCAATGTTTCGGACTGTGCGCCTGGCCCTGCCAGATGTGCAGAGCGCGCCAGACCCCCTTGCCCCATAACGCCTCGCTGAGCTGCCGGTTATTGTCCAGAAACGGGTCTCGATCGCCGACGGCCAGCACGATGTCCAGCCGGCACAACGGATCGAGGCCTCGTATTCGTAGAATTGGCCGCAGCGGGTCGGAAACACCGGGACCTTGGCGCCGGCATGGCCGAATACCAGCAGTTCCATCTCCCGGTCGAGCCGAGGGCTATACCACTGATGATATTCCCGGTTCATGGGTGTAAAACTTCAAGCAATTGAATTGCCTGAAATTTAACGCACGAAGTTGACAGGGTGATGACAGAGTGGGCGATTCAGTCCCGATTGAAGAAATAGGCCAGCGCATCCCGCAGTCACGCCTCCTCGGCGGCCAGGCCGCCGTGGTCGAGTTAGCCAGCCGCCGATCCGCATCTCGTCCGAGGACGTAAAGGCAATCTCGAACGCCCAGATGTACGGTTGTGGGCTGGGCCATTCCCGCAGCGTCGGCGCGACCGTCACCGCCCGGGCGCGCCTGAAGATCGCGTCAGAACGGGGCGAAATTCGCTGGGGGTTCCGGCGCGGCGACGGCTAGCAGGGCGTCCAGATCATAACCAGGGGTGGGATCGAACGGATAATCGTGGCGGAGCATGGGCGTCAGCCGACAAAATCATTGCGGTGGGGGAGGTGGACCGCGTTGCCCAGACAACTTTTGGTCGAATTTAAGGTAGAGGCTCTGCGCCTGGGGGTGACAGGATCGATGACCTGTCGGCATAGACCTCAGCCGGTGTTCGATAGTCCATGATTGTAGAATGCGGCTATTTCCAGCAAAGACCTTACCCGAATCTGGCTCCGACGCTGGAACGTGGGAGCCAGACCGGGTGACTTCATTTCGCGAAATTACCTAAAGATCTCATCGCCTATCTCCGGAGGATCGGTCGACCACAATAGCCCGACCGACCGCCCAACGCCGAAGTCGAAGCGCCGATCTAGGTATCGTCCTATTCCTTGATGGCTTCGACAGCGATATCGATGCGCACCTCGTCGCTCACGTTCGGTGCGTACTTGCCGGCGTTGAACTCGGTGCGCTTGACCACGGTATGGGCGTTCGCGCCGATGGCATCTTTTTTGAACATCGGATGCGGCATGGCCTGGAACGAAGTCACGGTCAGCGTCACCGGCTTCGTCACGCCCTTGAAGGTCAGGTTACCCTCAACCTTCACCGGTTTGTCGCCTTCAAAGACGACCTTGGTGGATTTGAATGTGGCGGTCGGGTACTTGGCCGTGTCGAGGAAATCCTCGCCCTGGATGTGCTCGTCGAAGGTTGCATAACCAGTGTCCACTGACTGGGTATCAATCACGATATCGACCTCGCCGGTTTTCGCCGCCTGGTCGAGCACGATCTTGCCGGTGGTCTTGTTGAAGCGGCTCAGTTGCGTCGAATAGCCGAGGTGGTTGTACGAGAACCGGGGGTATGTGTGGGTCCCGTCCAGCACGTAGGTTTCCGGCGCGGCCAGGGCGGGAGCGGTAGTAAGCGCCGTCATCGCGGTCAAGGTGAGAGCGGCTGAGAGAGCGGTCAGTTTCTTCATGGTGAGTCTCCGGTGAGGGTAGGAACGGTTACAGGTTATTCGCCCGTGCGGGCGGTGAGGCGGAACTGAATCTGCACGTCATTGGCGACGACATCGAACGCCGCCCACGGCCCCTGACCGATCGCGAAGTCGGCGCGGCGGAGGGTAAAACGACCGTCGAAGACGCCGCTCTGGCCCTGCGCCGCAAAGGTCGCTGGAACGACGATGTCCTGGGTCTTGCCCTTGATGGTCAACTGGCCCGTGGCTTCATAGCGGTGGTCGCCCAGCGCCTTGACGCGACTGGCTACAAAACGCGCCGTCGGGAACGCCGAGGTATCGAACCAGGTCTTGCCAGCGACTTCCTGATCGCCGTCGGCGGAGCCGGTGTCGATGCTGGCCAGGTCCACCTCGACGGTCGCCTGGGCGGATTCCAGGCGCTCCGGATCGAACTGCAACTGGGCCGTGAAGCGCCGAAACTTCCCCTCCATGGCGACGCCCATCTGCTGATAAACGAACGTGATGGCGCTCTGATCGGCCTGAATCTGCCGGTATTCAGCAGCGTAGGCGCTCCACGGCAGGGTCGCCGCCAGCGTCAAGGCCAGAAAAGTCGGTTTCATGGTCATGACTCCAAATTCCGGGTGGGCAACATGCGGGTCAGCACGTCGTCCCGGTCGATGAAATGGTGCTTCAGGGCGGCGCCGATGTGGCCGACGATCACCGCGACGAACAGCAGGTTGAGACTCAGGTGGACGGTCTGCAACAGATCGCCCAGTTCCTTATCTTTATCCAGCAGGTCGGGGATCGGCAGCACGCCGAACCAGACGGTCTGGAAGCCCTTGGCCGAACTCATCAGCCAGCCCGACAGCGGAATGGCGAGCATCAGCAGATACAACAGCGCGTGGCCGGCATGGGCGGCGAACCGCATCATCTTCGGCAGATGATCGGGCAGTGGCGGCGGCCGATGGGTCGCGCGCCAGGCCAGCCTGAACAGCACAAGCAGGAACACGGTCACGCCCGCCCATTTGTGCCAGGAGTAAAGCTGCAACTTCTGGGGCGACAGCGGCAGGTCGGTCATGGTGAAACCCAGGGCCAGTAACCCGAACAGCAGAACGGCCATCAGCCAGTGCAGCGTTTTCGCCACCGGGGTGTAGTGCGGTGTCATGAGTCACCTCGTTCGTCCGGGAGAAAAGCGTAGGCGTCCATGGCGAGCACATAATCGTCGATGCCGGCATGGAAGCGTTCGATCCGGGCCGGTTCGCCACCCGCGCCGAGCGCCACGTACAGCGGCAGCAGATGCTCGTCGGTCGGATGGGCCTGGACGGCGCCCGGTGCTTGCCGGCGGTAATCCAGCAGCGCGGGCAGGTCGCGCGCCGCCAGGCGGTCGGCCATCCAGTCGGCGAATTCGCGCACGTAGGCCGGGGTCTGGCCGCCGCTGCGCCCGACCCGCTGAAAATCGCCCAGATTATGCGTAATGTTGCCAGACGCGATCACCAGGAAGCCCCGGGCCGCCAGCGGCGCCAAGGCCAGGCCGAGCCGATAAGCGGTTGGCGGCCCGCCCCGACTCTGGATCGACAGCGGAATCACCGGGACGTCGGCGTCGGGAAACATCAGGCGCAACGGAATCCAGGCGCCATGGTCGAGACCGCGCTGCTCGTCCCGTTGCACGGGCAGACCCGCCGCTTCCAGCGCTGCGACGACTTCATTGGCAGCCTCGCGGCAGCCGGTGGCCGGATAGCGCAGCGCGTAGAGCGCTTCCGGGAATCCCCAGAAGTCGTGGATGGTTTCCGGTCGGTCGGCGAATCCCACGGTCGGCGTCGCGGTATCCCAGTGCGCGCTGACGATCACGATGGCGCGGGGTCGCGCCAGGGTGCGGGCGGTGGCGGCGAGCGCCACGCCAGCGGCGCCGGGGCGCAGCGCGACGGTCGGTGCGCCGTGCGGAACAAACAGAGCCGGTTGGGCTGCGGTCATGGTGCGTTCTCCAAAATCGGATGGCCGCAGTGTAGCCTTCCCCACTGGCACGAAATAGCCGACAATCGGCAAATCTTTATTGCGGAAATAGCAACAATGGACCGATTGGAAGCGATGAATCTATTCGCGCGGGTCGCAGAACGGGGCAGTTTTGCCGCCGTGGCCGCGCAGATCGGCGTGGCGCGCTCGGTGGTGACGCGGCAGATCGCGGCGCTGGAAACCCATCTCGGCGTCAAGCTGATGGCGCGCAGCACCCGCCGGCTGACGCTGACCGTCGCCGGAGCTGCCTATCTGGAGCAATGCCGGGTGATTCTGAATCTGGTGGAAGCCGCCGAAACCGGGGTAGCCGAACACCGCCTGACGCCGCGCGGGCATCTGCGCCTCGGTCTGCCCCTCATCTTTGGCCTGAAGCGCCTGTTGCCTTTACTGCTGGAGTTCGCCCAGCGTTATCCAGAGATCAGCCTGGATATGGATTACACCGATCGGCGGCTGAATCTGATCGAGGAAGGGTTCGATCTGTCCGTTCGCATCACCGATCATCTGGAACCGACCGACATCGCGCGCAAGCTGGGGACCTGCCGATTGTGCGTCGTCGCATCCCCGGAGTACCTGGCGCGGCACGGGCGTCCCGCCCATCCCGCCGAGTTGAAGCACCATGAATGCCTGAACTACACCAGCGTTCCCAACAACTCGACCTGGCTGCTCCAGGTCGATGGTCGCCCGGCGCCGGTTGCAGTGCGCAGCCGCCTCAGCGCCAACAATGGCGAGGCGCTGATGGCAGCCGTAGCGGCCGGGATGGGGATCGCCCTGCAACCGGATTTCATCGTCGCGCCGTTTCTGGCGGCGGGGACGGTCGAGGCCATTTTGGAGTCGTTCGCCCCACCGCCGCTGGGCATCCATGTCCTGCTGCCCAGCAATCGCTATCTGCCTTATCGGGTCCGGGTCTTCATCGACTTTCTGGCGGCCCGGCTAGCGCAGCCGGACGATCTGTCACCCCGATGGCAACCCGCCCCTGGAACGCCCTTGGGTTGGGGAAGCGTCGCGCGATGAGGTCACGAACCCGAGCGCCGGTCTACGAGCCGAACCAGCGTTCGGGATACCCCACCGCTTGCCGTGGAGTCCTTCGCTGCATCAGCCCACGTGTTTTTTGACCCAGGCGAATCGGTCACCCGATGGAGCTTGAAGCCTGGAGCCAGCCCCTGGCGGTTTTTTGCCTCGGTGGGCCGCTTTTCGAACCCCTGATGGCGGTGGATGCGGCGGCGGGGCAGCCCGGTCTAGTCCTGAATCCACACCGAGACCGAACCGCCCTGGCAGTGGAACTCGCCCCAGCCGGCGTCGTTCGTGTACACCGGTTCCTTGACGTGTTCGGTCAGGTCCACAAATTTGGCGTTGGCTTTGCCGACTTCCATCCACTGGCTACCGCCGATCCCGTCGCTGAGCAGCACCGCCATGGCGTTGGGGTGTTCGGCATCGCCCAGCCGGGTCCAGCCAATCCGGTTCCAGTGGTCAAAATAGTCGTACTGGAGCCCGTGGGCGTAATGGCGGCGGGCATACAGAAATTTGTCGATCAGCGGGCGGTGAGAGGGCATGACGATCCGATAGGGTTGCCCGTCCCGGCCTCGGTCCTCGTACTCAGCGCCGTAATAGTCGGCGTGGAACACGCAGGGATAGCCTTCCCGCCGCAGGAGGATCAGGGCGTAGGCTAGGGGCTTGAACCAGGGTTCGACCACCGATTCCAGGGCCTGCAAAGGTTGTGAGTCGTGATTTTCCACGAAGGTCACGGCCTGATCCGGCCGCTGCTGCACGAGCGTACCGTCCAGAATGCACCGCATGTCGTACTGTCCGCCCGAACGGCTGGCCGCATGGAAGTTGTAGTGCAGCGGCACGTCGAAGACCGACATTCGCGCCCCCATGCGGTCCAGGTACCCGTGCAAGGTGTGGATATCGGACGACCAATACTCGCCCACGACGAACAAATCCTTGCCGGCGCACCGCTCCAGCTCGTCCAGCCAGGCCGGGAAAAACCACGCTGAGATGTGTTTGATCGCGTCCAGCCGAAAGCCATCCACGCCGGTGGCGTCGAGATACCACTGGCCCCAGCGGGTGAGTTCGGCTCGCACCTCTTCATTCTGGAAATCCAGATCGCACCCCATCAGGTAGGCAAAATTACCTTTTTCCAGGGCGACCTGGTCATCGAATTGCTTGCCCTCGAACAAGTAGACCCGGTTCGATTCCTGGGTCTTGGCATCGTAGTCAACAGCATCGAAATGCGGCCAATGCCATTCGAACGGCGAGTATTGGCCCCGGCGCCCTGGAAAGGTGAAATGGGTGTAGACCTGAACTTCCCGTAACTCGCCCACGGGATGCAATCGGTCCTCCTGGAGAAACGGCGTGGCGCGGGTCGTTTCGGTGGCGTCGCCGCCGATGCGATGGTTGAGCACGGCGTCGGCGTAGACGTGGAGGCCGGCGGCGTGCAGCGCCGCGATAGCTTGGAGATACTGTTGACGGGTCCCGTACTTGGTGCGAACGGAGCCTTTTTGCTCGAATTCACCCAGATCGTACAGGTCGTAGACTCCATAACCGACCTCATGGCTGCCGCCGATCCCCTTGTAGGCGGGCGGCAGCCACAGGGCGGTAAACCCGGTCTGGGCGAGCGCGTCGGCTTGGCGGCCCACTTCGTCCCAGAGGCGGCCATCGTCCGGCGAATACCAATGGAAGTACTGCATCATCACGCCGTTCGCGTCGCTCATGGGGCCTCCTTAGGCATCGCTGTTCATCGCTCGTGCAGGGATATAGCACTCCTAATGCAGGTTGTGGAAATTCCCCTCCTTGGCCAAGGAGGGGTGGCGCGCAGCGCCAGGGTGGTTCGACCGTGGCGATTCCACCACTCAGATAGGAGCGCTATAGAAGGTAGCAGAAATCCGGAGCAGCGAGGTGCGACGGAGATCCAACACCGCAGCGCCCGTTCGCGCCGCACCGCGAGGCTTCGATCCCCCGTTTTCGAGTGCAGCCCTGACCGCCGGCGCGTTCCGACAGGCAACTGCACCAGGAGGTTCGGTTCCGGT
Source organism: Candidatus Contendibacter sp. (assembly GCA_008933795.1). GTDB lineage: Bacteria > Pseudomonadota > Gammaproteobacteria > Competibacterales > Competibacteraceae > Contendibacter. The sequence continues at coordinate 7,530 of WBUJ01000006.1, read as the reverse complement.
GGGTGGATGCAGTGGCTTGGGGATCGGCTGGCCCGTTACAATCGTTGCCTCTCAACCGATGGAGCCGCGCCTTCCGCACATCGGCCTGGCCACCGTGACCTGTCTGTACTCCGGCGCTCTGATTCACCGCGATAGCTTGGGCCATATCCAGCGCGTCGATCCGGGCGCGATCGATCTGATGGCGGCCGGGCGCGGCATCGTCCATTCGGAACGGGTGACATTCGGCAACACAGATCAGGACACAACCATCATGTTTGACACTCAGCAAGCGAGCGGCTACCGGGAGTTGCTGCTGGGCATCCGGCAAAAAACGCGGGTCTTCGGCAAGAACACGCTGTTGGCGGAGTTCCGGCTCGGCCGGGGCAGCGTCCTGCCCGCTCACGCACACCCCTACGAACAGACCGGCTACCTGGTCTAGGGGCAACTCCGGCTCCAGATCGGCGACCGGGAGTTCGACGCCCGCGCCGGGGATGCCTGGTGCATCCCGGCTAACGTCGAACACGGCGCGCTCGCTTTGGCCGACGCCGTAGCGGTCGAGGTGTTCTCGCCGGTGCGGGAGGATTACCTACCACCAGCGGATTGAGCGAGCAGGTGAACGAAAAGCCCGGCGTCGAACCGGGCTTTTTTATGTGGGGCGGAGTTCCCACGCTGGAGCGCGGGAGCCAGGCTATGACCCATCAGAATTGATGCGGCAGCAACAGGCGGTTCGTGCGCGAGCGGCAGGAACGGTCACCCGCCCCGCTTGGCGCTCGATCCCCGCTCGATCAGCTCCCCGCGCATCACCACGCGGCGCACCGACTGGGCCGGGTGGGCGATCCGCTGCAACAGCAGGTCGATGGCGGCTTGGCCGAGGTCGTAGGTCGGCTGGGCGATCACGGTGATGCCCGGTTCCACCAGCCGGGTCCAGGGCAAGTCGTCGAAGCCGGCCAGCGCGATCGGTTGGGGAAACCGCAGCTTCGCCTCCCGCAAAGCCTCGGTCAGCCCGAGCAGGATGAGGCCGTTGCTGGCCGCCAACGCATCGGGCAAGGGCCGGCTACGCGCCAGTTCGCTAGCAGCGGCGCGAGCGGCTTCGACCGTCGCCGGCACCCCCTTGGCCAGGGTTTCCAACCCGTGGGTGGCCATGGCCGTGACATAGCCTTCATGCCGCTGCCGACCGGTGGCGCTGGTCACGCCATAGATAAACGCGATTCGCCGATAGCCCCGTTCGATTAGATGCGCGGTCAGGCGATAAGCCGAATCCACGTTGTCCAGCACCACGGCGTCGGCGGCGGTATCGCGGTCGCAGCGGTCCACCAGCACCACCGGAAACGGGTAATCGCTTGAGCGAAACCGGACCAGCGTCGGCAGCGTGGGCGACAGGATCACCCCGCTGACGTTTTCGTCCCGCATCAGGTCCAGATACAACGCCTCCTTCTCCGGGTCTTCGTCGGCGTTGCACAAAATCACCCGCATCCGATGCTGATAGGCCACGTCCTCGACCGCGCGGCTGATCTCGGTAAAGAACGGATTGCGAATATCCGACACGATCAGACCGATGGTGTCGGTGCGCCGCGACCGCAACCGCCGCGCCGCCAGGTCGGGCCGGTAATCCAGCGCCTGGACCGCATCCAGCACTCGCTGGCGGGTGGCTTCGCTCACCCCGGCGTGGCCCGCCATCACCCGCGACACCGACGCCACCGAGACTCCTGCCTGCTTGGCGACATCTTTAATCTGAGCCATTACTGCTTTTCCTCGCAGGGTAAAAAGTAAACGATTACTCTCATTATTACACGGTAGCAATTGGCATGTACACGATAAAAAATTTTTACATGGGGGCTATTGACAAATAAATTGTAAACGATTACAAATATTATCCATGATTTTCCCATTAATAAAAGTGAGTGATTGGCGAAAACGATTACTGCTACTGACGCTCAACCTGGCGCACCTGCCACATTCAAACGCACAAGGCAATTCTGCTGGCCAGCTAACCGGCCAGCGGCGCGACAAAGTATTAACCAGTGTCTGAACGGAAACCTGAGATGTAGGTTGGGCATAAGCGAAGCGTTGCCCAACAGGATCAGGATGTTGGGCTTCGCAAGCTCAGCCTAACCTACTGGATTTCAGGGTTTCCGGTCAGATACTAACTAAACTAAGTTTTTGAGATTTAAAAAGGCAGTTCCCGATCAACACCCACCCTGTGGATTACATCGACAACCATATCCAAGGCGAGGATTCCTACTGGGACGTGGTCGATGACGGCTCCAAACTGGGCGTCAAGGGCACCGAGGATCTGGGGGGTGGCCTGAGCGCCTTGTATCAGTGGGAATTCAGCGTTGACATGACCGAGGGTGGCAATTTCGGCGGCACCAACCAGAAATTCGCCGGCCTCAAGGGCGGCTTCGGCACCCTGACCTTCGGCACCCAGGACTCGCCGTACTGGAAGGTGCTCAACGTGATCGATGTCTGGAACAGTTCCAAGGTGCTCAACGGCTCGACCTACTTGGGCGGCGCGGTCACCAGCGAAACCGGCGTGAACGGCGCCCTGTCAACCTTGCCTAACAACATTGATTATCAGACGCCGATCTTCAACGGCTTCAGCGCCGAGGCGATGCTGGTGTTGGACGGCGCGGCGGACACGGTGCTGGGGACTCCGAACATCTCGGACGGCGTCGACATCTGGAGCGTGAACGTCAAGTACAACCAGGGGCCGTACTTCGCCGGATTGACCTACATTCAGCTCGAAGGCGACAGCAATGTGGATCTTGGCGACGGGCGGACCGCCGATCTCGATCTGGCCAACTGGGGCCTCGGTCTGGGGTATAAGGCCAATCAATGGCTGGTCGGCCTGATTTACGAGGAGGGTGATTTCAATGACGTGAACTTCGACCGCAAAATCAAGGTGAGCGGCGTACCGCTCGCCACCGGCGACGACGCCCAGAGCTGGTACCTTACCGGCCAGTACGCCTTCGGCAACAACACCGTCCGGGCCGCCTATGGTCAGACCGACACCGGCATCGACGGCGAGGACACCATCGATAACTGGCGGCTTGGCTATCAGTACAACTTCAGCAAACGGACCTTGCTTTGGGCCGAGTACAGCGGCCGCGACGCCGACGCTTCCCTCTACGGCGACCAGGACGTTATTTCCATCGGCACTCGGCACTACTTCTAAGTTGAGCGCCGCAGCTTGAAAGTCCGGAGCACGGGCATCGCCCCCCGCGCGCTCCGGGAATACCGCATCCATCATTAGCCATTCCGTTGCAAGGGTATCGTGGCATGAACCTGCATGACGCGCATTCAGCTCTCGGCCTCAAGCAATCTGGCGACACCCTGATCTCCGTCAACGTCTGCTCGCACTGCCAGCAGTGTTTGACCGAGTATCGGTTTACCGCCAACGACGGTTTCTCCATCGCCACCTATCATTGTAGGGAACACGGCGACGTCATCCCCATGCGCGGCCTTGGCGCGCGTGACAATCCTCTTCCCCGCTACTCCTAAAACCCTATTCCGTCGAGGTGCGAACTCTGATGAAAATAGCACCCTCTGTCTTGATCCGGGCCGGCCTGCTTAGCCTGGCCCTTGGCGCGACGACGGCGTCGGCCGAATGCAATCCGGACTACAGCGGCGTCACCCTGGATGTGGGGACCCGCACCCGTCCGTTCATCGCCAGCGCCATCGAACTAGCCGCCAAGGGCTGGGAAAAGCAGACCTGCGGCAAGGTCAACATTCTGGAATTTCCGGTCGATCAACTCTATCAGACCTATCTCACCGCCCTGGTCGCGGGCGAGGGCAAGTTCGACGTCATCACCTTTGGCCCGTTCTATACGCCGGACTTCGCCCCCTATCTGGCGGACATGCCAGCCATGATGCGCGGGACTGACGCCTGGAACGACATCCTGCCGGTTTACCGCGACCGGCTGATGGTGTGGAATGGTCGCTATCTCACGCAAACCATCGACGGCGACCAGCACATCCTGTACTACCGCCTGGATCTGTTCGCCAATCCAAAGGAGCAACAACGGTTCAAGGAGCAGTATGGCTACGACCTGGCCCCACCGGCGACCTGGGAGCAGTACTACCAAATCGCCGAATTCTTCAACCGGCCCACAGCGAACCTGTGGGGTACGGCGGAGGCTTACCGGCGCGGCGGCGAGCAGTTCTGGTACTTCTTCACCCATGCCGCCGCCTACACCCTTCATCCGAAGCTGCCGGGTTCGATGTTCTTCGACCCCGACACCATGGATGCCCAGATCAACAATCCCGGCTGGGTCAAGGCGCTGGAGGACTATATTAACGGCCTCAACGTCGCCCCACCGGGCGCACTGGGGTTCACTTCGGCGGACATTCACAACATCTTCGCCGGCGGTTCGGTGGCGATGAACTTTGACTGGGGCGATACCGGCGTCAACGCCGCCGACCCCAAGACCAGCCTGATCCCCGGCAAGGTCGGCACGGCCCTGTTGCCCGGCTCGAAGCGGGTCTGGAACTACAAGACCCAGCAGTGGGACAGCTTCCCGGCAGTCAGCCGCGCGCCATTTCTGGCCTTCGGCGGCTGGCAGGCGGCGGTGCCCGCCAACAGCGACCACAGCGAAGCGGCCTGGAATTTCATCGCCTGGCTGTCCAGTCCCGACGTCAGCGGCGAAGCGGTCATCACCCCGCAAGCGGGCATCAATCCCTATCGCCAGAGCCATTTCCAGCGGGAACGCTGGCTCAAGCTGTTCACCCCTGAAGAAGCCAAGCAGTACCTGGACGCGCAACTCAACAGCGTGAACGCGCCGAACGTCGCCCTGGATCTGCGCATACCCAGCCATTACGCCTACACCCAGGCGCTGGAGGTGCAGTTGACCCGGGCGCTGAACTTTGAAATTTCGCCCCAGGAAGCCCTCAACAACGTGGCCAAAGCCTGGAATGCCCTGACCGACCGCATCGGGCGCGACAAACAACGGGCCGCTTACCGGGCGTCGATGGGCCTGGACAGCGAGGTGAAATGACATGGCCACTACTCCCGTTTCCCCCGCTGCAACCTCCGCTCCCGCCCGCGCGCCCGCTTTGGAAATGCGCGGCATCAGCAAGACGTTCCCCGGCGTCAAGGCGCTCGACAACGTGCAACTGCAAGCCTGGACCGGCGAGATTCATTCGCTGATGGGCGAAAACGGCGCCGGTAAAAGCACCCTGATGAAGATTCTGTCGGGCGCTTACACCGCCGATCCGGGCGGCGAAATCCGCATCGACGGCCAGTTGATGCCCATCACCGGCCCGAAGGCGGCCCGCGCGGCGGGCATCGCCATCATCTATCAGGAACTCAGTCTCGCCCCCAACCTGACCGTGGCCGAGAACATCTACCTCGGCAATGAACCCAAGCAGTTCGGCGTGCTGGCGGACCGGGCGACCATGCGCCGGGAGACGGCCAAAGTGCTGGAACGGCTCGGCGCGGAGTTCGGTCCCGACACCGTCGTCAACACCCTGTCCATCGCCGAGCAGCAGCAGGTGGAAATCGCCCGCGCGCTGCACCAGCGCAGCCACATTTTGATCATGGACGAACCGACCACCGCGCTGTCCACCCGCGAAACCGACCGCTTGTTCGAGCTGATCAAGCGGCTGCGGGACGAAGACATCGCCATCATTTATATCAGCCACCGGATGGCGGAGATTTACGAGCTGTCCGACCGGGTGAGCGTGCTGCGGGACGGAACCTATGTCGGCACGCTGGAGCGCGCCGAACTGTCCGCCGAGCGGCTGGTGCAAATGATGGTCGGGCGGCCGCTCTCCAACCTGTTCGACAAGCACAGCCACGCCACCGACCGGGTGGTGCTGGAGGTCAGGGAGTTGACCGATGGCGGCCGGCGGGTGAAACCGTCCAACCTGACGCTCCACGCCGGCGAAGTGCTGGGGCTGGCCGGCCTGGTCGGCGCGGGCCGCAGCGAACTGGCGCGGCTGATCTTCGGCGCCGACCGCATCATTGGCGGCGAGGTCTGGCTGGAAGGGAAACGCCTGACCCTCCGCAATCCGCTGGATGCGATCCATGCCGGCATCGCCTACCTGACCGAAGACCGCAAGGCGCAGGGCCTGTTTCTCGATATGAGCGTGCGCGAGAACATCACCATCAGCGTGCTGGGCCGCGACGCGCTGGCCGGCGGCCTGCTCAACCGGGCCGCCATGGCGCGGCTGACCGCCGGTTCGATCCAGGATTTGCGGGTTCGGGTGGCCGGCCCCTTCGTCACGGCGGGCGCGCTGTCCGGCGGCAACCAGCAAAAGCTGCTCATCGCCCGCTGGATCGCGATCAACCCGAAGGTGCTGATCCTCGACGAACCGACCAAGGGCGTTGACATCGGCGCCAAGGCCGAAATTTACCGAATCATCAGCGAACTGGCCACCAAGGGCGTCGCGGTGCTGGTCATCTCCAGCGAACTGCCGGAAGTCATCGGCATCAGCGACCGCATTCTGGTGATGCGGGAAGGCGCCATCGTCGGCGAAGTCGGCGGTTCCAGCGGCGCGGCGGCGACTCAGGAAAACATCATGGCCCTGGCGACGGGCACGACCGAAATGGTGCAATCATGACCGAACAAGTCCTCACCCCAGCGAAACCCCTCGACAAGAAATTCTGGGCGAATCTGATTCAAACGGCCGGCATCCTGCCGGTATTGATCGTGATCGCCGTCATCTTCTCGTTCATCGCGCCCAACTTCCTGACCGAGAACAACCTGCTGAACATCGTCCGGCAGGCGTCCATCAACATCGTGCTGGCGACCGGCATGACCGTGGTCATTCTCACCGGCGGCATCGACTTGTCGGTCGGCTCGGTGCTGGCGGTGTCAGCGGTCACCGCGATGGTGGTGTCGCTGATGCCCGAACTGGGCTGGGCGGCGGTGCCCATCGCGCTGCTGATCGGCCTGGTGCTGGGCGCGCTCAACGGCCTGCTGGTCGCCTACGCCGGACTGCCGCCGTTCATCGTCACCCTGGGTTCGATGACCACCTTGCGCGGTCTGGCCTACCTGCTGGCCGGCGGCACCACCATCATCAACAGCAAGATCGACTTCGCCTGGATCGGCAACGCCTACCTGGGACCGCTGCCCTGGATCGTGGTGATCGCTTTCCTGGTCCTGCTGGCAACCTGGTTCCTGCTCCGGCATACGGTGCTTGGCATCTACATCTACGGCGTCGGCGGCAATCCGCAGGCGGCGCGGCTGACCGGCATCAAGGTCGGACAGGTCATGCTGTTCGTCTACGCCTTCAGCGGGCTGCTGGCCGGCCTCGGCGGCGTGATGACCACCAGCCGGCTGTACAGCGCCAACGGCGTGCTCGGCACCGGCTACGAGCTGGACGCCATCGCCGCTGTGATTCTCGGCGGGACCAGCTTCGTCGGCGGCATCGGCACCGTGATCGGCACCCTGTTCGGCGCGCTGATCATCGCCACCCTCAACAACGGCCTGACCCTGATGAACGTGTCGTTCTTCTGGCAATTGGTCATCAAGGGCCTGGTCATCATCATCGCGGTCGCGCTCGACAAGTATCGGCACAAGGGCGCCGGCGACCGGACCTGATTCATAA
>WBUJ01000164.1 GCA_008933795.1 Candidatus Contendibacter sp. | reverse complement strand
CTTCGCCGACGAAATCGGCGTGCTGCACCAGGGTCGGCTGTTGCAGTGGGACAGCGCTTACAACCTCTATCATCGCCCGGCGGACCGTTTCGTCGCCGACTTCATCGGCCAGGGCGTGTTACTGCCCGGTCGGATCGGGGAGGGTGGCCGGGTGGGTACGGAACTGGGCGACGTTGACGGCGCATTGCCGGACGATTACGCGCTGGGCGACGAAGTGGAGGTGCTGGTGCGGCCGGACGACGTGATTCACGACGATTCCAGCCCGCTGACCGCCGAGGTGGCGGAGCGGGCGTTTCGGGGCGCGGAGTTCCTGTACACCCTCAAATTGCCCAGCGGCGCGCGGCTGCTGTGCCTGGCGCCCAGCCATCACAACCACGCGCTGGGGCAACGCATCGGTATCCGGCTGGACATCGACCATCGGGTGATGTTTCGGCGGGAATTGGCGCTGACGCGGCGGAAAGCAGATGATACTCGCCGGAACCAGCCTTCTGGGGAGTTGGCGGTTTCGGGGCGGAACGATTCGGAATATTTCTAGGAACCACAGACCCATTCGAGCCGCTTCGCTACATGAGTGCCATCGACTGCGTGGACGGCTTGGGTGGTTGACTCATAAGCTGATGACTTGGTTATGATTTCAAGGCGGCCATCGCCATTCAGATCAAGCGCGCCGAATACTTTGTGAACCGCCAGCGCGCATTCGGCGATACAGGCTTCGGGGTAGATGTTGGATTCGATGGGTATGGTGGCAACCTTGTCGCCCGCAAGCTTGCGCATCAACAGCACCGAATAGTCCCCGGCTACGGTGGAGGTCGCGCTTCCGCGATGACGTGATGCGGCGACCAGCACTTCGTCGCGGCCGTCGCCTTCCAAATCGATGCGCCACAACTGGGAGAGAGCGGGTTTCGGGTCATTGATTCCCTGATCCCGCAGCCATCCTGAAACCGCCTCGCGGTAGACCCGGCTGTTCCGATCGAGCGCGCTCGGTCTGCGCGGAGCCGCGTCCCAAGGTGCGCTGACCAGGGTGGCGGAGCGTGGAGGTAGCGATGCCTTATTGTCTGGACGATAGGTGGGGTTCGCACAAACCTCACTCGTCCGGACTTTGGAAAGGGTGGCTTTTTTCAAAAAACTTCCATCGTTGGCATATGCGCGGAACACCAAACCCTTTTTCATGAAGGCTTCCGCGTCCCGCGCCGGTAGCCAACCGGCCCCCGACGCGGCGCCGTATAGCTGGCCCGACTTTGCGTCAACGATGGGCGCGACCACCGTGGGCTTGATGGGGTCCGCAGCATGACTTGCCGCCCCGGATCCGACCAGCCATGACAGCGCCAGTAAGTATCGGTACATCATCGCCTTATCGATGCCTCGTGCAGTCGTAATCGGCGGGCCGCGAGGTTCCGGAGGTTCTCCGCTCTCCTCTCAGTCCAAAGCGGGCCACCGCGTCCAGGAACTGGTTCCAATTGGTCAGGGTCGACAAAGGCGTCGGGACGCCCAGCTCCGCGCATGCTTCCTCCAGCGCGGTGCGCGTGGCTGATCCGTAATCGCCGTCGACATTGCCGTCAAAACGCATCTCCAGCATGTAGTAGCAAACGCCCTGCATGAACAGGGTGTGACTTCGAGTGGTGTGAAAACCGACGCTGCCTCCATCGTCGATATGAAAATGGTCGCGATGCGCTTGATTGTAGTTGTAGTCGAGCACGGTGCCGAAGTGCTTGCGCAGCACGGCTTCCACACCCAGGTAGAAGCTGGGGTATTCGTTGAATCGGTTCGTGATAAACGATTTTCCAGGCCAGAAGATCGCGTCAAGATCGAAGGCGCGCCCCATCCCATGATAGCCGGGTTTGTTGACATACGCGCCGGCGGACACGATGGCTTGTGCTGGGCCGTGGGGATAGATCCGCCATAATTCGCTGAAACACGCTTCAAGCTTGAGATAAAAAGCGTTGGTGCAACGAAAGTTGTGTTGCCGGCCGATGGTGCCATAGCCGGCCACCGGTTGACGTGCATAGTGAGTGGGCACCACACCGATTGTATTAAAGCTCTTTTCCGTCGCTGACATATCGCTTGTCTCCAGGAAAGGGAAATTTTGATTCTGCTCGGGCCTTGCCAGTCCTGGGGATGGAGAAACACTTTCCGTACCAGCCCGTGGAATTATGATTCGATGGAACGGTTTGCCTCCGAAAAGTGGATTGATGGATCGGAAATCGGTCCACAACAGGCTTGTCCGACTCATTTTGGACCGGTTCGTTTTGATTTTTCATGCTGTTGGAGCCGGTCTTGCCATGGAGGCGACCGGGCGGGGGCGAGAGTTTTTTTGAATCGGTTGGATCGTTGGAGGCCATGCAAAAACCCGACACGCCGGGCGTGGGGGTCTACCGCCGCCGCGCGGTTCGATTATCATTGTCGTGGAAGTAGCCAGCCCTTCATTTATAGATACTCATTTTCGTATAGCCCCTAAATATTGACCAGGAGTCACCGATGACCCCCGATGAGAAACATGTCAGCGCCTTGGTGGCTGCCTGCGCCAAGGAAGCCAGCGCCCACATTTTGGCCTATGCTCGCGACGCCGAGCTGGATCCGCCCTCGTTCCTGGTGAACGTCGCGGCGGTGTTGGCATCTGCCGCTCTGGCGGCCCAACCCGAGGAGCAACGACTCGCCGCTTCTCGCCATATCCAGAACGCCCTTGGGCTGGTGCATTGCCGGCGCAAGGATGGAGACGGGGCAACGGCCGCTCACGGCGATTTTCCCGCTCCAGATGCCTTGCAATAGATGGGGACTCATCAAGTGGGTTTTACGGCCACTTGATGCACCCTTCCGCGCAGGTCCGATAATTTTCGTCCAGCGCCGGACGCAACAGAATCAACGCTGCAATTCGGCGGGCCATCCAGGTGAATTCCAGGGCTTCGTCGGCGGCCAGCGGTCGGCCCAGCAATTCGTATTCCCGGTACGACAGCCATTTTTTTAGCACCTGATAGCCGCCGAGGGTGAGTTCCCACGCCGGGCGCGGGACGTTCTTCCAGTAGCACAGCGGATTGAGATACACGTCCAGCGTTTCCTCGCCCAGCGCCGGTTGTTCCTCCGTCGTAAACGGGCGACTTTCCGCGCGACCCTTGCCGGGCATGGTGACGCCGCCCTTGCCGGCATGGCCCCAGCCAGCGGTAAGTTTCAGGTGCTCCGGCGCGAGCGGAACAGAGTTCACCACGGTCAGCAGGGCGATTTTGGCCAGTTCCGGGCGCGGTTTGCCTTGAGTGACGCCGGGCAGCGGGGTTTCGGTGTCGAGCAGGGCGGCGATTTGCCGGCCCAGTTCAGCGGAGGCGAGCAGCCGTTCCCACGTGGCCGGTAGCGGAAGGCGTGGCCAGTCCTGTTTCAAGGCTCCGGCGTTGTCGGCGCGGTAAGCCGGAGCGTGCAGCACGGCGACGATGTGATGGAACAGGGCTGGCGCGTCGGCATCGAGGTGGGTGAGGTATTCGATTGCCGTCTTGCTGAGGTTGGGGCGGTGTTCGGTTGATGCCACCGGTTCATCGAGCAGCGAGTTCTGCGGTTTGGTTTGGGGTTTGAGATAAACCGGGAAAAAACTGGATAAGCCATTGCCGAAGTTATCACCCAAAACTCGTGTTACAAAACCACGGTCGAATTGATCCATCGACTGCCGCTGGCGAGCTTCAAGCCAGATATTTTGTACAAATATTTGTGGAAAATATTCGCTGCGTTTTTCATCAAGCAGCTTTGTTTCCGGTTCCCAATAAAGCCAGCGAACATCAAGTGGCCGATAGGCGTAACGGACGATATTTTCGGATCGGAATCCGCGTTTTTGCAGGGTTGCGCGTGTTTGCTTGGGATCGAACCGCGCGGTAGTTTTCATCAAACTCGGTGCAATCCGGCGGATTTCCTCATCGTTGACGTTCGGATCGAGGTAACGGCGCATCCGTTTTTCCAGCACCGCGCGGTCGATGTCCACCAAGGCATCATCGCGGCTGGTTTTCACGCCGGGGAAGGAAACCGGTAACAATTCGGGCAACAGCGGCCAAGCGAGATAGTGGGCTTGCACCCGCATCGGCACGAACGGCAAACCCAATTCCAGCGGCGGTTGCAGTAGTTGATAAAGTGACTCTGGCGGTTGATCGAGGCTTTTCAGCAAGTCCTCGCGCTTGAGTTTTCCCCACCAGTGGCGGAAGTGGAGGAGGGGATTGCTGTCTTGCGTTTTTCTGGCCAGCAATGCAATCGCAGTCCCAACTTGAATGCCTTCCGTGTTGAATTCGGTGGAAAAAACGCTGGGATCGGGCAAACCTTCGGGCGTGAGTTTGCCGGTCTTGTATTTGTCGCCGTTCAGACAATCAATCCAAATCCGGCCAAACTTCTCCAGATAGCGTTCCCGCATTCCAGTGAACGACAATCCGTCCAGCCAGGAATAGTTCGAGATGAAGCAGATCACCCCGCGCCCGCTGTGTTCGACGATGTGCCGTTCCGCCATCCGATAAAACCGCACGTACAGATCGTTCAAGCCCTGACCCTGCGGCGACGGCGCGCGGCGGGTCTGGCGGTAAGCGCGGGTCAACTCCTGCTCCTCGTCCATGGCCACCCCGGCGAAACCGTTGTACGGCGGATTGCCGAGAATCACCAGAATCCGCCGCTCCCGCTTCACCGCTCGCGCTGCGTCGTGTTCGGCCTTCAACTCCGGGAAGCTGAAGCCCAACTGCGTCAGACGCTGTTTGCCGGCCTCATCCGGCGGCTGCCAGCCAGTCAACGCATTGGTCAGATACACGCCCAACCGTTCCGTCTGGCCGGTGGCCGCGTCCAGTTGCAGCGTCGCGCCCCATTGATGCAGCAACAGCCCCAATTGCAGGTGCGCCACCACATACGGCGCCGGCAGCAACTCGAAGCCGAACACCCGCTCCAGCGCCGCCTGTTTCAACCGGGCGCCGGCCAAATCACCCAGGCCCTGCTCGTCCAGCCGCGCCTTGATGTGGCGCAGCACCTCGGTCAAATACGCCCCGGTGCCGCAGCAGGGATCGAGCACGAACACGTCGGGATCGGCCAGGCCGTCGGCGATGTCCAGTTCCTCCCGCAACACCGCATCCACCCGCGCCACCATGTAGTGAACGATTTCCGGCGGCGTGTACCACACCCCCAGTTGCTTGCGCAGTTCCGGGTCGAACGCTTGCAGGAACGGCTCGTAGAAATATTGCACCGCGCCGGCGGCGGCGAACTGGCCGAAGAAGGCTGGCCGATCCACCCGGTTCAACACGCCGTTTACCCAGTCCAGCACCTCGGTCAGGCCCAGCGGCAACAGCTTGGACGGTTGCGACAACTGCTCGAACAGGGCGCGAATCATCGGGACGCGCAAGGTCCAACTCGCCAGTTTCCAGTCGAACCGGTCCCGCCGCTCCGGCTGTTCCTGATGCCACAGCACCCAGGCCGAGAACACGCCATAGAATAAGGTCTGGATCAGCGTGGAGCGGAAGAAATGCTCGCCGTCCTCGGCCTCGAAATGCAGCCCCAGCGCGTTTTCCAGCGCCCCGCGCAACGCCGCCAGCGCCGGCAAGTCCGGCTTTTCCGCCAATCGCGTTCGGGCGTCGCGGGCATACGACGCCAGAAACCAAGCGACATCGCGGGGATTGGTCAGTGGCGCGGCGCGTAACAGCGCCCGCTTGAGGTATTCCAGCAGCCGTTCGCCGCGCGCTTGGGCGAACGCGCGGGGCTGCGCCAGTTTGGCCCAGAACGCCTCCGCCGATTCCGCCAGCCGCAGCGCCTCCAACACCGCCGGCTGACCGGCCCGATCCGCGCCGACCAGCAGGAAATCCCGGTAGTTGGTGACCAGCACCAGCCGGTATTTCTCCCAATATTTGCCGACCTGCGCGCCGCCGGCGGTCAACCAGCCATCATCGGCCATGCCCTTGATTTCAACCACGCCGCGTTCCGGCAACTGCCCCGGCAACGGTTCGCCCGCACCCTTGGGAAATTGACTGGTGGCGAACAGGCCGGCATCCGGGTTGCCGGCCCCGGTGTTTTGTAACTGCGAAATCGCCAGCACTCGCGGTTTGAGGGTTTCTCCAACCGCGTTCAGCAGGTTGATGAGGGCTGGGTAATAGGACGTTTCCTGGACGCCGCCGCCGGTGGCGCGAATCTCGGCCAGCGCGGTGAAGTAGGGTTCAACGGGGGATTTCAGGGACATGCTATTCTCGATCAACTGGCGGGTGGTCAAGCTGACTTGGCCTTTGCCTTCGGACACCGATGAGCCAATGAGGCGGCTAGTGGGCTGACGCAAAAGTTTTGATGGGTTCTCGTTCCCACGCCCCGGCGTGGGAACGCGTCCGGAACCGCTCCAGCGGCCCGCGAGGTTGCCACATCGGGACGGGACAGGGCTCCCACGCTGGAGCGTGGGAGCCAGACCTTACCGGTCGGAATTTATGCGTCAATCCACTAGTGTTCCACAGTTCCCGATGCTTTTCATCGCTCCGCTATTTGTCCACGGCATCGGCGAATAGCAGTTGAAGAGGTTTTTTTAAGGAGGCAGAGGGGCTTGGCCACCGATTTATGTCTGGTTTTTCCTGCTATGCTTCAAGGGGTAACACCAAAACCAAACCTGCCGCGAGACCGAAAGGGGATTCCACCATGGAGGAGATCAAGGCGCTGCTCGAGGCACAGCCGCTGTTCGCGCTGTTTTTGACGATTGCGCTGGGCTATCTGGTCGGCGAAATCAACCTCAAGGGCTTTTCCCTCGGTTCCGGCGCGGTGCTTTTTGTCGGCCTGGCGATCGGCGGCTTGGCGCCAAAAGCCGCGCCACCGGCTTTGTTGGGGACGCTGGGATTGCTGTTGTTCCTCTATGGCGTGGGCATTCAGTATGGCGGGCAGTTCTTTCGGGGGCTGACCAGCCAGGACGGCATCAAGGCCAACGTGGCGGCGACCCTGGGGGTGATCGGCGCCGGATGCGTCTCGGTTGCCCTGGTTCCCTTTGCCGCCCTGCCCACGGATGAGGCGCTGGGCCTTTTTGCCGGGGCTGGTACCAGCACCGCCACCTTGCAGGCCATCCTCACCGCGCTCAACAGCGATGGCGCCGCCGTCGGGTATAGCGTGGCCTATCCGTTTGGCGTCGCGATCCCCATTCTCGGCATCTATGTGCTCAACGCCTGGCTGAAGCCCAGAATCGAACAACCCGCCGGGCAAGTCATCGAGACTGCGGAAATCGCCTTGTTGAATCCGGGCTTGGTGGGGCTGCGCTTTCCGGAACTGGTCGCCAAACTGCCCTCCGGCGTGATGATTGCCGCCGTGCGGCGGCAGCATCGCAACCGTCTGCCGTCGGATGACCTGGTGCTCCGTCAGGATGACGTGCTGCTGGCCACGGCGACGGACCCGGTGGCGCTGCAAAACACCATCGCGCTGCTGGGGGAACTCCAGCCGGGACGCATCGCCAGTCATCGCGAGGATTTGGACTACATCCGGGTCTTTGCCTCGAAGCGCAGCGTGGTTGGTTGCGCGCTCGGTGACCTGGCGTTTCCGCCCGGCGTGGAGGGCTCGATCGTTCAGATCCGGCGCGGAGACAGCGACCTGCTGCCCAGCCCGGATTTGATCCTAGAGGTCGGCGACCGCGTCGGCGTGTTGGTTCCCAGGGACCAGATCAAGGCCATCCGCGCCTTCTTTGGCGATTCGATCAAGGGCACGGCGGATTTCAGCTACATTTCGATCGGGATCGGCGCCGCGCTCGGCCTGCTCATCGGCATGATTCCCCTGGCCGTGCCCGGTCTGGGCAAGCTGACCCTGGGTTTGGCCGGTCTGCTGCTGCTGGCCCTCGTTCTCGGCAAGCTCCGGCGAACTGGGGCGTTGGTCTGGACCATGCCGTTGTCGGCCAACCTCGTGCTAAGAAACTTCGGCCTGACCATCTTTTTGGCCCAGGTCGGATTGGCCTCGGGCCCGAAGTTTTTCGCCACGGTCAGCGCGACGGGCGCCAGCTTCTTGCTCTACGGCGCGTTGATCGCGGCGTCGCTGGTGCTGATCACGGCGTTCTTCGGTCTATTCGTGTTCCGCTTGCCGTTCGATACCGCCATGGGCGTGGTCTCCGGCGCGACCGGCAATCCGGCGATTCTCGCCTTCGCCAGCCGCGTGGCGCCGACCGATCAGCCGGATGTGGGCTACGCGATGATCTTTCCCTCGATGACCATCCTCAAGATTCTGTTCGCCCAGATTGTAGCCGCGCTGCTGGGCGGCTGACGCGC
>WBUJ01000163.1 GCA_008933795.1 Candidatus Contendibacter sp. | reverse complement strand
TGATCTGCTCGGAGCGAATGGCCCCGGGAAAGAACCGGAAGTAGAACTGCGAGAAGGACAGACCGGCAATGGCCGAGAGTTGCTTCCAAGTGAAGCTGTGCTGAAGAATCGGTGTTTGGCCGCGCAGGCTCCAAGTGCGGGCGGCACTGGGTCGTTCGCTCAATCCGGATTCGTCGATGAAGACGATGGTGCGATCCTCTCGCTGGGCTTTTTTTTGAGCGCAGGCCAGCCGTGTCGTTTCCACCGCACAATCTCCGGTTCGTTGCGCTGGATGGAGCGCTTCTCCGGCTTCTGGCACGAGAAGCCCATGCGTCGAAGCAGGTGCCACAGATGGCCGGTGCTGTACTCCACGCCAAACTGTTGGGTGATGACTTTGCCGATCCGGGGCAGTGTCCATAGCTCGGTCGGATACCCTGCGGCCAACGCACCCGCCATGAGCCGCTTGCCCAGTTCTCGCTCCTGCTCGGCGTCGAGTTGGCGTGGTCGCCCCAATTCGCCGCGTTTGAGTGATTCCTTGCCGCCCTCGGCCAGACGCTGCTCCCAGGCCGCTACCGTTTGTCGCGTCACGCCCAGTTCCCGAGCGACCTCCAACTTCGACATGCCGCGCGCCAAGAGTTTTGCACCCTTGAGCCGGCGCTTCTCCAACGCCTTGAAATCCCGCTTGT
This sequence comes from Candidatus Contendibacter sp., assembly GCA_008933795.1. Classification (GTDB taxonomy): domain Bacteria; phylum Pseudomonadota; class Gammaproteobacteria; order Competibacterales; family Competibacteraceae; genus Contendibacter. The sequence continues at coordinate 7,576 of WBUJ01000163.1, read as the reverse complement.
GCTTCATCGTCGCACCTCGAAACGAACACAAGCGGATTAACGGCTCTACCCATCATGGCGCTGACAGACATTTATACGATTCTCAATAATGTTTAAGAATTGGATTTTTCTGTTGACTGCGATTGTCAGCGAAGTCGTGACAACCTCTTCCCATTATTGGCCATCGGTGGTGGTCGTCGTCGGCTACGGCATCGCGTTCTATTGCCTGGCACTCACCCTGCGCGTTATCCCGACGAGGGGCGTGGTTTGCGCTATTTGGTCCGGCCGGGCCTTGCGTCGGCTTGGCCTGCTGCTGCTTCTCCTTGCGCTGTGCGCTGCCCCTGTCACCCGGGCGGCAGGCCCTACGGCGCCCACCGCCGCACCGGATGCCGCTCAGGCATCCAAGAGATCGGAGGAATCACGCATGTGGATGACCGTCGGCGAACGCCGCTTCGCCATCACCCTGGCCGATACCGAGGCCGCTCGCGCATTCACCGCCATGTTGCCGCTGACACTGGACATGGAGGAACTGAACGGCAACGAGAAGAAAAAGGAACTGCCGAGCCCACTACCCACGGACGCAAGCCGGCCCGGTACGATCCGCAACGGCGACCTTTTGCTGTGGGGATCGCGCACCGTAGTAGTCTTCTATCTGACCTTCGAATCGCCCTATTCGTACACCCGTCTCGGCCGCGTGGATGACCCGTCGGGGCTCCCCCAGTCGCTCGGGCGGTACGATGTGCGGGTGGTGTTTTCCAAGAACTAGCTTGCGATGAAAGACAGGGGGATTTCAATGAAGAAACCCCTAAAGTTCACTGACAGGCTATCCTTTTATTCTAGCGGCCTTGAAAAAATTAAATCTATAAAGAAATGGTATAATCCGCTTTATCGGCGGGTTTCACTGTTCTGGCATTTCAAAACCTGATTAGCAAGATTCTTCAGCTCACCCTATATTTGTCCTGCAAATCAGGAGCAAACTGGCACCCCCTTCACGCTGGAGTCCGGCCATGCCGATGAATCGGATTCAATTTCAAGCGGGGTTGTCGTTGCCGGCGTTTCTTGAGCGGTTCGGCACCGAGACCCGGTGCGAAACGGCGCTGGAACGCGCCCGTTGGCCGGAAGGTTTTCGCTGCCCCCACTGTGGTGAGGCGAGTCATTATGTCCTGCGTCAGCGGGGGTGTAAGACCTGTCGATTCCATATCTATTGCGCCGCAGCGCAATAGATCATTGAATTGAATGAACTTTTCTGAAAACCGCTTGTTTTTCAAAAATAAATAAATTCAATGGCAGAACGGCTTGTGTGGAATCGACAGCGCGTCAAAGACGGATGCGGTAGTCTGGCTAGCATCCGGGCCGATCTGCGAGAAGCTAGCCGTTGATTTCAATTTTCTTCTTGTTCGATGAAAACGGAGTCAATTCGTTCGGTCAGTGGCCTACGCGACCGCCCCGCCGGGCGATGCCAAACTCAAAGCCGCCACCCTGAACTTCAACCTAACCGGGCGCGTGCCTTTGGCGCGGATCGAAGACCCCCATCCAGCAAAGATGACCGCCAAGCTAATCGCCCAACTCGCGGCAAAAAATTCCTACCCGCGCGGATTTTCGGCGGTGATGGCTTGGACCTTGTTCGCCCGGTATCCCGACCTCGATTTCACCGAGGGCGCCACGAAAGCCACTTCCATCATCCAGCGGGTATATAAGGGGGAAGGGGTAGCTCTGAAATCCAAGTACTGGTCCGGGTTCAGGATGGCCTCGCGGGGCAGGTTGGGGATGAACCAGCCTCGCATGGTCGGATGCTGAATCCGCCGGGCGATGATCACCGACTACGGAGGATAAAGATCATGGATATTCTACGAAAGCGGCTTGCTGGCCATTCGGAATTCCAGACCGATTTTGAGAGACTGCGAAGAGATTCGGCAAAACTCGTCAGATTTACTCTCGACAGGGTTTTGGCGCATATCGCTCAGCCAAGCAATTTTCCGGTTTCCGGCGAACTGGAGCAGCAACTGAAATCTAGGATGGAATCCTTGCCAGTCGGCATCAGACGACCACTTTCCGAGCAGGCGTTGGCGCGACTGAATGCCAACGCCAGCGAAAAACAGCAGCACTATAGCATCTTCGCGTCGTTGCCGATCCAGGAAGCCCTACCGCTCCATCGACTGGCAGCGCAATTCTCAAATCATGCCCAGATCAAGCCAGTCAGTGATCGACTTAGAAAAACCCTGGAAATGGAATTGGCCAAAGCGGCTGCTGAAAAGCCTCGGAAGACACTGGCTTTTTCAAAAAATAACGTCATCGATATCGAACCGGATTTCGGGCTGGGATCGATTCTGGACGATGAAGTCAATGACCTCGAAATCCAGCCGAAGACGCTTGAACTGCGCTTGAAGCGGGTCATTTGCCATGAGGACTTCAAGAACGAGTGGGGAAAGGACGAAATCGCCTTTGCCGCTGTCGTACACGACATCTACCACCGCCAGGATATTAAATTCGCCCCCCACGATCTGGGGAAATTCAAAAAGGGTGACAACAGGCCCATGAATGACCTGCTGATTGCCTCCATCCCCGTTGCACCGGGAACGTGGCGCGATGCGACCTACACCGCCAGTGTCTACCTGGCGGAAAAGGATTTCGGCGGCTTTGAAAAAGCGGTCGCTGATCTACAGGGCTTGTCCAGTCATGAAATGCGGGATCTATTCGTGCTGCTGCACGCCGTCTCCTTGTTCTCGCTCCTGGGTATTTCGGTGGCGGCGGATAAGGGCTTCGACGCCAACGGTCTGGCCAAAGCCATCGGCATCGGCCTGGGACCGCTCGTTTACTGCGTGCTGTACCTGGGCATCGTGGGAACCTTGCCGCTCGCCCTGGCATGGCTCGGCGTGGTGGTCCTGGACAAACTGTTCGCCGTCGCTGGTCTGGCCCTGCTGGAGACGATTGGTGATGCGTTCAAGGACGACCTGTTTCCATCCCAGGTCATCGCCTTTCACTTTGGCATACCCGACGGCATCGGGGACGCCGGCTCGTTGGATTTTGGTTCGCCGACGCGCGTCGTGAAGTCTTTCACGTTCGTCCAGAAGGGACTGGTGCTCAAGGAAAACGTCGCGCACTATGACCTGGAGTTCGAGTGGCGCGTGGTGCCGGGGGTCGGTAAGACAGCAGCACCGCCGTCGCCCGCTCAGGAAACTGAGGATCCCGAACTTGCGCTACTCAATCTCGACAAGATCGAGCATATCGGCGTGGTGATGCTGGAAAACCGTTCTTTCCATCACATGCTCGGTTTCCTGGCCAATGATCGGGGTCGCACCGATCTGGCGGAGGGTCCCACCACGGACATGTTCAACGTGCTGCGCGCCAAGACGCGCGAGCAGCTCTGTCCCGCCGGACAGGACTGTCTGTTTTCGGAATCGGCGATTGCATTTCTCGGTCAAGATCATCGGGTGCCGGTGACGCGATTGGAAAACACCGCGATCGAGGAAGACCCCGGCCATACCGTATCGAACACCGAGCGCCAAATATTCGCCAGCGCACGGTTCCTGTCGGTGGACAATCCCGATACCGCGCCGACCACGGACGATCCCCGCGATCCACTGGCCAGGGACGGTTTCGCGGTGGACCCGCACTGGCCGAATCCGGGGGTGAGAGAACTTCCCCTCGCCCGTGAAAGCCTGACCGAATCGGCGGGTCCCGATGAACGGCGGGCCATGATCGGGTTCGTCGAGGATTACTTCAGCGTGCTGAAGGCCCGTGAGAATCTCGTGCTGCAACACGCCGCGAATCCAGGAAGCGCCGAGTTCGAGGCGCAGATCAAGCAGTTGCAGGACATCATGGGCTACTATCCAGCCGAAGCGGTGCCCAGCTTCGACCTGTTGGCGACGGAATTCGCCGTCTGCGACCGCTGGTATTCCTCCTATCCCGGCAATACCTGGGTGAACCGCACCCTCTCGCTCACCGGTAAACCGGCCCGCCAGGAGAATTTCGCCAAGGACATCGACAAGGAAGACCGAGACGCCGTGGTGGCGGCCCTGACCGGCACGGAACACGAGGATCATGCCAAGTTCATCACCGACAACGACATGCCTTTCGACGAGAAATCGTTTTTCCGCATTCTCGACCAGCACACCTATGAGGGGGAGGCGATCACCTGGGCTTTCTATTCGCAGGATATGCCCTCCCTGCTGGCGGTCGATGCCAGCTATGCGTCGGAATTCCGCAACCGCTTGCAGGGTCGTCCCAATCGCATCCGCCCCCTGGACAAATTCTTCAAGGATGCGGCGGACGGCCAGCTACCCCAGGTGTTCTGGGTGGATCCCAATTTCATGGACATCGGGGACATGCGCGAGAATCTCGGCAACTGGGACCCCTCGTTCGATACCGACGGTTATGGCCTGAGCCACTTTTACGACCTCAATACCGCCAACGACGATCATCCGCCGGTCGACATCGCGCACGGTCAGCACTTCGTGCTGGAAATCTTCAACGCTCTGTTCAACAGCCCGCAGTGGTCGAAAACGTTGCTGATCATCGTGTATGACGAGCACGGCGGCTTCTTCGATCCGGTGACACCGCCCTACCTGGACACCGAGCCCGAAAGCCCGGCCTTCCGCAGTCTGGGGGTGCGCGTTCCGGCCCTCGTGGTATCGCCCTGGGTGGGCAGAAAACTGGTCTCGCACCGCCGCTTTGACCATGCCTCGATCATCAAGACGATTCTGCTGAAGTTCTGTCGGGATGCGAACGGGAACATTCCCACCGCCGCGGGTCCGCGCGTCACCGCGGAGACGACCCACCACCTGGGGCACTTGCTGAATGAAAGCCGCCCCCGCTTTGTCGAGTCCAGCGCGCAAGACGGCTATGGACCCGGCGTGGGCTCCAACCGGGAACCGTCCGGGCGTGAAGGGCGGTCTTTAACTGCTAGCGCAGATCGGGTCCGGTTTCCAGCGATGGGTCAGCCGCTGTCCAAGAAAAGGCGCGAGTTTTTGAGCAATGTCGTCGAAGGAACGCGGTTTGCCTTGCGCCTGCGCCGGCAGCGGGACAAGAACCAGGCGCGACCGTCCTTGCGGCAACCCACGGAATTGAAATTACAGATGAAGGAGGCGCGCGATCGACTGTTGACATTATCCCACCCTCGATTGCGGCGGTCCTGAAAAACGTCGCAAGTCCGCCAAGCCCTTACGAAGCATAGCGTGATACGGCAGGTACGTATTCGGCAAGTTCGGGTTCCAGTCAATCACCACGAGGATATCAACATGGCTATTATCGAAGGGACCAAGACGCTGTCGTTAAATGAAACGCGCGTACTGCATCGGAGCGTGGGCAAAAAATTCTCGGTCCAGATCATCGAAGGCCAAGGCACGGTATTTTTGGCCCGCGTTATCTTTGGCGTCGTTCCCCAACTGGCGGTCGCTACGGATTATCTGTTTGTGACCACGGCTCAGGCGATACCCACTGCCACGATCAAGGCTATTGGGAATCGCACGGGCGGCACGCAGATTCGCTACCGGATACGAACAGGCGGCGACATGATCGGCATAGCCGACCCGATCATCCAATGACCGACCATCGTTTTCAAGACGATGGTCGGTCATTCGTTAATGGCTACCCATCGCGGGCGGTAAACCGCAGCAACTCATTGATTGATCGGTCTTGCAATCGGTCTTGCAATAAAAAAGCCTGAATGATTGCGAAAGCTTTCCAGCCGAACAGGCTTCATTGACTGATGGCCCATGTCGCCTTGGGGAGCGCATCGTTTGGTAACGCCTTTGAGACCTTCCCCAATAAAGCCCTTGGTTTTGCCAAGGGATACCTGCTGACGTATTACGAGAAGGACGCTGAAATGTCACGTGAACGATTAGTTGGGAATCAGATCGGCAAATCATTGAGCGATGCCGCCGAGAGGCTACCAGCGTTCAATCGGCCAGTGTTTTTCGGCCTCTGGCGCACCCTCCGGGCCTGGTTGGAGATCGAGGCGGCACGCTCTCACCCCAATGCGAAACCTGGTGATCGTGGGGACCAAGCGCTGATAACGTCTCTATTCAATCGCATCGAAACCGCGGGGACGCTACCGCCCGCGACAGCGGCCAGGATGAGACGCATCAAGGCCGACGCTACGGGTTTCGCCCAGGCACTCAGCGATCTGACGCCGATCATGCGGGCGTTTGCGGAGTACTGCCACCGTGATCCCAGCCTGCGGGAACGAACGGTCCAATCCTTGCTTGCCGAGTATGGGCGTGACCCTCGGTTCCAAACCCGCGTGCATCGACGATTGACGAAGGCCGGTGCGGATACGGCCGTGATTTTGGCCATCGATTCGGTCGCGCGCCTGAGTCTCACTGACCTAAACCGGCTGGTGGGCGAAAAAACCGCTGTGGGATTGTTCAACGAGGCGCCCGTGCATCTCGAACACATCGCCCAGAGACTTCAGGCCGTGGCCGCTGACGGTGTTCGAACGACCCGATCTTTCGAAGAGCAGTTCGATAGCAACACAAATATTATCATCGACGGGGAAGAGGTGCCCTTACCGACGCCGGGGCCTTATCGTCTCCTCCTCATCTTGATCATTACCGCGATCATGCTCATCGTGGAGGGCGTAAAGATTGTGATTTACCTCACGGAAGATCGCCGGGTCCGGGAAAAGTTCGCGGCGCTCTCGTGCCCGGAGATCGACGCACTGTCGGATGCGGAGATTTCCGATTCGATCAAGATTCTGATCGGCGCCGTCGAGGGGCGAAAGGGCGAGCCAAACGTGACGTCGAACGCGGACGAACAATCGATCATCCGTGTTTTCGGCTGCCTTTCGGATTCGCGATTGCGCACCCTCTTCGCGCCGCTTGAATTAGACCTTCTCCCTGAGTTTCAGGGACCGGAATACACGCAATTGGTAAAGCGACTGGTTTCGGCGGGGGCCATCAACCCCGGCACGTGGGATAACCGTTTGGTCCGCAATTTCGCGAACGGCGCCGATACCGCGACCATCCAGGGACTCACGACCGCGGACGCACGCACCATGTTCCTTAAGCTTTTCGATGGGTGGACAGGCGAACTCGATGAAACAGCGGTCGTCAAGTTGTTAGCGGCACTGCCCGCCACCACCGTCCGCGCGGTCGCGGCTCAATCGGGCACGCGGCGCGCGGACTTCCGCGACCAGCTCAACGGCAAGGAACGCAACGAAGTCCTGGACCTTCTCGACCGCGACGGCGTGGCCTAGCAGACTGTCGGACTTGTCATTTAACTATTTGATTTTTAGCAATTTAATATTTTTGGCGATGTTTTCAGAACTCACGTTCCTTAAGCCGGAAACTTTTGAGAAGACTCATATTGGATTTTGAAGACATGCTACCGGCTGCAATAAGGAATCGAGCGCCCGCCGCAGCTCTTGCAAGGGCATTTCGTCGATCAGCCGCCGGGTTTCCGCCGCGCTGCGCGCCCGCCGTTCTTCCGGCATTGGCGCCACCCAATCACGAAATCTCTTTGCCCTTACGCTAGGGCCGGCAGGGTTTCGGCGGCAGGATGGCCCAGCCCTAGCGCATCGCCGCCCGCGCCGCCTCCGCCAGAAAGCCGGAGCGGGTCTCGCCGCGAGCGCGGACGTGATCGTCGATCTTCGCCAGCA
>WBUJ01000299.1 GCA_008933795.1 Candidatus Contendibacter sp. | reverse complement strand
CACTGCCGACCTGCGCCAAGCGATGGCGCAACTGATTCAGACGGAGAAGCTGGCCGCGCTGGGCAGTCTGGTGGCCGGGGTGGCGCACGAACTCAACACCCCGCTGGGCAACGCCCGCGCCGTCGCCGGCGCCTTGGGCGAGGACCTGCGCGCCTTCGCCGCCGCCGTGGACGCCGGCGCCCTGCGCCGCTCCCGGGTGGACGCCTTCCTCCATCGAGGGCGGGAAGCGGTCGAGTTGCTGGAGCGCAACACCGCCCGCGCCGCCGACCTGATCGGTCACTTCAAGCAGGTGGCGGTGGACCAGACCAGCGCCCGCCGCCGCCGGTTCGACCTGCGCCAGACCGTCGAGGAGTTGTTGGTCACCTTGCGTCCCCAGTTCAAGCGCACCGCCCACCGCATCGCGCTGGACATCCCCCCCGGCCTGGAGCTGGACAGCTACCCCGGCCCGCTGGAGCAGGTGCTCGCCAACCTGGTCGGCAACTCCCTCGCCCACGGCTTCGCCGGCCGGGACACAGGCGCGATCCGCATTCGCGCCGCGGCGCTCGACGCCGGCCGCGTGCGGCTCGACTACGCCGACGACGGGATCGGTGTTCCAGAAACGATCCAGAACCGCATCTTCGACCCCTTTTTCACCACCAAGCTGGGCAGCGGCGGCAGTGGTCTGGGCTTGTACATTGTTTATAATCTGGTCACCGGGGTGCTCGGCGGGACCATTCGGGTCCACAGCGCCCCCCAGGCGGGAACGACCTTTACCCTGACCTTGCCCCGCAGCGCCCCCGACCGGCCTACCCTGGAACTGCCCTCATGATCGACGAACTGCTCGATTGGACCGACGCCGCCGAGCCGGCTGCGGCGCCCCCGCCGGCCAACGCCCCGCCGTGGAAGCTGCTCGTCGTCGACGACGACCCCGAGGTGCATGGCGTCACCCGCTTCGTCCTGCACGACCTGCGCATTTTCGACCGCCCCTTGTGCCTGCTGTACGCCCACAGCGCCCAAGAGGCGCGCGCGCGGTTGCGCGAACACCCCGACGTCGCCGTGGCCCTGGTCGACGTGGTGATGGAAACCGACCGGGCCGGCCTCGACCTGGTCGAGCACATCCGCGACGACCTCGGCCTGGCCGAATGCCGCATCATCCTGCGCACCGGCCAGCCGGGCTACGCGCCCGAACTGACCGTCATCCACCAGTACGACATCAACGACTACCGCACCAAGGCCGAACTCACCCACACCCGGTTGATCACCACGGTCAGCGCCGCCCTGCGCGCCTACCAACAACTGCATGCCCTCGCCGAAAACCGCCGCGGTCTGGAGCTCATCATCCACGCCGCCTCGCAACTGATGGAGCAGCACGCCATCGCCAGTCTGGCCGAGGGCATCCTCACCCAACTGGCCGCGCTGCTCAAGTTGCCCCTGGACGGCGTCGTCTGCACCCAGAGAGGCTCGCCGGTCGGCGTCGACGCCGAGCGCTGCTACGTGGTCGGCGCCGCCGGCCATTACGCGCCCTACATCGCCCAACCGCTGGAGCGCTTGCCGAACCGGCGGATCGTGGCCGCCATCCTGGATAGCGTTGCGAGACATCAGCACGTCTTTGGAAACGACTACACCGTGCTGTACCTGAAAGCCGCCCCGCACCAGGAA
>WBUJ01000162.1 GCA_008933795.1 Candidatus Contendibacter sp. | reverse complement strand
GGTCGAGACCGTGCCGCTGGCCGAGGGAACCGGCATTCGCTCGGTGTTGCTGATCGGTCAGGTCGAATCCAGCCAGCAGGCGACCATCCGCGCCCAGACCAGCGGGATCGTGCAGGACATCCGGGCCCAGCCCGGCGACCGCATCACCCCCGGCGCGCTCCTGGCCGTGCTGGACGATACCGATCAGAAGCTGGCGCTGGCCCGCGCCCAGGCGCAACTGGCGGAGGCGCGCAGCCAACTGGCGCGGCTGGAAGCTGGCACCCGGCGCGAGATCATCGCCCGCCGCCAGGCCGAATTGCGCTCCGCCCAGGCCCGCGAGAAGGAAGCCAGCGATAACCTCAAGCGCGCCAGCGAGTCGGTCCGGAAAGGCGCGATCACCGAGCGGGCGCTGGTGGAAGCCAAAGCCGCCGTGGACGACGCGGCGGGGACGCGCGCCTCGGCCGAGGCGGCGCTGGCCGAAGCCGAGGCCGGGCCGCTGCCGGAGGAAATCGCCGCCCAGCGCGCCAACGTCGCCGCCGCCCAGGCCGCCGTCCATCAGGCCCAACTGGCGGTGGAGCGCACCCGCATCAAAGCCCAGTCCAGCGCCGTGGTGCAGACCCGGCTGGTCAGTCAGGGCGATTACGTGCAGATCAACGCGCCGATTGTCACCCTGATCGCCAGCGACCGCCTGGAAGTGTTTCTGGCGCTCCCCGAGGACTTGAGCGGGCGAATTCGGCCCGGCATGTCGGTCGAACTGAGCGCCCGCGCCCTGCCGAACTGGCGGCAATCGCTCCCAATTACCGGGGTGATTCCGGCGGCGGACGCCGCGTCGCGGCGGCAATTGATCCGCATCGAACTCGACCCCGCCCCGCCGGGCCTGCTGGCGGGAATGGCGGTGGCCGGCAAGCTGGACATCCCCCTGAACACGCCGGCCTTTGTCATCTCCCGCGACGCCCTGACCCTGCGCCGCGACCAGTGGTTCGTGTTCGCCGTGGCTGACGGCAAGGCCCGGCAAACCCAGGTGCAACTGGTGGCCGACATGGGCGAAATCGTGGCGATTTACAACGATACCTTGCAGCCGGGCCAGGATATCGTGGTGCGCGGCGGCGACGGCTTGCGCGACGGCGCGATGGTGAAAATCGTGGGGAACGCGCCATGAGCGGGATCGCGACCGCCGTCCGCTGGCGGCATGGCACCTTCGTTCTGTTCTGCCTGCTGGCGGTGTTCGGCGGGATCGCCCTGAGCAGCCTGCCGCTGGAATTGCAACCCGGCGGCGACCGCCCGGAAATCACCATCACCACCCGCTATCCCGGCGCCAGTCCGGTCGAGGTCGAAAATCTGGTGACCCGCCCGATTGAAGAACGAATGGAAGAAGTGCTGGGTGTGCGGGAAATCAGCAGCACTTCCCGCGCCGGCGGCAGCAGCGTGACCCTGGAGTTCGTGGACGGCAGCCGGCTGAGCGAGCGGATGGTGGACGTGCTGAACCAGTTGCAGCAGGTGGATAACCTGCCGCCGGAAGTGGGCGAATCGAACGTGGAGATGGTCAGCGGGGCGAGTTCGCCGATGATGTGGATCATGCTGGCGCCGAAACCGGGGTTTCAGAGCGATCCGAACCATTACCGCGATCTGGTGGACAACGTGATCCTGCCCCGCTTGCGGCGGGTGCCGGGCGTCGGGCAGTTCTTCACGCCGGGCGGGCAGGAGCGCGAGGTCGAGGTGCGGGTGGATCCCAAGGCGCTGGCGGTGCGCAATCTGACCATCGGCGACGTGGTGCAGGTGTTGCGCGACAACAATCGCGACGTGCGCGGCGGCCCCATGACGCTGGGACGGCGCGAATACCGGGTGCGCACCGTCAGCCGCTCGCAGGATCTGGCGCAACTGGAGCAGTTCGTGCTGCGGCGCGACGCAGGGGGCGCGGTGTATCTGCGCGATGTGGCCAGCGTCGAATTCGGCCGCAAGCCGCTGGATAGCGTCGTGGTGTTCCGGGATCAGCCGACCGTCGCCATCGGCGTGATCCGGCAGGTCGGCGCCAACGTGCCGGAAGTCGCCCAGGGCGTGCGGGCGGCCATCGCCGAACTCGAGGAGCAGTTCGACCGCGCCGGCGAAGGCATTGACTTCGTTTACAACTACGACGAAAGCGAATACGTCGGCCAGGCGGTCAAACTGGTGTGGGGCAACCTGCTGACCGGCGCGGTGCTGGCGACGCTGGCGCTGGTGCTGTTCCTGGGGTCGCTGCGCACCGTGGCGGTCGTCGTGGTGACGATTCCGGTGACCCTGATCAGCGTGTTCAGCGTCATGGCGCTGCTGGGGCGCAGTCTCAACATCATCAGCCTGGCCGGGCTGGCGTTCTCGGTCGGCATGATCGTGGACAGCGCCATCGTGGTCATCGAGAACGTGTTCACCCATTTGCAGCGCGGTAAAAGCGCAGTTCGCGCCGCCATTGACGGTGCGGTGGAAGTAGGACCGGCGCTGCTCGGCTCCACCTTGACCAACGTGGTGGTGTTCATTCCGCTGCTGCTGGTGACGGGCGAAGTCGGCCAACTGTACGCCGACATGGCGATTGCCTTGTCGGCGGCGGCGCTGTTCGCGCTGTTCGCGGCGCTGACCCTGGTGCCGATGCTGGCTGGCCTGTTCCTCAGCCCGGACGAAGCCCGCCAGGTGCAGGCGGTGGGCGACAGAGCGGGCGGCAATGGGTTGCGCCGCGCCGTGGCCCGAGCCTCCGCCGTATTTCGCCGGGTGCAGGGCGGGCTGGAAAACGGGCTGGCCGCGACCGTGGCGTGGGCGCTGGGGCCGGGCCGCATCCTCCGTCGCCTGCTGGTGCTGGCGCTTCCGGTCGCGCTGGTCGGCGTCAGCTTCGCCCTGCTGCCGCCCGCCGATTTCCTGCCCGACGGCAACCGCAATCTGGTGATCTGGCGGGCCGAACCGCTGCCGGGGACCAGCCTGCCCGAAGCGGTCCGCCAGGCCGAACCGCTCAAGGAGTTCATTCGCGCCCAGCCGGAAATCGAACGCACCTGGCTGGTGGATCGGCCCGGCGGCATGCGCGGGGTGTTGAGCGTGCTCAAACCGGAATTCGCCACCGCCGCCGGCCTGGATGCGATGGTCGAGCGGTTGCGGGCGCAGAGTAACAACTTCGCCGGTTATCGCTTTGTGGTGGCGACCCGCCCCTCCATCTTCCGCGATCCCGGCAAGGAGTTCGAGGTGGATATCGTCGCCAACGATCTCGACCGGCTGGGCGAACTGGAGCGGCAGGCGTCCGAGCAGTTGCGGCGGCTGCCGGGCGTGCGCACCGTGCGCTCGAATTTCGTCACCGGCGCCGCGGAGTTGCAGATTATCCCCAATCGCGAACGGCTGGCCGAAGTGGGACTGGCCGAGGCCGACGTGGGCGCGCTGGTGGAAACCGCGCTGGGCGGGCGGCTGGCCTCGCAGTTCCTGGAAGGTAAAAACGAACTGGACGTGTCGGTCGAACTGAAAAACGTGTTCGCGCAAACCCCGGAGCAGTTGCGGCAATTACCGCTGTACACCGGGCGCGGCCAGCCGATTCAACTGGGCGACGTGGCCGAGGTGCGCGAAACCACCGGGCCGGACGCAATCCAGCACATCAATCTGGAGCGTTCCGTCACCCTGATCGCCTCGCTGGCTCAAGACGCGCCGCTGAGCGCGCTGGTGGAGCGAGCCGAACGCGAAGTGCTAGCGCCGTTGCGGGCCGAACTGCCGCCGGGGGAGCAAATCCGCCTGGCGGGCACCGCCGACCGGCTGGCCGAAACGCTGCGGCAACTGGCGTCGGCCTTCGCGCTGGCGCTGCTGATCACCTATCTGCTGCTGGTGGCGCTGTACCGCTCGTTCCGGTATCCGGTCGTGATTATGGCGACGGTGCCGATGGCGATCAGCGGCTCGCTGTTGAGCCTCATCCTTGCCCATCGGGTGTTCGGCATGACGGTACAGGTGGACATGATCACCGCGCTGGGCTTCATCATTCTGACCGGCATCGTGGTCAACAACGCGATTCTGCTGGTGGATCGCGCCCTGCAACGGCAACGTGAATTCGGGGAAGACCACGACGCGGCGTTGTATCAGGCGACCCGCGACCGGCTGCGGGCGATTTTCATGGCGGCGGCCACCAGCGTGCTGGGGATGTTGCCGCTGGCGGTGATTCCCGGCCAGGGCGCAGAACTGTATCAGGGGCTAGGGGTGGTGCTGGTCGGCGGGCTGGCGTTCGCCACGCTGCTGACGCCGACCGTCGTGCCGGCGCTGATGGGGCTGCTGTACGACCTGACCGGGCGATGGGAATCGTCTCCGTCATCACCGGGTATGCTTACCGCCGAAGCAACTCAGGCGGCGGGTGGACCGGGCCGGGGCGGGTGAATCCATGAAAATGAAATCAGCTTTGTTCTCGATCATTTTCTGGCTGGCCTGGCTCCTGGCGTCGCTAGCCCCGCCCGCCCACGGTGCGGCGACGGTCTCGACCGCGCACGCCACGGTGACGCTGCTGAGCGAGCAGCCCCAGGCCACGCCGGGACAAACCCTGTGGCTCGGTCTGCGCTTCGAGTTGATTCCGCATTGGCATGTGTACTGGCGCAATCCCGGGGCTTCGGGCGCCGCTCCGGTCATCCGCTGGACGCTGCCCGACGGCTGGACCGCCGGCGACCTCCACTGGCCCGTCCCCCAGCGCATCCGGGTCGGGCCGCTGACCAACTACGGTTATGAGGAGGCCGTGACCTTGCTCGCGCCGGTGCGGATACCCGCCGGCCCGCTGCCCGCTGGCCCGCTGACGCTCACCGCTGACGCCGAATGGCTGGTCTGCCGGGTGGAGTGCATTCCCGAATCCGGACGCCTCACCCTCGAACTGCCGCATCCCGGCAGTCTCACGTGGGACCCCGCAACGCAACACCTGTTTGCCGCCGCCCGGGCGCAATGGCCCGAAGCCGACCGCGTATCGGGCCGTTATCGCCTGGCCGGCGATGCCCGGACGATCACCCTGGAAGTGCCGGGTTTGGTGGTGGACGACCGCGCCGAGGTTTGGTTTGCCGCCTACGAGTGGGGGCCGGTGGACCCCAGCGGCGCGCAAAGCCGGCAACCCACCGCCGAAGGTCTGGCGCTGCGCGTACCCGCCGGCGATCTGCCCCCCGCCGGCGATGCCGCGCTGGACGGGCTGCTGGTGGTGGAAACGCCGAACGGCGGTGCGCCGGCCCGTCGAGGTTATGCGGTACGGCTGGAAGCGCAGCCGGCGACGACCGGGGCCAGCGAACCCCTGGGCTTGCTGGCGGCGCTGGGCTTCGCCTTCCTGGGCGGCCTGATCCTGAACGTGATGCCCTGTGTTCTGCCCGTGCTGGGCATCAAGGTGCTGGGGTTCGTCCGCGAGGCCGGGGCGAATCAGCGGCGCCGGGTCGGACACGGCCTGAGCTATGGCGCGGGCATCCTGCTCAGTTTCCTGGCCCTGGCGGCGATCCTGCTGCTGTTGCGGGCGGGCGGCGCTTCCCTGGGCTGGGGCTTCCAACTCCAGTCCCCCGTCCTGGTGGCGCTGCTGGCCTACCTCATGTTGCTGGTGGGCCTCAACCTGTCGGGGGTGTTCACCGTCGGCGCGGGGCTGATGGGGGCGGGTCAAGCCCTGACCGCCGGCAGCGGACTGTTCAATACCTTCGCTACGGGTGTTTTGGCCGCCGTGGTGGCCAGTCCGTGCACCGCTCCCTTCATGGGGACGGCCCTGGGCTTCGCCCTTACCCGCCCGGCCAGCGAGGCGCTCGCGGTGTTCCTGGCGCTCGGGGTCGGCTTCGCGCTGCCCGTGGTGCTGCTGAGTCTCTGGCCGGCCCAGGTCCGCTGGCTGCCCAAACCGGGACCCTGGATGAAAGGCTTCCAGCAGGCGGTGGCGTTCCCGCTGTACGCCACCGCCGCCTGGCTGCTGTGGGTCCTCAGTCAGCAGACCGACGCCCGCGCCTACGGGGCGGCTCTGGTCGGTCTGGTGGCAGTGGCCCTGGCCGCCTGGCTGTACGGGCAGTGGCAACCCCGGGGTTGGCGGCTCGGCCTGCTGGGCGCTGCCGTGACCGTCGTTCTGCTACTGCTCCTGCGCCCTGTCGCCGGGCCGGATGTCGCCGCGCCCGCCCGCGCCGACCCGGAGCATCTGGCCTGGTCCGAAACGCGGGTGCGGGAACTGACGGCGGCGGGACGTCCGATGTTCGTCAACTTCACCGCGGCCTGGTGCATCACCTGCCAGGTCAACGAGCGGGTGGCCCTGGCCACGGAAAACACCCGGCGGTTGTTCGCCGACCGGGCGGTGGCCTACCTCGTGGCGGACTGGACGCGGCGCGACCCGGTTATCGCCCGCCAACTGGAACGCCACGGGCGGAGCGGCGTTCCCCTGTATCTGTGGTATGCGCCGGGGAGCGAAACACCGGTCGTGCTGCCCCCGTTGCTCACCGAAGGCATCATCGCCGAAGCCCTGCAATCCCATTGAAACCTTTGGAGAAAGATCATGTTGCCAGCGTTCTTCCATGTCTTCCTGATCACCTTGGCCTTTGTTGCCGGTAGCGCAATCGCCGCGCCGCGCGTAGGCGAGCCGGCACCCGACTTCACGGGCGTGGACACCCAGGGCAAGACCCATCGGCTGGCGGATTACCGGGGCAAGACCGTGGTGCTGGAATGGACTAACCACGACTGCCCCTATGTCCGCAAGCACTACGGCGCCGGCAACCTGCAGGAGCAGCAGCGGGAAGCGGCGGCCCAGGGCGTGATCTGGCTGTCAGTGATCTCGTCGGCCCCCGGCCAGCAGGGCTACGTCAGTCCCGCCGAAGCGGATGAACTGACTCGTTCCCGTAAGGCGGCGCCCCACGCCGTCCTGCTCGACCCCGAGGGTCGGATCGGTCGGGCCTATGAAGCAAAAACCACGCCCCACCTGTTCATCATTGATGAAGCGGGGAAGCTGGTGTACATGGGCGGCATTGACAGCCTGGCCACTGCGGACCCGGCCGATATTCCCAAGGCCACCCAGTACGTGCGCGTCGCTCTGAAGGAACGCGCCGCCGGCCAGCCGATCAGCGCGCCCGTGACTCGGCCCTACGGCTGTTCGGTGAAATATTGAGGCGGACCGCTGCGTGCCTGCTCAAGGCGATTCAGCTCCCGGCTCGGCGGGAACGCTGCCCAGTTCCAGGCGGCCGATGACCCGAACCCGCCCGTCCGCCAGCGGCTGCGCGACGATCAATTCGCCGGAGCGCGGCACGACGCTGGTGAGGGCGGTGATGTTCACCTGATGGGTGACCAGCACCCGGGGCGGCCCCACGTAGGGGCGGCTGAGAAACGCCTGGAGCGCCGCCGTTTGGGGAGAGGCGCGTTCGCGGTCGGCGAAAAAGGAATCCAGCGGGGGAAAGGGTTCAACCGGCCCCAGGTCCAGCAGGCGGGCGGTCTCCAGGCACCGACACCAGCGACTGGATAACACGCGGGCGCTGGTGATGCCGTTGCGGCGGAACGCGGCCCCAATCGCACGGGCTTGTTGCCGTCCCGCTTCCGACAGGTTGCGTTGGGTCGCGCAATCGTCCAGGCGGAAGTGCGCCGGGTCGCCGACGCCCGGCGCTGTGGCATGACGCAGGAGGCCAACCGCCGCGCCGGAACGCAGCGCCTGCCACGGGTTCTCCTCGGCCCAGGCCAGGGAACCGAATGCCAGGTAAAGCGCGATTCCCAGCAGGACGCGCCTGCGGGTTGGTTTCGGGGAACAAGCCATCAATCAGGGTCCTCGTGAAGATTCCGGTTTTTCATGATCCAACATCAAAACCCATTCCATCAAGGCCTATGGACTCCCTCACCCAACTCACGCTCGGCGCGGCTGTCGGCGAGGCCGTGCTCGGCCGCCAGGTCGGTCGCCGCGCCGCGCTCTGGGGCGCGCTACTCGGCACCCTGCCAGACCTCGACGTGCTCGTGCCCCTGGGCGACGCGGTCCGCGACTTCACCTATCACCGTGGCCCGAGCCATTCCCTGTTCGTGCCCGCCGCCCTCACGCCGCTGGTCGTGTGGCTGATCCTGAAAATCCACCCGCAGACCCGCCCGTTGCGCGGCCGCTGGGCGGTGCTGGTGTATGGCCGTAGGCTGCGGTGAGGTACGAACCGCATCTCTTGCGACCGATGCGGTTCCCTTCGTTCACCGCATCCTACGGCTTTATCCCGGCCTGCCCGGTAAAGGTTAAAATCTACCCGGAGTGGGTATAACTGTGTTGAAAACCTCAGGGCCTGTGCTCTGCAGGAAGGACCGTCGCGAGGATTGGGGTTAAACTTCATGTGGGGGATTGATTTTCAGTATCCCCTGCCTCTCCCTTTATCACGGAGAGGTCAGGGTGGCGAGGATAGTTAGCTGGGCAATCCTCGCCCCGGTTCGAGATATCGTG
>WBUJ01000161.1 GCA_008933795.1 Candidatus Contendibacter sp. | reverse complement strand
CCGGTGACGGTCTATCCGCCCCTCGTTGTGGAGGTGACCAGGGCCGCCAAGGTGGCAACGGGGCGCTGATCTACTGGACTCGACAGCGCCAGACCTGGACAGCGCCAGACCTGGACAGCGCCCGCCGGTGACGGTCTACCGCCCCTCGTTGTGGAGGTGACCAGGGCGAACCGGCAACGGCGGGCGATGCTGGCGACGGCTGGCAAGGCTAACTTGGTTTTTGTGGTCTAGGACCGGAATGAATAAAAAAGTCTATTTCCTTATGCGCTTGTTTTAAAAATCCTTCAAATGTACTAAATGCTATTTCCCATAGTTTACGATCATACTTTTTTAAACCATCATGCAATTCTTCTTTTTTTTCCATAATAGAATTCCTGTCAAAGTCTCCGGCTTTTTCCAATTCATTAAGATAACTCATGAATGATTCAAGCCGACGTTCAAACATGCTGGGAAGTTTAGTTTTTTGAGCCTTCGATTCTGATTCACGTTCAACCGTTCCAATCCACAGATGAATCATAGAACCATTTGGGAGATTCGATTGAGTTGCGCGCCAATTCCGGTAGGCATCGCGTGGAATGCGCCAGTCACTAGAACCGGGTATTGTTACCCTCCTTGGCTCACGAACTGATCCCCACTTACTTTTATCTTCATGTATAAAGGTGTGTGCCTTTGTCACTTGTTCAAAATGAACGCCATCGCCTAATAGGCCAAAGCTAATTGATGATCGAATCGAATTTCCCCAGTTTTTAACCTCTGGGCGTTGCCTATCGTCGTAACTGGTGAACGCTGGAAACTCTAATTTCATGATTTCCCACAACCACAGTTCCGATTCTCCAGACAGCAATCCGTTCCGCGCCCGTTCCTCTAGTAACCGCAACGGGTTATCAATATACTTTCCGCTTGTCACCAGGTTTCTCCAAGGCCGATATGACAAAGGGCGGTTCCTGTTTCGCACCAGGGCCGCCCTAATTCGTTTTTACGCTTAACACCATGTTTTTAATCAAAATTAACCGTATCCACAGCGCCAGCGGGCCGCCATGAACGCCTAGCCCGCTTGGCGAAACGGCAACACTTTCGCGCCGGTCTTGCACTCGTCAAGCCAATCCGCCCATACCTGCATCATCCGCCGCCGTTCCTCAAGGTGTTTGGTTCGGTTGTACGCGCGCCCGTTCGGGTCTTTCACGGCATGGGCTAACTGTTGCTCGATGATGTCCGGGCGAAAGTTCAACACTTCATCTAAGACCGTTCGCGCCATGGCTCTAAATCCATGCCCGCTCATTTCATCCTTGCCGTAACCCATGCGCCGCAAGGCCGATAAAATGCCGTTGTTGGACATGGGGCGCTTGTCGGTTCTGGGACTGGGAAACACGTATTGACCGCTTCCGGTCAAGGGATGAAGTTCTTTGAGAATCGCCACCGCTTGCGTAGCCAGTGGAATCAATAACGGTTCTTTCATCTTCATCCGTTCGGCTGGAATCGCCCATAGCGCGGCGTTTAAATCCATTTCATCCCATTGCGCTTGTCTCAGTTCGCCAGGGCGAACAAAAACCAGGGGCGCAAGCCGCAAGGCACATTGAACGACAAAGGTACCTTGATAACCCTCTATCGCGCGCAACAAACCCGCTATCTCGTTGGGTTCGGTAATCGCCGCCCGATGTTGGGTAATCTCGGAAGGTAAGGCATCTTTCAAATCCGCCGATATATCCCGTTCCGCACGTTTGGTAGCAATCGCATAACGAAATACTTTCCCGCAAATTTGCAGCGTTCTATGGGCGGTTTCAATCGCTCCCCTGCTTTCAATGCGCCGCAAGGTGGCTAACAGTTCCGTAGCGGGTAAATCGTCAATCGGTTGAGTGCCAAGCCAGGGAAATAAATCGCGTTCCAATAATTTGATGATCTTGTCGCTATTGCTGATTGCCCAGGTAGGTGATTGTTTGCTGTGCCATTCCCGCGCAATCACTTCAAAACTGTTCGCCCGCCGTTCGCCCGCCGCTTGTTTTTGCGCCTTGCGTACCGCGCCGGGGTCTATCCCGTCTGCAATTTGTTGCCGCGCCGCGCCGCGCCGTTGCCGCGCCTGACTCAAGGTCACGTCGGGATAGCAACCCAGCGCCAGCGTTCTCCTTTTGGCGTCCATTCGGTAATCCAGTCGCCAGTATTTCCCCGTACCTGTCACTAAAAGATACATGCCGCGCCCGTCTGCCAGCTTGTACGGTTTTTCTTTGGGCTTGGCTTTCCTGATAGCAACATCGTTCAAGGCGTCTTTGAGCATGGGCGTTCCAAGGGGCTAGCGGTTCGGGTTGACGGTATCGGTAGGGGGAAATCTACGGATACCTCAAAAAGTACCGCCATTCTACCCGCAATTTGGCGGTATCGCTTGCGCCAGCGTGAAACAACAATCTACCCGGATAAGCCTTGTAAAAGCGGGGTTAGGGGACGGTATGAAACGGTAAGATTCTAGAATTTGGTGCCCCGAACAGGAATTGAACCTGTGACCTCACCCTTAGGAGGGGTGCGCTCTATCCAACTGAGCTACCGGGGCCAAACTGGC
Organism: Candidatus Contendibacter sp.; assembly: GCA_008933795.1. GTDB lineage: Bacteria > Pseudomonadota > Gammaproteobacteria > Competibacterales > Competibacteraceae > Contendibacter. The sequence continues at coordinate 5,815 of WBUJ01000161.1, read as the reverse complement.
GGGGTTTTCGAGAAATCAGGCTACCCGTGGCCGGGCTTATGATTATGCGGCAAAACCAAGCATAGCCGATGAGGATTCGCCTGAACAAGAGGATAGCTTTTGGCGGCGCCGGGCCGAACAAACCGGCCCATCATTCCAGAGGTAGCCAATCTAGCATGAACTCACGCCGACTGGCGTCGACCCAAGTGGTTTCGACCATGCGCACCCGCCTTCCCGCCTCCACCAGTAGCACGGTGGAGGACCGGGTGCCGTAGCCTGGCGCGTCGATGAAGATCGACGACAGCCAGCGCTCCCATTCCAGCGGTACTCCCGTGTCGGGCAGTTCGGCGTCGGGCGCGGGCGTGCGATTGGCGAGCAGGCGCAGCAACGCGTCCGGCGTCGGCTCGGACCCGCACTCCAGCACCCGCCGCAGGGCGCGTCGCCCCCGCTTCAGCTTCGGCCAGGGCGTGTCCAGCAGATGGTTGCTGAGGCCGTACAGCCCCGGCGTCAACGCCTGAAACCCGCTGGCGCGATTCGAGTAGTAGTACAGGCCGGTGGCATCGCCCAGCAGCAGGTTGAAGCCGTTATAAACATCGGCGCGCGTCATCAGCCGATTAAGGTAGAAGCGAGCCGGCTCGGCGCCTTGCAAGTAACCACTGACCAAATGGCCGCGCGATGGCGCGTCCGGCAGCACCCGGCTCGGATCGCGGTAGTTGGTGAGAGCGGCGAAACGACCCGCGCCGGTGATGCCCATCCAGGCGCCGCCTTCCTTGAGATCACGGCCCGCCAGCACCTGGGGACTGTCGTCCCAAAAGGCCAGCGGCGCGGTGGGGCGGTCGTGGAACTCGTCCCGATTGGCCGCAACTAGCAGTTCATAGCCTGGATGAATGCGATAGGCGATTAGAATCAAGCACATGGCAGCACAGGATCGATCAGGGAGCAGAAGGCCTACACCAGCACCAGATTATCGCGATGGATGAGTTCCGGGTCGTCCACGTGCCCCAGCAGCGCCTCGATCCGGTGGGTAGTCTTGCCGATCAGCGTTAGCGCTTGCTCGGTATCGTAATTGACCAGCCCGCGCGCCACCTCAATCCCGTTAGGGTCCAGGCACGCCACCAGATCGCCCCGGTTGAACTTGCCCTCGACGGCGGTCACTCCGACCGGCAGCAGGCTTTTCCCCGCCGCGCGCAACGCCCGCACCGCGCCGGTGTCCAGATGCAGCCGGCCCCGAACCTGCAACTGCACCGCCAGCCATTGCTTGCGCGCCGCCAGCGGACTCTGGCTGGGCCGCAGCAGGGTGCCCAGTTCGACGCCGGCTGCGACTCGTCGCAGCACCTCCGGCTCGCGCCCCCAGGCCAGCAGGGTAAACGCGCCGGATCGCGCCGCCTTGGTCGCCGCGTGCAGCTTGGTCATCATCCCACCACTACCCAGACTGCCCGCGCCGCCCGCCATCGCCTCCAGCCTCGCGTCGCCGGCCCGCCCCTCGCCGATCAGTCGCGCATCGGGAAATTGGCGCGGATTTTTGTCGTACAACCCCTGCTGGTCGGTGAGGATGACGTACAACTCGGCTTCAACCAGATTGGCCACCAATGCGCCGAGCGTGTCGTTGTCACCGAAACGGATTTCCTCGAACGCCACCGTGTCGTTTTCGTTGATGACCGGCACCACCCGCAGTCGCAGCAGGGTGCGCAGGGTGTTGCGGATGTTGAGATAACGCTGGCGGTCGGAGGCGTCCTCGTGGGTCAGCAGAATCTGCGCAGTTTGAATCTCGTGGCGCTCGAAGGCCGATTCCCAGGCCTGCACCAGGCCCATCTGCCCCACCGCCGCCGCCGCCTGCAAATCGGCCAGCGCGGTCGGTCGCTGGCTCCAGCCCAGCCGCCGCATCCCCTCGGCCACCGCGCCGGAGGTTACCAGCAGCAGTTCCCGCCCGGCTTGGTGCAGTTCCGCCATCTGCGCCACCCAGGCTTCGATGGAAAAACTGTCCAGCCCCTGGCCGTCGTTGGTGATCATCGCGCTGCCGATTTTGACCACCCAGCGCTGGGCCGCGCCCAACTGTTCACGAGTCTTCTTGCTGAACATCGTCCGCTCCAACATCCGCGGGTTCCGTAGTCCGGGCTGCCGCTTCCGCCCGCCGCCGCTTCTCCAGCCGCTCCATCACCGCCCCCATCAAGGCCTCGGTTCCTTCGCCGTTGAGGGCGGCGATCCCGAACACCGGCCCGGTCCAGCCCAGCGCCGCCGTAAGATCCGCCACCCGCGTTGCGCGTTCCGCCGGCGGCAGCAGATCCAGCTTGTTCAGCACCAGCCAGCGCTCGCGCCCGGCCAGTTCGGCGCTGTATCGCGCTAGTTCACCGAGAATGATCTCGATATCGCGCACCGGGTCGCCGCTATCGCTGTAGGGGGAGACATCCACCAGATGCAACAGCAGGCGGGTGCGACTGAGATGGCGGAGAAACTGCACACCCAGCCCCGCGCCGTCCGCCGCGCCTTCGATCAGCCCCGGAATGTCGGCCATCACGAAGCTTTTCAGCGGCCCGACCCGCACCACGCCCAGATTGGGATGCAGAGTAGTGAAGGGATAGTCGGCGACCTTGGGCCGGGCGGCGGACACCGCGCGGATCAGGGTGGATTTGCCGGCGTTCGGCATGCCCAGCAGGCCCACGTCGGCGATGACCTTCAATTCCAGCCGCAGGTCGCGCGCCTCGCCGGGCGTGCCGGGCTTGGACTGGCGCGGGGCGCGGTTGGTGCTGCTCTTGTAGCGGGTATTGCCGAGGCCGTGAAAGCCGCCGCGCGCCACCAGCAGGCGTTGTCCCGGTTCGACCAGATCGCCGATCAGTTCGCCGGTGTCGGCGTCGTGGGCCACCGTCCCGACCGGGACGATCACGGTCAGGTCGGCGCCGCTCCGACCGGTGCAATTGGCGCCCCGGCCGTTCTGGCCGCGCTCGGCGCAAAACCGCCGGGTGAAGCGGTAATCGGCCAGGGTGTTCAGTTCGGCGTCGGCTTGCAGCCAGATGCTGCCGCCGTCGCCGCCGTCGCCACCGTCGGGACCGCCGAAGGGAATGTATTTCTCGCGCCGGAAGCTGACGCAACCGTTGCCGCCGTCGCCGGCCTCGACCCGAATGGTCACTTCATCGACGAATTTCATGGCGTCCCTCTCGGATCGCGGGCAAAGAAAAAGCCCCGGCTGGGGCTTTCGACGCGCCCGAACCGCCGGCCGTTCACTGCGCCGGCTGGACGCTCACATATTTGCGGTTGAACGGACCCTTGGTCTCGAACACCACGTGACCATCCACCTTGGCGAACAGGGTGTAGTCCACGCCGCAGCCGACGTTGCGGCCCGGATGGAATTTCGTGCCGCGCTGCCGGACGATGATATTGCCGGCTCGCGCCGCTTGCCCGCCGTAGAGCTTGACGCCCAGGCGCTTGGATTCGGAATCGCGACCGTTGCGGCTGCTGCCGCCCGCTTTCTTGTGTGCCATGGCTCAAGCCTCCGGATTCGACGCTGCCGCCACTGCGGCCCGCGCGCCGCTGATGCCGCCGATCTTCAGTTCCGTGTAGGACTGGCGGTGACCCTGGGTCTTGCGATAGTGCTTGCGGCGGCGGAACTTGACGATCAGCACCTTCGGACCACGCCCCTGGGATTTGACAGTGGCGGTCACCCGGGCGCCTTCGACATAGGGCGCGCCGACCTGGATCTGGTCGCCGTCGGCGACCATCAGCACCTGGTCGAATTCCACAGAGGCGCCTTCCTCGACGTCGAGCTTCTCGACCTGGAGGGTTTCCCCCTCAGTCACCCGGTATTGTTTGCCCCCGGTCTTGATGACAGCATACATTGCAAAATCTCCAAACGGCTGGTCCGTCCCGACTAAAGGGATGCAATTCTAGCGACGCCCCTGGTCGAGGTCAAACAAATTCCAGCCGATAGCGATGTTTAGGCGCTTGCCTTGACCCTGTCGCGGCCAATCCGTAGCATGGCGGGCGTCTTTCGCCACGCTACGCTTCCCATGGATATCGAACGCATCCGCGCGCCCATCGCGGACGATCTGCGCGCTGTCGACGCCCTGATCCGCCAGCAGCTTCACTCCGATGTGGCGTTGATCAACCAGTTGGCCGGCTACATCATCGACGGCGGCGGCAAGCGGCTGCGGCCGGTCGCCGTGCTGCTGGCGGCGCGCGCCTGCGGTTACGCGGGCAACGATCACATCGCCGCCGCCGCCATCGTCGAGTTCATCCATACCGCCACCCTGCTGCACGACGACGTGGTGGACGAATCTAGCCTGCGCCGCGGGCGGGAGACCGCGAACGCGATTTGGGGCAACCAGGCCAGCGTGCTGGTGGGCGATTTTCTCTACTCCCGTTCGTTTCAGATGATGGTCGGCATCGGCAGCATGCGGGTGATGGAAATCATGGCCGACACCACTAACACCATCGCCGAGGGCGAGGTCATGCAGTTGCTCAACTGCCACGACCCCGACACCACGGAGGAACGCTACATGGCGGTCATTCACTGCAAGACCGCCAAGTTGTTCGAGGCCGCCGCGCAACTGGGCGCGGTGTTGGCGAACCGACCCCGGGACACGGAGCTGGCGCTCGGGCGATACGGGCTGCATTTGGGTACGGCGTTCCAGTTGATCGACGACGTGCTGGACTACCGCGCATCCAGCGCGGAGTTGGGCAAGAACATCGGCGATGACCTGGCCGAAGGCAAGCCGACTCTACCGCTGATTCACGCCATGCGTCATGGCACGGTCGAGGAAGCCCGCATTATCCGCAAAGCTATCGAACAGGGCGGCCTGGATCAGCTCGACCTCGTGACCCGGACTATTGAGTCTACTGGCGCGCTGGATTACACTGCGCGTCTTGCCGTCGAGCAAGCCGAGCGGGCCATCGCCGAGCTGGCGCTGTTGCTAGGTTCGCCCGCCAAAGATGCGCTAATTGACTTGGCTCGATTCGCGGTGAGCCGCCGCTATTAAATCCCTTCCCTTGTCGGGGTGTAGCTCAGCCTGGTAGAGCACTGCCTTCGGGAGGCAGGAGTCGCAGGTTCAAATCCTGTCACCCCGACCATCAAATCAACGGCTTGAGGCCGTTTTTCCTTCGCCCGGATTCTGGTCCACGACCAGATTATGACGATCCAGTATTTCGACGGTCCTGCGCAACTGATCCGGCATCAGGTGGGCATGGACTTCCAGGGTCGTTTGGATGTCGGCATGGCGCAACGCGCAACAATTGCGTCACTTCCTGGATTGGCGTTCGCGCCTGCACCAACCAACTCGCGCACGTTTGGCGCAAGTCGTGCGGCGTGCAATGCGGGATGTTTGCCCGCTTCGCCGCAGCCGCGAAGCCCTTCTCGATGCTGTTGATCCGTGCGCCGCTCCGGTCGCGGAACAGCCATTGGGCTGCCGGACAATGCGTGGCCCCGAATCGGGCGCTGGCGATCAGCACGTCACGGGCGCGTCGATTCAGCGGTATGCTGCTGACTTTGCCGTTTTTCTGATCACCTGCACCGAAGTAGACCAGATGACGCGACAAGTTCACCCAGCCCCATTCCAGATACAGCAATTCCCCGGGTCGCATCCCGGTGTATAGCCCCAGGCGGATGAAGTCGGACAGATGTTCGGCCTTCGGAATCCGCTCGGCGGCGCGCACCAGGGCGACGGCTTCGGCTGGACTGAGCCAGCGCGTTCGTCCCGCCGGTTCCCTGAGTTTGCGGCCCAATCGGGATAGGGAGAAGCCTCACGGCTCCCCCCTCCCACACCACCGTGCGTACGGGTCACGTACACGGCGGTTCGGCAGATTAAGTCAAGCAACATGGCATGAGCACATGCACCACGCCGTTCAA
>WBUJ01000160.1 GCA_008933795.1 Candidatus Contendibacter sp. | reverse complement strand
TATACCCTGTATCCCGAACCGCATCTGCGCGACCGCTGCGATACCGATCTGTTGCTGCCGTCGCGCGACGAGGCCGAACGCGCCTGGCGCGTGCTCCAGACTCTGGGTTATCAGCGCCCGAACGCCGTGTCTGGCGATCTGATCGTCCACGAACTCGGCTGTTATAAAACCGGCCACGGCGGGCTGCCCCATGCCCTGGATATCCATTGGCGGTTGAACAATGCCACGCTCCTTTCCGAGCGGTTTACCTTTGCCGAGCTGGCGGCGGTGGCCGTGCCCATTCCGGCGCTGGGGCCGCACGCCCACGGTCTGGGCTCAGTCCATGCGCTGCTGCTGGCTTGTATGCACCGGGTCGCTCACCTACCGGCAGGCAACGGGGACCGGTTGATCTGGCTGTACGATATCCATCTACTGACCCAGCACCTGACCGATGAGCAATGGCAAGAATGGATGACGCTGGCGGAAGAACGGGGCGTGTGCGGTCCATGCCTCGATGGTTTGCGCACCATGCAAACGGCGTTTGAGACCGTTGTGCCCGATGAAATCCGGGGCCGACTGCAAGCCGGTGCCGACCGGGAAGGCTGGTTTGATCCCCGGGTGGCCCGCAAGCGGTGGCGTCTGGAATGGCTGAATTTCCGCGCTCTGCCCTCCACCGCTGCGCGTCTGCGCTGGCTCAACCAGTATCTGTTCCCGGATGCCGACTATATCCGCCGCAAGTACGGCCTTCGCCATTCGCTATGGGTGCCGTGGTTTTATGGGGTGCGGATCGTACAGGGAGTGGCCAGGCGGATTCGGCAAGGCCACTGACGGGTGTTGGGTTGGAAAGAAAAACACGGTGGAGCGGCGCCAACGGTCTTTAAGCGCCAAAAGCAGGAGTGGTTGTACCGCTACATGACCAGGCGTGGCCTGGGCTTGGTGGACTTCTCAGGACCTTCGAAAAAACTGCGGGAGCTTTTGCACGTTCTTCAGCAGCAGCGTGCCGAGACCGCCGATCCGGTTACGACGCAGGATCTGGTAGTCTTCGCTGGATTTTTGCAGCAGGTTGCGCGAGCGGTTGCTGGTCCCACCCAGCCGCATGCGCACCAACACTTCCGGCAGATACACTACCTGGCCGTTAATCCGGCTCAGCACCCGCAGCATCAGGTCATAATCCGCCGCGATCCGGTAACCCAGGTCGAAGCCGCCATGGCGTTCATACAGCTCACGGCGCAGGTACAGCGTCGGGTGCGGCGGCATCCAGCCCCGGGCGAGCCGGCGCGGGTGGTACGGACCGGCGCGCCAGTAGCGGATCACCCGCCCGGTATCGGCCTGGCTCACATACACCAGGTCGCCATAGACCGCGGCCACACGGGGGTCGGCAAAAGCGGCGGCGATACGGGCCAGGACGCCGGGACCGGCGTACCGGTCATCGGCATTGAGCAAGCCGACCACGTCACCGCTCGCCCGGGCAATCCCCTTGTTCAGCGCGTCGTAGCTACTCCGGTCCGGCTCGCTGACCAGCACCGCGAGTTGGGGGCGCCAAGTCTCCAGTACCTCCAGGGTTCCGTCTATGCTGGCGCCGTCGATGACGATGTGTTCGCGGTGGGGATAGGTCTGCCCGGCTACCGAGGCCAAGCACTCGGCCACCGTGCCGACGCAATTCCGGGTCACGGTGATGATGGATACTTTCATGAATACCTGCCGTGGCTGAGAAATTACCAGATCAATTACTTGATTTAAATCGTATCATCCCTCAACGATCGTCCTTCAACCGCTGTGTGGATGAGCCTCCTCGAGAGTGGGGAACACCCGTTCGATTTGACGCGCGGTTTCCTGAAGCTTGCGGGCGGTTTCCTTCTGGGCTTCCGCTACTTCGCGGAACAGCGCCCAGACTTCTTCCAGGGTTAAGCTACTCATGGGTGTCATTCTCGATTCTCTCACCAGATCTGATGTCCAATACAGTCGTATCACGTAGTGCATAACAATATTTAGGACTTACGCCGACCGAGTAGATACATTAATGCGCCATCGAGATTGGGCTGTGCGGTCAATCTGGCCCAAAGTAGGTTTACAACACGGCGCAAGTGGAATAGCCGAAAATGACCATGCATCTCTTGGGTAAGTACATCGGAAAGGTTGAAAGTATTTTCAGGGGATTGGCGTACTCCCCTTAACTTGAAATAGTAAAGCCGAGCCAAAAGTTCCCAAGGAGTGTATGACAGCCGACTCACTACCTCTATGCCTTTATCCATAAACAAACGCTTCAGAGTTTCTGGACCAAAATGCGAAATATGCGAGTGCGGAATCCATTTTGGGAAACCAGGACCGAGTTCTCGCGCGACCCGGCTTTCGAAGTTATCAGTCATTACAATTAGATAACCGCCAGGCTTGACATAGCTCAGCAGTTCATCGAGGAACATGGGGGGATCAGGAATATGTTCGATGACCTCGAAACAGGCGACGAGATCAAAGGAGTCTTTCAGCAAACTGGATTTTTCCAGGGTGCTATTGTGGATATCGACCCCAAGCTGGCCTTGACCATAGCGGGCTTCTTGCTCAGAAAGTTCCACTCCAACAGAGCGAATTTTCCGTCGAGTCATCTGTTGGAGTAAAAAACCATACCCAGCTCCGACATCGAGAAAAGAATGAATCTCACTAAGGGGTACAAGATGTCTGATAGCCCAAGCATTGATTCGGGCATTGATGTACTGTCCCTGGCGATGCCGGTCACTACCAAAACCTTGGCGATAATATTCCGATAATGAATTACCAGCCATGAGTTTTGATGAATATAAGAAGCTACAGGATGAGCAGCGAACTACTGGAATATCAGGAAATGATATATGTATTTCTCGACTGCTCGCCCCACAGAGTGGGCAGAAGGGGCGCTCAACAAACGGAATGCTTTTTACCTCAATTCTGTTCACGATAACCTCGTTTTTGAACTACAACACGCTTCTACTGAATCGTGATGTCGAGAGTATGCTTGATCGCAGTGATAATGTCACAGCCCGATTCCCGCATACAACGCTTCACCTCGGCGACCTTGGCATCCACCAGATACCGATACCAGAAGCCTTGCAGGAAGTGGAATGCGGTCCCCGCCGGCCCGTCCAGGAACCCCAGACGGATCACGTAGCGGTAGCAGAAATAGGCGAAGGCGCGAAACCCGCCGGGCAGTCGGGCGTAGACCTGTTCCTTCAGCCAGCGTTTCACCCCGGCCTGATGGCCGCCGCGCAGGCGGGCGACGGTGTCGTGGGGCATGAAGTGGTATTCCAGGTTCAGCAGGTCCACTGCCTCGCGGCTGGCGTAGCTGTTGTGCTTGGCGGTCCACCAGGTGAGCGATTGCAGGTTGTCGTCAATGAGTTCGCCCCGGAGATCGGCCGTCGCGCCAGCCACCTTGATGTGCTCGTCCATCCAGCGGTTCTCGCACTGGCCGCGCCCGTAGCGGAACAGGCGCAACACCCGCACCGGAAACACCCCGCCGTGACGGATCAACCGCCCCTGGAAGGTCATGCGCCGCCCGCAATAGATCCCCTCGATTTCGGGGCCGAGGGCCGGCAGGCAGGCCTGGATTTCGGCGCACAGTTCGGGTGTCAGAACTTCGTCGGCGTCGAGGCGCAACACCCAGTCGGTGTCAGCATCGAGCTGGGTTAGCGCCCAGTTGAACTGGGTGGCATAGTTTACCCATTCACGTTGGATCACTCGCGCGCCATGGGCATGGGCGATGGCCAGCGTGGCGTCGGTGGAGAAACAGTCGGCGATGACGATCTCGCTGGCGATGCCGTTCAGGCTGGCAATACAGCGCGCCAGGTGGCGTTCCTCGTTGAAGGTCAGGATGATGGCGACGAGTTTCATGGTCGCGGCAAACGCGGTTCAAACGGTCGTGCGGCGAACGCTACCATTATTGGGTGCCGCCAGGATGCGAGTACGGCGAGATTACCATTTTCAGGCCGGTCGCCTTGAGTACCGCCGCGAGCGTTTTAAGGGTGGGGTTACCCCGGGTGGATAGCATCTGGTCAAGACGTTCACGGGATAGGCCGGCATTCTGGGCGATCACGCTCATCCCACCGCGCGCTTCCGCCACCTTGCGCAAGGCCGATACATAGGTTTTAGGATCGTCATCTTCAGACGCCGCATTCAAATACTCCGCGGCAAATCCGGCATCCTGGAGCTGTTGATAAAGCCAGTCATCATGTTGAACGTCGGTGTGCATGTCCACCTCTTGCTTGCCATTCACGCCAGCGCGCTATCGCCCGCTCGATATCGGCGGTTTGCGTTCGCTTGTCGCCGCCTTCACAGACCCGTCTGTGGTCGTGTAGTGTTTGAGTTTATACACAGTACGGTGTCCGCCGCGCCACCGCGATCATGGCCTTGGCCAGCGCGGGATGCGCCCTCTCCCCCACCCCTCTCCCGCACGCGGGCGAGGGGGGCTTTATGGTTGAGTTACTTTGATGTAGCCATGATCCCACAGCGCGGTGGTGGGTCATAACCGTTCACTCCCCGCGCCCGGGAGAGGACATAGTAAAGCTCCCCTCGCCCGCGTGCGGGAGAGGGGTGGGGGAGAGGGTATGGCAGTCTCCACAACCGCTTGTCGTATCCGTTCCAACACGCCATCCATTTCCTGCAAGACTTCGTGATTCCAGAATCGCAATACCATAAACCCCTCGCTTTCCAACCAAGCCGTTCTTTCATCATCGTATTCCATTTGATCGATGTGTTGCCCACCATCCACCTCAATGATCAATTGATACTCAATACAAATAAAATCAACAATATAATGACCAATAGGTTTCTGTCGCTTGAACTTCAAGCCCATGAAGCGATGCGCCCTTAACTGATGCCATAATTGTTGCTCTGCATCGGTCTGGTGGCTTCGCAAGGTTTTGGCGTTGTTGAGTAACGAGTTCATGCGCCCTCTCCCCCACCCCTCTCCCACACGCGGGCGAGGGGTGCTTTATGGTTGAGTTACTTTGATGTAGCCATGATCCCACAGCGCGGTGGTGGGTCAACCGTTCACTCCCCGCGCCCGGGAGAGGACACAGTAAAGCTCCCCTCGCCCGCGTGTGGGAGAGGGGTGGGGGAGAGGGCGTAGTCGGTCATAGCCGCCGCGCCACAGGCGCATCGATGGCGAGGATGCGTCCGGAGAATGCCGGCAAGACCCGTGATTCGAACCAGCGGCGCAGGATGGCTCCCTGCGCAGGGTCGCGCCGTTCGATCAGCAGTACGCCAGTTTCCAGTTCCAGCAGCGTGATGACGGAAAGGAACAAGCTCGGGGTCGGAACGTGCTCGGCCCAGGCCACGACCTTCGGGTCGGCTTTACCTGCCTTGGCCTTGCGCAGCTCGGAAATTACGTTGGTGTCCAGCAAATACATCAAGATAAATCAGCCGGCTGATAAAGAGGATCGCGCAAGCGGGGCGGCTCAAACTCCAGATCGGTAGCATCAGGCAGCGCCAGCCACTCGACGATGTTGGTCGGGCAACCGGTAATGCGCTGATATTCTTCGATAGTCAACAACACGTGTGCGAGGTGGCCATGATCAGTGATGAACACCGGGCCGTTCCGCGCCGCTTTTTGGGCCTTGTCAGTGTCCCGGTTAAATTCCTGGCGAGAGAGTGTGGTGATGGTCATCAGACGCCCCTAACGGTGCAGACGAGAAACGATAATCATCATTTTACCACACGAGCCGATACCGGCCGCCGCGCCACCGCGATCATAGCCTTGGCCAGCGCGGGAATCCGTCCGACCCGCGCGAAGCGGATATCGCGGAAGCCAGCTTCTTCGAGCAGGAGAGCGAGCGTTTTCATCGACCAGAACTTGATGTGGCCGTGATCCCACAGGGCGGTGAAGTGCCGATCCAGCTTGCCGCTCAGGGCGAGAGCGAGGTTTTTCCAGTAGCCGTGGTAGGGCGTTGACAGAATGGCCGTACCCCCCCCATGTAACAATGAAAATACGGTTGCAGCATACTGGCGGGGAAAATAAACGTGCTCGACCACTTCCAGACTGAGAACAACCGGGAACTGGCCGTATTGGGCCGCCAGATCGTCGTAGGCCGAGCCGGAATAGAGCTTGAGATCAGGATGGGTTTGGTTCGCCTGGGCGATGCCCTCTGCCGAAGGATCAATGCCGGTCACGTCCCAGCCGCGCCGGGCCAATTCATGGGCGACCGAGCCGTTGCCGCAACCGACTTCAAACAGGCGGCGCTGGTCCGCTGGCAGATTCAACTCGTCCAGCAGGCGCAGCACGGTGGGCAGCAGATAACCGTGGGAACAGTTCAAGCCGGCGTGGTCGTAGTGGTAGCCGGAAATGGCGGGGGACGTATCGGTCATGGCTACCGGGCCTCCGGCTTGACCAGTACATACCGCCCCAGACAAAGAGCGTCCATGTCGGTGCGCTGGAAGCAGTCATAAGCTTGTTCCGGCGTATCCACAATCGGTTCGTTTTCGTTGAAACTGGTGTTCAGCACCACGCCGACCCCGGTCCGGCGCTGGAACGCCTCGATCAGGCAGTGATACAGCGGATTGCTGGTCTGATCCACGCTTTGCAGGCGGCCAGTGCCATCCACATGGGTGATGGCCGGCAGCCGCTCGCGCCATTCGGGGCGGATTTTGACGACGTGCATCATGAACGGGCTGTCGACCGTCTGCTCGAAATAGGTGGGCACGAGTTCCCGCAGCACGCTGGGCGCGAACGGACGGAAGGACTCCCGACGCTTGATCTTGGCATTGATGGTGTCTTTCATCGTGGCCAGAGTCGGATTGGCTAAGATTGAGCGGTTGCCCAGCGCCCGTGGTCCCCATTCGCTGCGCCCCTGATACCAGCCCAACACTCGCCCGTCCGCGATCAGGCCGGCGGCTGTTTCCACCAGGTCGGCGTCATCGCGGCAAACCTGGATCAGACAGCCGCTGGCCTCGGCAACGGCCCGCAGCCGGCTATCGGGATACGCCGGTCCCCAGAAGGCGTGCTCCATGTGAAAGCGCTCCCGCTGGCCCAACACCTGATGCCAACAGTAGTAGGCGGCGCCCAGGCAGGTGCCGTCGTCGGAGGCGGCAGCTTGCAAATAGGGTTGAGTGAAGGGCGTTTCGCGCAGAATGCGGGCGTTGGCCACGCCGTTCAAGGCGCAACCGCCGGCCATTGCCAGCCGCTCGCTCGGGACCCGGCGATGCAGACGATTGAGGCAGTGCATGGCCGCCTCCTCGAACCGGACCTGGGTGGAGCGGGCGATGTCCATCTCGCGCTGGGTCAACGGGTCGCTGCGCCGTCGTGGCGGACCCAGCGCCTGGATCAGCCGCTCGGTGTAAAGCCGCCCCATGAGGATGCGCCGCTCATCATCGACCGCCCCACTCTCGCCGCCCTCGTGCATCCCGAAATAACCGGGAGCCAGGCGGTACCAGTGATCGTCATCCAGGCGTACCAACTCGCGCATCAGATCGCCATGGCAGTCCTCGCCGTAGGGCGCCAGCCCCATGACCTTGTATTCCTCGCCGAACTCGTCAAAGCCAATGAACTGGCACAGGGCGGTGTAGAAGAAACCCAGGCTGTGCGGCAACGTCACCCGGTCCAGTACCTGAATGCGTGTTCCTTCACAGCGGGCGGCCATGGCGCTGGCGAAGTCGCCGGAGGCGTCGTAGGAAAAACCGGCGGTCAGTTCCTCGAACGGCGACAGATAGTAGGCGCTGGCGATATGGGCCAGGTGATGCTCAACGCCTACCGTCTCGAACCGGGCTGTAGCGGGGTCCTCGTCGCAAATTTCGGCAAGCTGTTCCAGGGTGCCCTGGGTGCGGCGGTTCCGGCTCAGATGTTCGACCACCGCACCAGCGGCTTTCAGCGGGTGTCGGGCTACGTAGGCCATCTTCGCAGCCTGGTTGGCCTTGGGGTCACGCGCCAGTGCGACGTGGGTTACGTCCCGCAGGCGCAGGCCAGCGTCCGTGAGTAGGCGGCGGATGGCATTGGCCGGAAATGCCGGGCTGTGCTTTTGCCGCTCGCCCAACCGTTCTTCCGCGATGGCACCCTGCAACACGCCGTCAACGACCAGACAGGCGGCGGAATCGGCATGAAAGGCGTTAAAACTGAGAATGACGGTCGTCATGACGTTTGTTTCCGTTGGTCGGCAAAAAATCAAACCTGGTTTTTAAAACTGGAAATAGATGAACTGACTGATGGGCCGCAGAAAGACAAAGACCAGAGCTATGACCACCGCCAGCCGTGCAGCGGGGTCGGGCTGGGACGATAGAGCAGCAGCCAGACGAGGTTCCACGCAGTGCGGGCGAGCTTGTTAACGGGGGTGAGGTGCTTGGCGCGGAGTTTGACTGGCATGGTTCAGTGGGGGTCTTGGCCAGCCGCTGCGTCCAGCCGCGCCAGCCAAGCGACCTCATCCGCGCAGT
>WBUJ01000298.1 GCA_008933795.1 Candidatus Contendibacter sp. | reverse complement strand
CCCCACCGCCAACGCCAGTTGCTTCATCTTGCGATTCATCGGGTCAATTCCTCCTAAGCCAATCAGACGGATAGGCTCCGGCTCCGTCTTTCGCCAGATCACCAAGCCCACTATTCAGTATATCCCAGGCTCCTGGGGCATTGGCGATTAGGGCGTGGCGGCGTGCGCGAGCCTTGGATATTTTGACGGCAACGAAAAGGCCCGCGCCGAAACGCGGGCCTGGAGTCAAACAGTGGCGCCGGCTAAATCAGCGCAGGGTCCCATCCTGGGCGACGCCTCTTCACGGCGGCGTGCTCGGCGCGGCGGGGCTGATATACGAATGGTCGTACAAGGCCGCCTCGCTCAGCAGGGCGGTGGCGGAATCGTCCCGCGAGGTGATCGCGAAACCCACCACCGGCAGACCCAAATTCGTCGCATCAGCCGCTCCGTTCGTAAACGAAGTGAAGCCGATGTTCATCCAGCCGAACAGGAAGGGGTCGGTGTAGTTGACGCTGCCGGCGACCGGCGAGTTTAGGAGCAAGCCCTGGTTGAAGGTCAGCACGTTGGCTTCGTAGCACAGTTGGGGCGAGGCGCCCGGCGAGAAGCCCAGCCCGGCGGACGCCCGCTCCTCGCGGTCGCGCAGCGTCAGGCCGATCGAGTCGCAGGACGAGCCGCGCCGGAGGGCGGGGCTGGCGGTCGTGTCGACGAACATCTGAAAGAAGGGACCAGGGTTGGGACCACTCACCACGTTATTGCCGCGCCCCGCGTTGCGCCCAGCGTAGCGGTTGCCGGGGTCGTGATCGACGGAGAAGTTCTTGGTCGGGAAGGTGAGCACCCAGTCGGTCGCTGTTACCCAGCCCGCCGCCGGGTTGGAACGCCGCGACCACTCGTTGATCACGTTGGTTTTTGTCAACGCGAAGCTAACCGCACGGGCGCCACTGGCGCCCCCAGTGATTGACCCCGGATCGGTCGCGCCATTGGTCGGTATATTCTGAAAGCCGGTTGAAGTGGCCGAATTGAGGGACGGCTCGTGCCAGGAGTCGTTGAAGGCCACGGCGCCGCCACTGTCCAACTGCAAGGTCATCGCCCCGGTGTTGCGGAAGTTCTGCAACGCGACCGGCAGGCCCACTGCGTTGAAGCCCCGGGCGCCGTTGACCAGGGCATAGGTGCCCTTGAGCGGGTTCAGCGGCAGCGGCGGTGCCTGCGTACTGGTAGTGGTAATCTGCGGATAGTTGCAGAATTCCCCGCGCAAGGTGCCGGAGAAGCCAGCGGCGGTGGTGGCGTCGGTCGGGCAGGCAGGAGGATAACTGCCGAGCGCGGCGGTATTCTGGAACGCCGCCACCAAGGCGGCGCAGCCCGGCGGGGTGCCGGTGGTGGTGCTGTGAATGGCGCCGCTGGCCAGCGGGTACAGCGCCGCCGGCGTGCCGGGCGACGCCCCCATCATGATCATCTCGACGTAGCCCTCGCGCATCCGGTCCACCCCGGTCGGGCCGCCGTCGGCCGCCGCGCCGACGTAGGACACCGGCGCCGGGAACGTGATGCCCGCCGCGCCCGCCCCCACGATGTTCCCCACCGTGCAACTGGTGTCCTCGGTGCGGATCACCGGCCCGTTGGGCCCGTCCGTCACCCAGCCCGTCCACAGGTCGTAGGGCGACAGGATGATGTTGAAGTCGAACACGTCGC
>WBUJ01000297.1 GCA_008933795.1 Candidatus Contendibacter sp. | reverse complement strand
CCCCAGCCCTCCCCCACAAAGGAGGAGGGAGCTGCTTCTGGCTCCCACGCTCCAGCGTGGGAGCAGGTCCAGACGCTCTAGCGTCCCCCCAGATAATTCACACCGCTGGAGCGGGTGCCGGCGTTCCCACGCTGGAGCGTGGGAACGAGGAACGATTCTTGGCCCATGGCAGACACGATTCTTTTTTTCCGCGAACCCTTACCGCCCCATTCTCCTCATAGCCCGGCTTATCGTCTTGCCAACCGCAGGCTGATCACGGAATGCCGGCTCTCCGGCTTGGAACCTTTCAAGATTTGCAGCGACGCCGGTCAAGCCCAAGCTACTGAACCGGATTCAGTCGTCGCCTGGGAAACCGGCGGAGAGTCCTACACGGTCGCAGGATGGATCGGCGGTGAAACCCGCACGGTTCGATGTCGGATCGCTCCCCAAGGCCGCCGCTTCGATATCGAAGGCATGGGAAGCTGTTGGATCGCTGCGGACGGCAGTTCCGCCGTCTGGCGCGGATCAGCAGCAGAGATATCGGAAAGCCTACTCACTGAAGCCTTACTGGCGGCGGTGGTTCAGGCGCTGGCGTTGCAAAACGTGTTTTGCCTTCATGCCAGCGCCGTTGCTGTGAATGATGCCGCCGTGGCGTTCATCGCCGAATCCGGCTCCGGCAAATCCACGCTGGCGGCTTTTCTGGACGCAGATCAAGGCAACGACTGGCTCCGGATGGCCGACGATGCGCTTCCCGCCGAGATGAGTTCATCAACTCCTCACGTTCTGCCGCATTTCCCGCAGTTGAAACTATCACCCGCAGTGCAATGGCCGCTGGCAAAACCGGGGCGCGTGGCGCTGAAAGCCATTTATTGCCTGGAGCCCGTCAAACTCCCTTCATCCCGTCCCGACATCCAGCCGTTGAGTCGCCAAGCGGCGACCCTTGCCCTGATTCAACAAACCCATGCCGCCCGGCTGTTCGATGCCCGCTTGCTCCAGGCTCACCTGGACTTCTGCGCCCAACTCACGGCCCGGATTCCAGTCAAACGGCTCCTTTATCCCCACGATTACGCCGCGTTGCCGCGGGTGCGCGATGTCATCCAGGCGGATTTGGCAGGCTGACGCCACTCCTTAAACTTGGTCAGAGAGGGAAAGCGGAAGGGTTTGGCGACTGGTTCCCGGAGCATCGCGGCAAGCAACTCTACGGCATCCTGGCCGCCATGCACATTCCGGCGGCGCTGCGCCCGCGCGTGCTGGAGCAGGGCCTCTAAATCCCCTCAAAAAGCCTTCGGTAACCCGGCCTGTTTCAAAATCGCGTTAGCCAGCGATGTGGAAGCCAGTGAACGTGGGACGGTGAAGGTTCGTCCATTGATCGGGCTGTACCAGATTTCATGACTGCGCCCTTTCCGGTGCGCACCAACCAACACCTCGCCCGCTTCAAATGCGCCACGATGTCCCGGTACATCGAAGCCATTAGGCCGCAGCCCTGACCGTAGCCGTTCGTTCCGCCAGAACGCGAATCGGAATCAGCAGGTAGGTCGGGCACAGGACGTGCCCGACATTCGCCTCTCCTCTGAACCGGTCGGGCAACGCTGCGCTTTTGCCCGACCTACTCTGCTATCCTCGCTGAATTCCTCAAGCGCCCGCCCTCCCGGCGGGCGTAGTTTTTTTGGGAAACCGGGAACGGTGGGA
>WBUJ01000296.1 GCA_008933795.1 Candidatus Contendibacter sp. | reverse complement strand
AACACGCGCACATCGGGCAAGTCCAGGGGTACGGTCAGGGTGATTGGCATCGTCTGAAATTCAGAGCGGTAGGGGATACCCAGTCAGCTTTCCACAATTCGGCTCCCGCTGCCACACCACGACATCTTGTGGCCTCCACGGGAAAGCTTATAGAGCCCCAGTCCAACAACACCGTGCATCGACCGGTCATCGAGGCGCTGGAGGTACTCAAAGCCAACCGGGACCACTCCCGGCCGTATTACACCGCTGACAAAGCCCCGCTGGATGGCGTGATCGCCCCAAAATGGCGCGACATCGTGGTGGAGCAGGACCCCGCGGGCCAGGATCGGGTCCACCGCATCAACTACGAAATTTGCGTCCTGCGCACACTCCGCAAGCGCCTGCACCAAGGAAATCTGGGTGGACGGCGCGGACCGCTACCGCAACCCGGAACACGATTTGCCCACCGACTTCGCCGCCCAGCGCGATCATTATTACCAGCAGTTGCAGATGCCCAGGGATGCCGAGGCGTTCATCCACCACCTCCAGACCACCCTGCGGCAGTGGCTCGCCACCTTGAAGGGGGTCTACCGGAGAATCCGAAGGTTCGCCTGCGTCAGCAAGGTCAAAACCTCATTCATCTCACGCCGCTGGAGCGACAACCCGATCCTCCCCATACCGCCGTGCTCAAGCGGGAGATCGGTCGGCGCTGGTCGGATGTGGAGTTGATTGATATCTTCAAAGAAGTCGACTTGCGGCTCAACTTCACGGCCGCGTTCCGCACCACCGCCAGCCGGGAAGTGCTCGACCCTACACTGTTGCAACGCCGGCTGCTGCTCTGCCTGTTCGGCATCGGGACCCATACGAAAGGACCGTGTATGTCGCGCGTTTTCGCCTACTGCCGGGTGTCGACGGCCGAGCAGGTCACCGCCAATCAGCGGCAAGAGATCGAAGCGGCGGGCTTCGTGCTCGAACGTCACCGGATCATCGAGGAGTGCATCAGCGGTTCGGTGACCTCCAGCGGGCGTCCTGGCTTCCTGCGTCTGATCGATCGTCTGGAGCCTGGCGATGTGTTGGTGGTGACGAAACTGGACCGACTCGGGCGCAATGCCATGGATGTGCGCGCCACCGTCGAACGGCTCGAAACTAACCAGGTTCGGGTGCATTGCCTGACCTTGGGCGGAGTCGACCTCACCAGCGCCGCAGGCAAGATGACCATGCAGGTGATTGCGGCCGTCGCCGAGTTCAAGCGGGATTTACTCATCGAACGCACGCAGTCCGGCATTCGTCGCGCCCGCGCCCAAGGCAACCGCTTGGGGCGACCGTCCCGGTTAAACCGCGAACAACGCACTCGGGTATTACAACGCCTGGCCGCTGGCACAACCGTCGCGCAAGTGGCGAAGGAATTCGCCACCAGCCGTCAAACCATCCTACGGGTACGTGACGCGATAACTGATGAAGCGCTTTGATGGGTGATGCAAAGGGCAGCCGGTGACGACGGGTTGAGACTGAGGCATATTAGCTATTGCTTATATTTCGTCAAATTGCAGCTTCGCTTCCACTGGGCCTTACCGTTGGGATAGACCTGGGTGAGCAGCGGCACGACCGCCGACAGCGCGCTGAAATCGTCCCAGTCGATGGCGATGCCGGCGGCATGGGCGATGGCGACCAAGTGCAGGGTGTGGTTGGTC
>WBUJ01000005.1 GCA_008933795.1 Candidatus Contendibacter sp. | reverse complement strand
TCCAGAACGCTGCCGGGTTCGCGCAAGGCTTGTCGCACCAGGATTTCCTGGTCCGCCTCATCCGGAGGCAACCGTTCCGGTGGGATTCGCAACTCCAGCGCCGCGACGGCCAGCCGCCGATAGTGGGATCGCAGGCCGGGAAAGCGGTCGAGGGCGATCAAGGTTCCCTGCTGGTTTTGTTGCCACCAGGACGCATCGGGCTCCACGGCATCGTGCGCGGCGGCCAAGACGATCAGCCAAAGATAGAGATCGCGGTTTAATTCCCGCCTGGGCCATAGCGCCAATTCCGCTGGCAGTTGCAGGGTTTCCACATCCCGACAGGCCGGCGCGACCTTCTCGCCCAGCCCGGCGACCCGCGCCAGCCAATGCCGCCGCGCGCCGTGCCGGACCGCCGCCGCTGGCGCGACCCGCAGGCCGGGATCGCCGCCGAAAGCGCGGAACAGCAAGCCAGCGGTTTTCTCGATTTCGGCCAGGGTAACGGCCGCGTCCGGGTAGTGGCGTTGCGCCGCGCGGGTGATCAAGCGATGCCAGAGCGCGCCAACGTGTTCTTCCATAGCCCGCTCAGAAGTTCGAGCTTGGCGGACAAGCCGCCGTCAGGTTGAGCGACTTGGGCGCTATCTTGGACTTTTGAGAGGCGGGTTCACTCACCAGTAGACCCTGCGAGCCGTCCGCTTGCAATGCCTGTTGCCCGGCGATCCAGTTCAGCAAACTGCCGTCGGGATTGTTCCGCTGCACAGTTTCGCAGGCGTCGATGCACTGCCCGCACTGGGTGCAGGCAAACATCAGCCGCTTGATGTTGCGCGGCTTGAGCCGCATCGGGCAGACGTGATCGCAGAACGACTGGCAACTGGCGCAGTCGCGGGCGCGTTCGCGCTGATAACCCACCACCATCGCCTGGCGGTTGGCCATCCAGACCAAGCTTTGAAACATACCGACCGCGCAAGCGTAGCGGCAGAACAGGTGCCGGGCCAGGGTGAATTCGACGAACAGCACCGCCGTGCCCACGCCGACGAACAGCGCCTGATTGCGGGTCGGGGTCAGATCGAACAGGTTGCCGTAGACCTCCACCGGCGGCAGCAGGTAGGTCAACAACACCACCGCCCACAGGAAGGCGAAGACCAGCGCGAAGGGAATCGCCAACAGCCAGTAGCGGGCGTCGGTCGGAGCCGGCGTGCCGTCGGGATGCCACGGCGGCCCCGGCTTCCTGTCCCAGATGCTTTGCTTGCCGCTGGCCTTGCGCACCAGTTGGTTGATGGTTTCCACCACCGAGAAATGCGGGCACATCCAGCCGCAATACAACCGGCCCCAGCGCCAGGCGATGCCCAGAAAGGCGGTGGCCAGCAGCAGGATCGGCACGATCACCCGCAGCAGAATATTGAGCGCCATGTGCGTGTTGCTGATCCGTCCGGCCAGATAGTCGCCCAGGCCCAACGTCCACGGCTGGCCGAACACAATCAGGTGGCCCTGGGTCAGATCGAAGCGCAGCAGATCGAAGATTGGAGCGAACATGAACAGGATGAAGAACCCGCTCTGATACAGGACGCGCTTGCGTTCGAAGGGAGTCATGGCAACAGGTTACCCACCAGAGGATAGCGATACGACTGGCCGGCCAGCGCCCGCGCCAGTCCCAGGATACCGAGGACGACCAGCGTGGTATGCGCGGTGGTGAAATAGAGAATGACCACGACCCAGGTCCAGCCGGAATCGTAGCCACCCAAGGCGACAATGAGCAGATTGGCCAGAATCAGCAGCCCGCCCGCCCATAGACTGGCCGACACCGTTTGCCGTAGATGGGCGCGCGCCAGCGGCGGAGCATCCCGCCGCTGGCGGAAGAACAGCCACAGCAGCGCCAGAAAGCCCGGACCGGGTAATACCAGCAGGTTGATCAAATACAGCGATTCAGCGGCGATGGCGAGACCTTGACCGGGGGATGACGCCTCGTCCAACGTTTCAGGCGAAACTGGCATTCACCACCTCCAGCAGCGCAGCGGCGGTCGGCTCATCATCGGTCAGCGCCTCCACCAGCGCCACCCGGCAGGCGGTAATGCGATCCATGCCGTCGCGAATCAGTTGCGCGGCGTAGACCAGCAACCGGGTACTGGGAACCTCGTCCAGATCGTGTTCCTTCAAGGCGCGGAAGGCGCCCGCCAGCTTGACCAATTGGCCGGCGGTGACGGCGTCGCAGCCCGTTTCGCCCACGACGATGGCCCGCTCCCGCTCCGGGCTGGGAAAGTCGAAGCGCAGGGCGAGAAACCGTTGGCGGGTGGAGGGCTTCAGACTCTTCAGCAGGTTCTGATAGCCGGGGTTGTAGGACACCACCAGCATGAAACTCGGCGGCGCCGGCAACATTTCGCCGGTGCGCTCGATGGGCAGCACCCGCCGGTCGTCGGCCAGCGGATGCAACACCACCGTCGTATCCTTGCGCGCTTCCACCACCTCGTCGAGATAGCAAATCCCCCCCTCGCGCACCGCCCGGGTCAGCGGCCCATCGCACCAGACCGTCGCGCCGCCGTGCAATAGATGCCGCCCCACCAGATCGGCGGCGGACAGGTCGTCGTGACAGGCAACGGTGTGCAGCGGCAACCCCAACCGCGCCGCCATATGGGCGACGAAGCGCGTCTTGCCGCAGCCGGTGGGACCCTTGACCAGCAGCGGCAGATGGTTGCGCCAAGCCGCTTCGAACACCGCGCACTCGTCGCCGAACGGCTCGTAATACGGTACTTCCTGCGATTGCGGCTCAATGAGGGGTTTCATGACAACTCCCTCCCCTTGCGGGGGAGGGTTGAGGTGAGGATCGATCGCTCAAGTCGCGGCGGGTTGGACCGCGCCCGCCTCGACGGTTTGCGGCTTGTCCTTGGCGAAGAAGCTGTAGAGGTACACCACCAGCCCGATGAAGAACACCACGCCAGCCAGCCAGCGCAACCAGTAGAAGATATGCAACTGGTCCTGCACCGCCATAAACGACTGCGGGCTGGGGATGATCCGCTGCAACCAGATTTGCAGGATGCCGGCGGCAGTCAGGAACAGGGTGATGAACACCATGGAAACCGTCATCAGCCAGAACGACCACATTTCCAGCACCTGCGAGCGTTCCGGATTGACTTCGCGCCCGCGTAACATCGGCATGGCGTAGGAAATGATGGTCAACACTACCATGACATAGGCGCCGAAGAATGCCAAGTGACCATGGGCGGCGGTGATCTGGGTGCCGTGGGTGTAGTAGTTGACCGGAGCCAGGGTGTGCAGGAAACCCCACACGCCAGCGCCGAGGAAGGCCATGACGCCGGTGCCCAGCGCCCATAGGGTGGCAGCCTTGTTGGGATGCTCGCGGCGGCGGCGGTTGACCATGTTGAAGCAGAATACCGTCATGGCGAAGAACGGCAGCGGTTCCATCGCCGAGAAGATGCTTCCCCACCACTGCCAGTAACCGGGAGCGCCGATCCAGTAGTAGTGATGGCCGGTGCCGATGATGCCGGTCACCAGGGCCATGGTGATGATCACGTACAGCCATTTTTCGATGACTTCGCGGTCCACGCCGGTGATCTTGAGCAGCACGAAGCCGAGGATGGCGGCCATGATCAGCTCCCAGACGCCCTCGACCCACAGATGCACCACCCACCACCAGAAATATTTGTCCTTGACCAGATTGGACGGGTTGTAGAAGGCGAACAGGAACAGCACCGCCAGCCCGACCAGGCCAGCGAGCAGGATGATGCTGAGCGCGGTCTTGCGGCCCTTGAGGATGGTCATGCCGATGTTGTACAGGAAGGCCAGCGCCACCACCACGATGCCGAGCTTGGTGAGCAGAGGCTGCTCCAGAAACTCGCGGCCCATGGTGGCCAGAATGTTGTTGCCGGTCATGTCGGCCAGGCTGGCGTAGGGCACCGCCAGATAGCCGACGATGGTCAGCGCGCCGGCGACCAGGAAAACCCAGAACAGCAGGTGGGCCAGCAGGGGGCTGTGCAACTCGGTTTCGGATTCTTCCGGCACCAGGTAGTAAGCCGCTCCCATGAAGCCGAACAACAGCCAGACGATCAGCAGGTTGGTATGCACCATGCGGGCGATGTTGAAGGGGATCGCCGGGAACAGGAAATCGCCGATGACGTACTGCAGGCCGATGATCAGACCAAACAGAATCTGCCCCACGAACAGGGCGATAGCGGCGATGAAATAGGGCTTGGCCACCGCCTGGGATTTATATTGCAATTGCATGATTGCCTTTTCCTTTGTGGTGAGCGCCTGGGTTCAGCCTTCGACGTTCGGGGGCCATTTTTCGGTATTGATTTCCGAGGTCCATTTCAGGAACGCCACGATGTCGTCCAGTTGCTGGTCGCTGAAATTGAACTGCGGCATTTGCCGACGACCCGGCGCCTTGGTGGGTTGCGCCTTGATCCAGGCCTTGATGAAATCCGGGCCGCGCCGAATGTGGACGTTGCCCAGTTCCGGGGCAAAGTAGGCGCCTTCACCCAGCAGCGTGTGACAGCCGATGCAGTTGCGGGTCTCCCACAAATGCTTGCCGCGAGCGACCTCCGGAGCCGGGGTCGCGGTGGGAACGCGGCCTGGCAGTTGCCAGGTGGTGTGGAAGGTGAGGGCGAGAAACAGCAGCACCGAAAACAACGTGCCGCCGTAGAAGATGTTTCGCGCCATGGATTTGGTGAAGGATGCGCTCATGAGGACCTCTTCTCGACGATAATTCGAACCACACTGATTGAGTCCGATCAGGCGGGAGCGACGACCATATTCCAGAAACGGCGGCTTTTGTTCCTTGATAAAGGTCAAGGAATCCGTAACCTTACACCTAGCACAATCATCGTTGATCTTCGTGGACCCCAAGGACCCGCCATGGCCACCATCGCCGAATTTCTCGCCAACGAACATCGCTGCTGCGATGAAAGCTTCGCCACCACCGAGGAGGCGGCCCAAGCGGGCGATCTCGCCCATTGTCGGGCGACTTTCCGGGAGTTCCAGGCCGTGATGGAGCATCATTTCCACAAGGAAGAGGCCATGCTGTTTCCCGCCTTCGAACAGGCCAGCGGCAATGCCATGGGGCCGACGCGGGTGATGCGGCTGGAACACCAGCAAATGCGAGAAACGCTTGCCGGGATGGATGGCACGCTCGCCAGCGGCGACCTGGAGGAGTTTCTGGGCCAAGCCGAAACGCTGCTGATCCTGATGCAGCAGCACAATATCAAGGAGGAGCAGATTCTTTATCCGATGTGCGATCGGTTTCTGGGCGACGCCGTCAGGTCGGTGATCCAGGCCATGCGGGACCTGCCGGCGGGTTAATCCTCATGGACACTTCCGAAATCGTGGTGGACGGGCGGGGTTTGGCCCCGCCGGAACCCATGGAGCGGGTTTTGGCGGCGCTGGACGAGTTGCAACCAGGGCGGCGGGTGCGGTTTTTGATCCACCGCCAGCCTTATCCGCTCTACGACATCCTGCGTCGTTACCATTACCGCTACGAAACCACGGCGGTTGCCGACGATCATTTTGAAGTTTTGATTTGGCCGCCATGAACTCGGCTGGGTTGTCGCTCGAGCAGGCGCCGCCGTTCAGCGTGCCGCTGCGGTTTTTTCTGACCGCGCCCTGGTTTCTGGTGCTGGCCGCGTTGCTGCTGTTGTGGCAAGGCCCGGAGATTTTCGCCAGCCGCTGGCTGCCGGTCACTCTGGCGCTGGCCCATCTGTTCACCCTGGGTTTCATGGCTCAGGTCATGCTGGGCGCGTTGCTGCAAATGTTGCCGGTGGTGGTGGGCGTGGTCGTGCCCCGTCCCCAATTGACAGCGGCGCTGATTCATATTCCCCTGACGCTGGGCGCGCTGGCTCTGACCGTCGCTTTTTTGAGTGGCGTCCCCGCTTGGTTTCAGGTCGCATGGTGGCTGCTCGGCCTGGGCTTTGGCGTTGCCCTGATCGCCATCCATCTCGCCTTGTGGCGCGCGCCGGTGGTCAGTGGGACGGTGATTGCGCTGCGCTGCGCGTTGGGGGCCTTGCTGATCACGGTCGGGCTGGGTCTGTCGCTCGGCGGTTATTTCGGCTGGGGATGGAGTCTGCCGGTCGTGGCGATGACCCAACTGCACGCTGCCTGGGGTTTGGCGGGATGGACGCTGCTGCTGGTGGCGGGCGTGGCCTATCAGGTCGTGCCGATGTTTCAAATCACCCCGCCTTATCCGCAATGGTTCGGTCGTGGCTTTGCGCCGTTGATGGCGGCATTGCTGGCGGCGTGGTCGGTGCTGATGCTCGGCGATTGGGAAACGGCGGCGCGACTGACGAGCACGGCGCTGGCGGCGGGCATCGCTCTGTTCGCCCTGACGACCCTCCACCTGCTGGCGCAGCGCCGCCGCAAGATTGGCGATCCCACCCTGGGCTATTGGCGAGCCAGCATGGCCAGCCTGCTAGCGAGCGCGTTGCTTTGGCTAGCGACATTGTGGATTCCCGCGCTGGGGCCAGCGTCGCCAGCCGAATGGTTGCTGGGAATTCTGCCGATCCTGGGCTTTGCGGTCGCGGTCATCAACGGCATGTTGTACAAGATCGTGCCGTTTCTGGCCTGGTTCCACTTGCAGGCGCAACTGTTCCGGCGGGCGAAAGTGCCCAACATGAAGCAGTTGCTGCCGGAAGCGCGTATCCGGCGACAGCGGTGGGCTTATCTGACAGCGTTGTTGTTACTGCTGGCGGCCGCGGTTTATCCCGCCGTCTTTACCTATCCCGCTGCGCTGGCTTTGGGCGTCACTGGCGCGTGGCTGGGGATTAACTTATTGAGCGTCTTGCGAATTTATCGCCGCGCGCTGCACGAAGGGTTGGCCAGCGTGGCGTGGAAGAAGAGCTGTGGGTGACCTGGGTGATCAAGACCATGGCGCTCAAACCCACTTATACCAACTCCTTGTAGATTTTAGCTTTTACCTGGCAGGCTGGGATGAAGCCGTAGGATGCGGTGAACGAAGTGAACCGCATCGGTCGCGATAGATGCGGTTCGTACCTCACCGCATCCTACAACGTTACACGTTCCAATAAAACCTATCGGGAAACGGTATTACCTCGCGATGCTGCGCGGGCGGGCCTGAACGGAGGCGGAGATGAAAGAAGTTGATCCCCTGATGTTCGTCGCAGTGTTCCAGGAAATGCTGGGACCGTTGCTGTGGGTGCTCGTGGCGCTGGCGGTGTTCGGCGTGGGCGTGTTCGTCGTCGTGCTCGTGAAGGAGCGCGGTATTGTCAGCCAGCGGCTGGTGCGCGCCGAACTCCTCGACCTGGTCGGCGGCGCCCTGTCTCTGGTGCTGATGGCCAAGGTCTCGTCTGCCGGGTTCACCGATGCCGGCGGTCCGGACGACTGGTTCCTCATGGCGCTGGTATTCGGCGTGGGACTGGCCGGCGCCACGATCCTGATCTATGCCCTGGCCGGCTGTTACACGATCCTCTCGGGCCGATGGAGTTAAGCAGGTCCGTAGTTGCACGGGCTTGAAAGCAGGCAAGACCCGATGACCGCCGCCGGGAACCTTGCGCTGCGTCCGGTGGACATAACAGGCTGTTACCAAAATCGCCCGAGGATGCCCCACCGCCATGTCCGCCACCGCTGCTCATGCCCCTGGCTGGGATTCCCGCTTCCTGTGGGTGGCGTTGCTGCCGCTGGCGGGATTTGCCGGCCTGGTCTGGGGCCTGTTGCATCACCCGCTGCCCTGGCGCGGCGCCTGGACCTGGGTTCCTAGCCTGGGTGTGGAGTTAGCGGTTCACGTTGACGGCCTGTCCGCCCAGTTCCTGGCGCTGATCACCGGCATCGGCGCCCTGGTGTGCGTCTACGCCAGCGGCTATCTGGCCCACGAGCCGCGCCGGGGCCGGCTGTTCCTGATTCTGCTGGCGTTCATGGCGGCGATGATCGGGGCGGTCAGCGCCGATCATCTGCTGATCGTGTTCGTCTTCTGGGAGCTGACCAGCCTGACCTCCTTCCTGCTGGTCGGCTTCCATCATGAGGATGAAGCGGCGCGAAACGCCGCCCGCCAGGCGCTGCTGGTGACGCTGAGCGGCGGGCTGGCGCTGCTGGCGGCCATCCTGCTGCTGGGCGACATCACGGGAAGCTACTCGCTCCAGGCCCTCATCGCCCAGAAGCAGGCGCTGGCCGCCGACCCACGGCTACCTGCCGCCCTGATCCTGCTGCTGACGGGCTGTTTCACCAAATCCGCCCAGTTTCCCTTCCATTTCTGGCTGCCCAACGCCATGACCGCGCCCACCCCGGTGAGCGCCTATCTGCACTCCGCGACCCTGGTCAAGCTGGGCATCTACCTCATGGCCCGGCTGGACCCGGTTTTCAACGATCTCTGGCTCTGGGAGAGCGCGCTGGTCGGCGTCGGTGCGTTCACAGCGGTCTGGGGCGCGGTGCTGGCGCTGCGGGAGCGCGATCTCAAACGTATCCTGGCCGGGTCCACGATCTCGGCCCTGGGCACCCTGACCCTGCTGATCGGTTTGCCCAATCCGGGCGCGAGCCTGGCAGCGGTGGCCTTTCTGTTCGCCCACGCCCTGTACAAGGCGCCGCTGTTCATGGTGGTCGGCAACATTGATCACGCCACCGGCACCCGTTCGATTGACCGGCTGATGGGACTGTGGCGGGCCATGCCCTGGACGGCGGCGGTGGCGATGCTGGCCGGGCTGTCCATGGCCGGTCTGCCGCTGTCGTTCGGCTTCGTCGCCAAGGATCTGATCACCGTCGCCAAGGAAGACGCCGAGCTGCTCGACGCGATCGGTTACGCCACCCTGTTCGTCAACGCGACCGCCGTGGCGGTGGCGGCGGTGGCGGCGGTGCGGGTGTTTGGTGGCCCCCCGGAATGGCCCGGGGAGCGGATTCACGAAGCGCCCTGGCGGATGATTCTGCCGCCGCTGCTGCTCGCCCTGATCGGCATCGAGTTCGAGTTTCTGCCCGATCTGGCCGATCCTCTGCTGGCGGCGGCGACCCAGGCGATGGCGCTGGAACTGGGCGCGGTGGACGTGCAGGCTTCCTACGTCTTCGGCACGGTCCTCACCGCCACCGAGATCACCCTGCTGATCGGGCTGGGGCTGTTCCTGGTCTGGGACCGGCTGTATCGCGCGCTGCATTTTACCCGCTGGCTGGACCGCTTCGGCCCGACCGCCGGCTATCGGTTTCTGCTGGAAAGTCTGCCCCGCGTCGCTGCCTGGCAAACCCGCGCCCTGCAACACGGCCGGCTGGCCGGTTATCTACGCGCCACCCTGGCGGGTTTGCTGCTTCTGGCCGTGGGCGCGGGTCTGGCGACCGGGTTAAATCCGGCCGAGGACTGGGCGCGCAGGCTCCAGGACTGGGCGCGGGACGGCGGCGACTGGCCGGCGCAGAGCGGGGCGTGGCTGACGGCGGCGGTGCTGATGCTGGCCGGCGCGGCGGCCAGCGTCGCAGTGCGCGACCGCATGGCGCTGCTGATGACCAGCGGGCTGGTCGGTTATGGCAGCGCGGTGCTGTTCCTGTTCGCCGGCGCGCCCGATCTGGCTTTCACCCAGTTCGCGGTGGAAACCGCGCTGGTGGTGGTCGCCGCTGCCGTTCTGCCGCGCTTCGGACCGCCGCCTGCGCTGGCGGCGGATGAACCGTATTGGCGCAATGCGCTGCTGGCGGCGGCCAGCGGCGTCGGTATCCTGGTCCTGCTGCTGGGGATGCTGGCGCTGCCGCCGGATACGACCCTGGCGGACTGGTTTGGAGCCACCAGCCTGCCCCAGGCGTACGGTCATAACGTGGTCAACGTCATCATCGTGGATTTCCGCGCCCTCGATACCCTGGGCGAAATCACCGTGGTCGTCTTTTCCCTGCTGGCGGCCCTGCCCTTGCTGGGCGGGCTGCTGCGTGCCCGACGGGAGGCCGCGCCGTGACCGGCCGGGCCCTGCTGCTGGAACGGACCACCGGTCCGCTGTATGGCCTGCTGCTGGCGGCGGCAGTGTGGATTCTGCTGCGCGGTCACAACGCGCCCGGCGGCGGTTTCATCGGCGGGCTGGTGGCCGTAGCGGGCACCGCGGCCTACGCCATGGTGTTCGGCGCGACGCCGGCGCAGCGACGGGTGCCGTTGGGACCGATACCGCTGGCCCTGCTGGGCGCGGCCCTGGCGCTGCTCAGCGGCCTGCCGGCGCTGGCTCTGGGCCGGCCCTATCTCACTCATCTCTGGTGGAACCTGCCGCTGGGATTCGCCGAGCTGCCGCTGTCGACGGTGCTGCTGTTCGATATCGGCGTCTTCCTGGCGGTGTGGGGAACCCTGGCCGGTTACGTGCTGGCGCTGCTGCGCGGGGGGGAAATGGACCGGGGAGGAGCGCCATGAGCGCGCTGCTGGCGCTGACTATCGCCCTGATCGCCGCCGCCGGGGTTTACCTGACCCTGTCGCGCGACCTGTTCCGCTGCATCGTCGGCCTGGCGGTGCTGGGCAGCGCGGCGAATCTGATCGTGTTCGCCGCCGGCCGGTTCGGGCCGCTGCAACCGGCCATCCTCCCGGCGGGCGCGACGGAACTGGCGGCGACGGCGGCCAATCCGTTGCCGCAGGCGCTGGTGCTGACCGCCATCGTCATCAGTTTCGCGCTGCTGTGCTTCACGCTGGTGCTGGGTGCGCGGCTGCGCCAGCAAGGCGCCAGCGACGATACCAACCAGTGGCGGGCCGCCGAACCGCCCGACACCGATCCGGTCAAGCCGGCGGTGTTGGAATGAGCGCGTCGCCGTGCTGGTGCTGAGCCCGCTGCTGGTCCCGCTGGCGACCGCGCTGCTGATCGCCCTGCTTCACCGCCAGCCGGTGCGGGTGCGCCGAACCGTCAGCCTGGCCGGCGCGCTGCTGCTGGCGTTCTGTGCCGGCGCGCTGCTGATCGCGGTGGAACAAACCGGCCGGCTTTCGCTGGCCGTGGGCGGCTGGCCGCTGCCCTACGCCATCGAGCTCGCCGCCGACCGGTTGAGCGCAGCTTTGGTGTTCATCACCGCCGTGCTGGGCGTGGCGGTGTTGTTGTACCAAACCAGCCGCGCCGATTCGGCCCCGGAGACGCCGACCCTGCATCCGCTCCTCCACGGCCTGCTGGCGGCGGTTGGGGCGGCGTTCGTGACCGCCGATCTGTTCAACCTGTACGTCTGGTTCGAACTGATGCTGATCGCGGTGCTGGGCCTGCTGGTTCACGGTGGCGAACCGCGCCAGTTGCAGGCTGCATTCGCGTACCTGGCCCTGAACCTGGTGGGAACCCTGTTGCTGTTGATCGCCGTCGCCCTGCTGTACGGCGCGACCGGCCACCTCAATTTCAGCGCCCTGCATCAGGCAGCCCAGCGTCCCGAACTGGCCGCCGTGCTGCCGGTTTACGTTGCCCTGCTGGGGCTGGCGCTGCTGCTCAAGGCGGGCGCTTTCCCCCTGTTCTTCTGGCTGCCGGCCAGCTATCACACCCTGCCGGCGCCGGTGCTGGCCCTGATCGGCGGGCTGTTGACCAAGGTCGGCGTCTACGCCCTGCTGCGACTGCTGGGCGAGGTTTTCAGCGCCGCGCCCGCCGTCCTGTACGAAGCGCTGGGCGGGATCGCGCTGCTCACCATGGTCGCAGGAGGACTGGGCGCGGTCTATCACTGGGATTTGCGGCGGATTCTGGCCTTTCACATCGTCAGCCAGATCGGTTACCTGTTGCTCGGCATCGCTTTGGCCAGTCCGGCGGGCGCGGCGGCTACGCTGTTTTTCACCCTGCATAACATCGCGGCCAAGGCCAGTCTGTTCCTGATCGCCGGACTGATCTGGGCGTTGGCCGGCCACCACGATCTGCGGCGGATCGGCGGCCTGTACGCCGCGCGGCCCGGACTCGCGCTGCTGTTCCTGATCGCTGCGCTGGCGCTGGTCGGCGTGCCGCCGCTGTCGGGGTTCTGGGGCAAGTACCTGCTGGTGCGGGAAAGCTTCGCCCAGGAACGCTGGCTGTGGGGCGGCGCGGCGCTGGCGGTGGGTCTGTTGACCCTGTATTCGATGCTCAAGATCGGCCTGGAGGCGTTCTGGAAACCGCATCCGACCGGCGATGGGATCGCGCCGGTCGCCGGACTGGGACCCGCGTATGGAGCGGTGATTCTGCTGACGGCGCTGATCCTGGTGATGGGGCTGTGGCCGGAGCCGTTCATCCACTATGCGGAGGCAGCCGCCGCGAGTCTGGCGAGAGGAGGAAGCACGCCATGAACCGCTGGCGCGCGGCTTTATCGTTGCTAATGCGCTTCCCGCTGGAAGTGGTGCTCTCCGGCTGGGCTACGGCCTGGCTGATCCTGCGCGGCGGGCCGACCCGGCAACCGGGACTGGTGCGTCTGGCCTACGACGAGGGGCTGAGCGAGATCGGCGCAGTCGCGTTGGGGCTGCTGATTACCCTGACTCCAGGCACCACCACGGTGGATCTCGATCCCGCACGGCGGGAGCTTCTGCTGCACGTTCTGGACCTCGCCCAGGCCGAGGCCGCGCTGGCGGCGATTCGTCGCCATTTCGAGCGACCGGTGCGGGCTTTGTTCGAAGAGGAACAACGATGATGCTGCTGTATGGCTGCGTGGTCCTGGCGGGACTGGCGGCGCTGCTGGGATTTTACCGGCTGCTGCAGGGACCGACGCCCGCCGACCGGGTGGTGGCGCTGGATTTGCTGTTCGCCGTGGCGGTGCTGCTGGGCATCGCTGCTGCCCTGATCACCGGTCGCACCGCTTTTCTGGATGTGGCGCTGGGTCTGGCGCTGGTCGGGTTCGTCGGGACTCTGGCCTGGGCGCGCTGGGTTGACCGGTGCGCCGTGCGGGAGGAGGAACCGTCATGAATCTCCTGGGACAGGGGTTGTGCCTGCTGGGTACGGTTGTCCTGCTGATCGCCGCTTGGGGCGTGGTGCGCCTGCCCGACGCGTTGTCCCGCCAGCACGCTGCCACCAAGGCCGGCACCCTGGCGCTGTTCGCGTTCATTTTGGGCGCCGGGTTGCTGATGCCCGAGCCGGCCTGGCTCGCACGACTGGCGCTGCTGTTGATCGTGTTGCTGCTGACGCTGCCGCTCGCGTCCCATGCTCTGGCCCG
Organism: Candidatus Contendibacter sp.; assembly: GCA_008933795.1. Classification (GTDB taxonomy): domain Bacteria; phylum Pseudomonadota; class Gammaproteobacteria; order Competibacterales; family Competibacteraceae; genus Contendibacter. Next base: position 50,131 of record WBUJ01000005.1, on the reverse strand, counting down.
GGCAGCGCTGCGGTGGAAAAGTCAGCAAGAGGGAAGAAGGAACTTTGGCCTATAGTACAGGCCCTGATTTTGTGGGAGACACGCCATGCGTTTTTTTAACACCGAAGGTCCGGTCGTTCCCGAAGGCCATTACAGCGTTCCCCCCTTGCAGCGCTGGGACTTGGAGGAAGTCCTGACACTGATCGCGCAGAAGAAATACTTCCTGCTGCACGCGCCCCGGCAGACCGGCAAGACGACCTGCCTGCTGGCGCTGGCGAATTATTTGAACCGGGAAGGCCGCTACCGGGCGGTGTACGCCAACCTGGAGGGCGCCCAGGCCTACCGCGAGCAGGTGGACCGGGCGCTGGCCACGGTAGTGACCGACATCGCCGCGTGGGCGCGCGACTGGACGGCGGACGCCGAAGCGCCGGGACTGGGGCGCGAGGTTCTGGCGACGCCGCCGCCGGGTTCAGCGCTGGGCGTGTTTCTGACCCGCTGGTGCGAACGCTCGCCGCAGCCGCTGGCGCTGCTGCTGGACGAAGTGGATGCGCTGGTCGGGGATACGCTGATTTCCCTGCTGCGGCAGTTGCGGGTCGGGTATCCCAAGCGCCCGGCCCAGTGACGCTGGGCATCGAACTCAAGGTCTGGCGCGACGGCGAACCGGACCCGCTGACGGAGGGCCTAGCGCAACTGGACGGCTATCTGGCCGGGCTGGGACTGGACGGCGGCTAGCTGGTGATTTTCGACCGGCGATCCGGACAGCCGCCGCTCCGGGAACGCACCTCCAGCAGCGAGATGCAAAGTCCCCAGGGTCGGTGGATCACGGTGATCCGGGCTTGAACCCGACTGGGTCGCGCGCGCTATCCAAATCGACCGAATTCCCGCCCTTGGCGCAAGGTACGCGCATCGAGGTCATGCTAGACGCCGTTGTACACTGCCTCCCCGGACATCTAAATGTAGCCGGCGTTCAGCTCGGTGACTGTCCCCAGGTACTTGAGCAGGGCGCTCTTGCCAGAGCCGCTGGGATCGATTCAGCGCCGGAGGTGAGCCAGAACGCTCGACTATTATTTAGTGTCTGACCGGAAACCCTGAAACCCAGTAGGTTGGGCTGAGCTTGCGAAGCCCAACATCCTGATCCTGTTGGGCAACGCTTCGCTTATGCCCAACCTACATCTCAGGTTTTCATTCAGACACTATCTAAATCAGACACTATCTAAATATGTAGGCTGTAGAAAGTCATCGTTACCACAGTTTTGGGGATTTGCCGGATGACTGCGCCGTTGGATGAAACCCACGCCAGCCTTGGCAGGGTAACCTGTCCGGGGTGTTTTCACCCACGCGAGTGGGATGTGACCGCCGTGTGCCCGATCTGCAAGCATCAACTCCATGCGGATCGCTCCGCGGCGCTGCTGCCGGTCGGGACGCAACTGAAGGGCTATATCGTCGGGGAAAAGCTGGGCCAGGGTGGATTCGGGATCACCTATCGCGGCTTCGATGCGACCCTGATGATGAAAGTGGCGATCAAGGAGTACTACCCGAGCGAGCTGGTCGGGCGCTCCACCGACCGCAGTACGGTGGTGCTGAATTCACGCGAGCATGAGGAACCGTTCGAGCACGGGTTGAAAACCTTCCTGACGGAAGCGCGCACTCTGGCGCAAGTCAAGCATCCCCACGTGGTGCGGGTCTTGAACTACTTTGAGATGAACGGGACCGCCTATCTGGTGATGGACTACGTCGAAGGCGAGGATCTGTCCGCGTATCTGAACCGGCAACCAGGGGGCCGGCTGCCGTGGCGCGCAGCGGTCGAGTTGGTGCTGCCGGTGCTGGACGGGCTGCGGAAGGTGCATGAAGCCGGGTTCATGCACCGGGACATCAAACCGGGCAACCTGTATCGAACCGATGAAGGATTGATTCTGCTGGATTTCGGCGCGGCGCGACAGGTGACCGGCAGTCACACCCGCAGCATGCTGATCTTTACCAGGGGTTATGCTCCCTACGAACAATACCTGATCGGCCATCTGAACCGACAAGGGCCGTGGACCGATGTCTACGGCATGGCGGCGACGCTCTATTCGATGCTGACGGCGCAGCGACCGCCCCCCGCGCTGGATCGCAAACAGAATGATTTGCTCCACCAACCGGATTTGCTCGAATCCGCCCGCCATTTCATCCCGGATTTACCCGCCGCGCTCGACGAGGTGCTGGGCCAGGCGCTGGTGCTGGAACCCGAACGGCGGTTGCAGTCCATCGGGGAGTTCAAACAGCGACTGGAAGCCGTTTTGGCCGAGGAGAGGAGCGGAGAACGACCACCGCTGAAACAGCAGCTGGAACCAGTTTTGCCGGACGAAGAGAAGACGATCCTCGTGCTGCGGCAGCCAAGCGTTGACCGGGAACGACCGGTGCGGCCGAACCGGCGCTGGCGGGTGGCGGTGGTCGCTGTAGCGTTAGTCGGTTTGGTGTGGAGTGTACTGTGGATCGGGTCGCGATCTCCGCCAAAGCCACCCGAATCTCCGGTTACGCCGGTTGTGTCGTCACCGATGGCAGAGACGCCGCCGGTGGTGGAAACGCCGCCGGTGGTGGAAACGCCGCCGGTGGTGGAAACGCCGCCGGTGGTGGAAACGCCGCCGGTCACCGGCATCGTCCAGTCATTTAAGCTGGAGATGGTGCCAATTCCCAAGGGTTGTTTTCAGATGGGCAGCCCGGCCTCTGAACAGGATCGGGACCAAGACGAGCGGCGCCATCAGGTTTGTGTCGAAGCTTTTGAGATCGGCCAGTACGAAGTGACGGTGGGGGAATTCAAACGGTTTGCCAGCGCCACCGGCTACCAGACGCAGGGGGAACGCAATATTGGGCAGCAAGGCTGTTACGCCTGGAGCGCCGCCGAGGGCAGGTGGGGCTGGCGCGAGGGTGTGAGCTGGCGCCAGCCGGGTTATGAGTCCAGCGATGCGCACCCGGTGGTCTGCGTCAGTTGGAACGATGCGCTGGCTTACGCGGCCTGGCTCTCCCAGCAGACGGCGTGGCGCTACCGGCTCCCGACCGAAGCGGAATGGGAGTATGCGGCGCGGGCGGGAACGGTCAGCGCGCGGTACTGGGGGGATGACCCGGATCAAGCCTGCCGATACGCCAATGTTGCCGACCAGACCGGAGGTCCGGGAGGTCGTACCTGGCCGGTGAAGCATCAATGCATGGATCGATATTGGTATACGGCGCCGGTCGGTTTCTTTCAGGCCAACGCCTGGAATTTGTCGGACGTGTTGGGGAACGTCTGGGAATGGACCTGTTCGGCTTATGACAGCAGGTACGGAGGGGCCGAAACCCGATGCGTGGAAAACAACGCTACGACGGCTATCGCGGTACGGGGGGGATCCTGGTTCTACCGACCGGCGTGGATGCGCGCCGCCAACCGGGACCCGAACGCCCCATGGAGGCGTCATCTCGACGGGGGGTTCCGCCTCGTCAGATCGCTTTAAGTCTTTGATTTTTAATTTAAAGCAATCAAACACGACACGGCCATCATGGGTGCCCTGGACACCCTGGTCAGCATCGCCCTGGAACGGCCATCCCGACGAGCGGCTGCCCAATACTCTGCACGTCTCGTTCCCCGGCGTGACCGGACGGATGCTGCTGCACGCTGCGAGCGGCGAGGTGGCCGCCTCGCTCGGGTCGGCGTGCCACTCCGAACACGACGCCGTCAGCGGGGTACTAGCCGCCATGGGCATCGCTGCCGCCCGCGCGGCAGGCGCGGTACGGCTTTCGGTGGGCGTCATGACCTTGAAGGAGGACATCGACCGCGCCGCTGCCGGACTGATCGCGGCCTGGCAGCGGGTGGCGGATTGCTGAATTCCGCCCGCCGCGCCTCAAATCAGCCCGGTCACCAAGCCCGCGCCGACCAGCAGCAACATGCCCGCCACGATCCGTTGCACGGCGCGCAACGTGACTTTTTGGAGCAGGCGCTTGCCGAGCACCGCCCCCGCGAACGCGCAAGAGGCACCCACCGCGACCAGCGGCAGCAGTTCCCGCGACTGGGTGAAATAGTCGGCCAGGAACCCAGTCCCGTAGACGAGCAACCGCGAGGCGTCAACGATGACGGCCGAGACCACGCCGGTCGCCACGAAGGCGTCCTTCGAGAGCCCCAGCCGGATCAGAAAGGCCGAGCGCAGAGCCCCCTGATTGCCCGACAGGCCCCCGAAAAAACCGGACAACGCGCCGCCCAGCGGCAGATACCGCGCCGGGATCGCCAGCGCCTGGACGCGCGGCGACAGTTCCAGCCCCGCAAAGATCATGATCAGCAGCCCGATCACGGCCTTGACTGCCGTGATTTCATGCGCCGCGCCGGCCAGTTGATACTCGACCCAGGGCGGCAGGCGGTCGAACCAGGTCAGCAGACTCGCGCCGATAAAAGCCGTCAGGGCAGCGGGTACGCCAAACCGGGCCACGACCCGCCAATCGGCCTGCCCGAACATCAAGCCAAACTTGAAGAGGTTGTTGGCGAAATGCACGACCGCCGTGGCCGCGACGGCCAGCGGCGCCGGAAAGAACAAGGCGAATACCGGCATGAGCACCGTGCCGAGGCCGAATCCGGAAAACAGGGTCAGCGCCGACGCCACGCCCGCGGCCAGTCCGATGATGATCAGGTCCATGGAAACATCCACCCTCTCTCGTCAATACCTTGCCGGTTCAGTGTGGTTCATCCGCGCATACCCTAGCAATGGGGGCGACACGAACGCGCCTCATTGAATCAACCAAACTCCCGTCCCTCGCCAGCCTCCTCGTAGGTGCGCCCATCGCGGATGTGATAGAGCCGCTTGAAGGTCGGGATGATCTTCTCGTCATGGGTGACCACGATGATCGCGGTTTGGTACTGCTGCGCCATCCGGTTCAGAATCCGCACCACCGCCAGCGCCCGCTCGCTGTCGAGCGGCGCGGTCGGCTCGTCGGCCAGAATGATCGGCGGCTGATTAGCCAAGGCCCGGGCGATGGCGACCCGCTGCTGTTCGCCGCCGGACAGTTGGGCGACGGCCGCCTGGGCGCGATGTTCCACGTCCAGCGCCGCCAGCAGTTCCCGCGCCCGCTGGCGCGCGCCCCGGTTCGACCGCCCCGCCAGCAGCAGCGGCAGGGCGACGTTATCGGTCACGTCGAGAAACGGAATCAGATAGGGTGCCTGAAACACGAAGCCGATGCGGTCGCGGCGCAGGGCCCGCGGATCGAGGTTGCGCCAGCCGCCGTCGTACACCGTTTCCCCCGACAATGCGATCCGCCCGGCGGTCGGCTCGGTGACCGCGCCCAGACACTTGAGCAGGGTGCTTTTTCCAGAACCGCTCGGCCCGATCAGCCCGATCACCTCGCCGGGTTGCACGGTCAAATCCACCCCCTTGAGCGCATCCACGGCGGTATCCCCCGCGCCGTACCGCTTGCGCAGGCCGGAAACCTCGATGGCGGGCGTGGTGGTAGCCTGATTCGGAAGCGCGGCGCTCATCTCAACCTCCAATCGCGGTGGCGGGGTCCACCCGCAGCGCGGTGCGAATCGCCAGGGTGCTGGCGAGGGCGCAGATCACCATCACCGCCACGAAGCCCCGCGCGGCGTCACCCGGTTCCAGCAGCACGTATTTGGGAAAATAGGGCGCCCACAGGGTAGCGACGGTTTTACCGACCAGGAAGCCGATCAGTCCCAGTCCCAAGGCTTCCTGCAAAATCATCCCGGCGATGGTGCGGTTGCGCGCGCCGATCAGCTTGAGTACGGCGATTTCGCGCAGCTTGCCCAGCGTCATGGTGTAGATGATGAAGGAAACGATGGCGGCGCTGACCACGGCCAGAATCATCAGAAACACCGCGATCTGCCGGGCCGAGGTGGCGATCAGCTTGGCGATGAGAATCTCCTCCATCTGTGGGACGGTGTAGGCTTGCAGGCGTTTCCAGCGGCGAATGGTCTCCGCCACTTCGTCAGCGGCCCAGCCGGGGGCGATTTGCACCAGCACGGCGTTGACCATGCGGCTGGTTTCCTGGCTGCGGGAGAGGGTCTCGGCCAGTCCCGGTATTCCAGGCCGATTCAGCGCCGGATTGGCCAGCACCCGCGCCCGTTCGTTGACGATGGCGTCGTTGTCCTTGAGAAACTGCGCCTCCTGGGCGTCGCGCAGCGGGATGAACACCATCGGATCGCCGCTGGCCGACACCATGCGCCGGGTCAGCCCGACCACCGTGTAGTCGTGGCGGCGGATGCGGACACGCGCGCCGAGTTGGAAGCCGGTGCTGGCGTCGGCCACCGCTTCGTAGTGCGTGCGCTCAATCTGGCGGCCGGCGATCAGATAGCGCGGCTCGCCCGGTTCGCCCGGCTGGATGCCGACCACCATCACCCGCACGTCCCGCTCGCCTTGGCGCGCCTGCATGGTCAGGTAAGTGACGTTGGCGGCGCGCGCCACCCCCGGCAGGCCGAGCAAGCCGCGATAAACATCGTCGCGCAGGCTGGACGGTTCAGCGTAGGGGCCGAGGGTGTCCCGCTGCACTACCCACAAATCCGCGCCGCTGTTGGCCAGCAGCGCCTTGCCGTCGTCCACCATGCCGCGATAGATGCCGGCCATGGACAGGGTGACGCCGATCAGCAGCCCCAGGCCCAGGCCGGTGAAGGCGTACTTGCCCCAGGAATGGAGAATGTCGCGGCCCGCCAGGCTGATCATCCGCGCCCCCCCGCCAGTTCCTCACTGGGCTTGACCGCATCGCCCTCGCGCAATTCCCGGCTGCTGTGGACGATGACGCGGGCCTCCGGCGGCAAGTTGTCGAGCATCTGGGCGGCGCCATCCAGGTCGCGGATGCCGAAACGGAGCGGCTGGAATCGCGCCTTGCCCTCCCCGGTCAGCAACCACACGCAGGTCTGACCCTGCCGTTGCTGGATGGCGGAGTTGGGCAACACCCGCGCGTTGGGAATCGCCGGCAGGCGCACCGTCACTTCCGCCAGTTCGCCGAGCGCCACGCCGTCCGGCAGGGCGTCGAACGCGACCTGGGCGATTTTTTCTTCGGTCACGCTGTCGCCGGCCAGCTCCACCCGCGCCACCCGGCCGGGGAACCGTTCGCCGGGGCGGGAACGCAGTTCGATATCCGCCGGCAGGCCGGCCTGAAGTCCGGCGGAACGGCCCTGATCGATCCGTACTTTCAGCCACAGGCTGGTCGGGTCCATCAGCCGCAGTACGCTCTGCCCCGCGACCACGGTCGAGCCGGGTTCGGCATCGCGGGCGATCACCACGCCGGCGACCGGGCTGCGTAATTCCAGATTGGCCCGCAATTTCCCGGCTGCCCCCTGTTCGGCCAGCAGCCGCGCCCGTTCCTGACGGGCCGCGTCCCGATTGGCCTGGGCGGCGGCCAGCGCGCTGCGGGCGGCGTTGGCTTCGTGCTGTTTGGCGTCGGCGGCTTCCTGGGTCACGAAGCCCTGGCGGCGCAGATCGCTGAAGCGGCGGGCGTTCGGCTCGGCCAGTTCCTGGCGGCTGACCGCTTCCCGCACCTGCGCCTGGGCGGCAGTCAGCGCGTTGCCGGCCCGTTCCAGAGCGGCTCGGGCGGCGGCGATGCGGTCGTTCAAATCCACCGGGTCCATCTCCGCCACCAACTCGCCGGCGGCCACGACATCGCCGACATCCACCCGCACCTGCTGGACCCGGCCGGCGCTGGTGGGGCCGATAGCGTAGGCGCGGCGGGCTTCCACCGTGCCGATGCCGAACAGCGCCGGCTGGAGATCGCGCCGTTCCGGGCTGGCGACGGTGACGCGAACCGCCGCCAGGGGGCCGGTGCGGGCGACGATGTAGCCGAAACCGCCCAGGACAGCGATGACCAGGACGAGCAACAGAATCCGCCGGAGACGGGGCATTTTCATGGCTGATGGACTCCGATGCCGCGCAGGTACAGCGGCCACAGGCGGCGGGCGGCCGGTTGCAGGGTTTGGGGGTCGCCGGCCAGCAGGGTTTGCACCACCAGCCCTTGCACGGTCCCGACGAACAGGGTCGCAGCAGCGGCTTCGTCGAGCGCCGGATCGACCAGCGCCTGCGCCTTGGCCTGCGCCAGCAGTTCGGCCACCCGTCGCCGGTAGCGGTCGAGCAGGCCGCACACCCGCTGCTTGACCGGATGGGCGGCGGGTTTTTGCAGCTCGTTGAAAATCAGGCGTGGCGCGGAGGGATGGGCGGCGATGAAAGCGACATGGGCTTCGAACAACCGGCCCAAGCCCTCCACCGGATCGCGGGCCTCGGCCACCGCGGCGGCGAGAGCGTCACCCAGGTTTTGTTCCACCCAGTCCACGACCGCCAGCCAGATGGCTTCGCGGGTTGGGAAGTGGCGAAACACCGCGCCCTGAGTCAGACTCATCTGCTGGGCGATGGCCTGGGTGGTGATGGCGTCGGGACTGCCCTGAGCCGCCAGCGCCAGCACCGCGTGGACGATTTCCAGTTGCCGCGCCTCGGTGGGAAGGCGGGTTTTGGCCAAGGCCATGATTGTATCCCATATAAGTTAGTAACTGATTACTATCTTAGTATGGGGCAGAAATCCGTGCTGTCAAGGGATGTTGGTCCAGAGGTGGATCAAGGAAACCAGCGGGCCGCATCCAGCAACCCGCCAGGTTGGAATCAGCCTTTCGGCAGCAGAAACGCGATCAAGGTGGCCGCGAAGATGGCGCTGGTGATGACGCCGCTGATGCTAGCGCCCAGCGCGTGCGGCAGAACGATGACGCCCGACCCCACCGACTTTTGCGCGACCTTGGCGGTGGTGGGCACACAGCTCACCCCGGCGATACCGATGACCGGGTTGTACTTCTTGCCCGACCAGTAGTACAGCACATAACCACCCAGAATCCCGCCGATGCCGGAAATCAGCAGCGACAGAATACCCAGCACCAGCAGTTTCAATACCACTGGGTTCAGGATCGTACCCGCCTCGCACAACACGCCCAACAACAGCCCCAGGAAGAAGGTGGAGCCGTACAGCACGGTGTTGGAGAAGAACTCGTAGAAGTTCGGCAGATCGCTTTCGCGGATGACCACGCCCAGGAACAGCGACAGCAGCAACGGCGAAGCGACCGGGAACAGCAGGCTGAGCAGCACGCAGGCAATCACCGCGAAGACCAGCTTCTCGTTGGAGGTGATCGTCCGGCCCTTTTCCATCGGCATCGGCAGGGCGCGCAGCTTTGCGGGAATCATCAGCTTGATCAGGTACGGAAAGCCGCCGTAGGCCAGTCCCAGATACAGGTAGGCCACGACCGTGATCGGCACAAACAAATCCTTGGCCAGCATCAGCGAGGTGAACAGCACCATCGGGCCGTCCGCGCCGCCGATGGTCGCCACTGATGCCGCTTGTCCCGGATTCAGCCCCATCGCCACCGCCAGCGGGAATACCACGACCGTGCCCAGTTCGGCGAACAGGGCGATGATCATGCTTTGAAACGGCCGCGCCATCACGAAACCCACGTCCAGCAGGGTGCCGATACCCATGAACACGAAGCAGGCGATCAGGCCGTTACTGAACATGAAGGTGTAGATCGGCTGCAACCAGTTGATTTGCAAAATGTTCATCAGGGCGTTGGTGTCCAGGGCCAACGGTGCGATGAACAGAGTTCCCGGCAACTGCTGCGCCTGGCCGGCGGCAATCGCCATGCCGGTCGCTGGATCGTAGGCGGAGAAGAACATGACGCCCGCATTGACGGTCGCCATGCCCAGACCCATCGGGATCATCAGCAGGGCTTCCAGGACGCCCCTGCGCCCCAAGTAGAACAGCAGCAACCCCAGCGCCATCAGGAACAGGCGACCGAAGGCGATCTTGGGGTCGGTGGAGAATCCCTGCACCAGGGTGTTGATGCCCTGGAACAGGTCGAGAAAGTTCAGGGATTCCATAGCGGAATGCTCCCGGCGCTCAGCCGATGGTCAACAGCACCTGGCCGGCATCCACCGGATCACCCGGTTTGACCGCGATGCTGATGACTTTGCCGCCCCGACGGGCGACAACGTGAGTGACCATCTTCATGGCTTCTAGGGACACCAGCTTGTCGCCCTCGTTGACCGCCTGACCGACGCTGACGTGAACGGTCTGCACCACGCCACCCAGCGGCGCGACTTCGTCGCCCGGTCCGGCCGTACTGACGGGGGCTGCTGCAGCCGGCGCGGGCGCGGCTGGCGCTGGGGCCGCCACCGTCGCGGCGGCGCTCATGATGCCCCCCGGTTCGGGATACATGCCCTGGGTGCCCTCGGTCGAAATGTCCTCGACCGTAACGACATACTGCTTGCCCTCGACGGTGATACGGAACTTCTTCTCCATGTGGATTTGCTCGCAAGATAGGGGATGGAAAGGGGTTAAATGCTCAATGCGATGCGCGCGGCGCGTGCGAGGTGTGATGGACCGTGCGTGCTTCCGCCGTCCAACCGAAGCCACGGGTCATGGTTTCGATGTGGACGATGCGGTGCGCGCCCATCATCGCGGCCACTGCCGCCGTGATGACCGCCAGATGTTCCTGGGGAACGCCGGCGAGGATCGGCGGTGCAGCGGGCTTGGCCGGGGCTTTGGCTTCTTCTTGCTTGGCTTGGCGCGACAGCACCCAGACGATGCCGCGAATGACCACCGCGACCAGCATCGAGACCACGATCACGATACCGTAGATCACGAACATGTCGCCGATGGCGTCCAGCGTGGTGTAGGTCTTCATGGGCGAATTCCCGTTGGGTTCAGCGGACGGATCACAGCGGGATGTCGCCGTGCTTCTTGGCCGGGCGCAGCTCGCGCTTGGTCAGCAGCTTGCGCAGCGCCAGCGCGATGGTGGCGCGGGTGTCGGCCGGCTCGATCACGTCGGTGATATAGCCGCGCGAGGCCGACATGTACGGCGAGGCAAACTTGGCGCGATATTCATCCGCCAGTTCGGCGGCCTTGGCCTTGCGATCCTCGGCGTTCTTGAGTTCGCTGCGATACAAAATGTTGACCGCCCCTTCCGCCCCCATCACCGCGATTTCGGCGGTCGGCCAGGCATAGACCGCGTCGGCGCCCATCTCCTGCGCGCACATGGCCAGATAGGAACCGCCGTAAGCCTTGCGCAGGATGATGGTGATCTTTGGCACCGTCGCGGAGGCGTAGGTGTAGAGCATCTTGGCGCCGTGGCGGATGATGCCGCCGCGCTCCTGCTCGATGCCGGGCAGGAAGCCGGGCACGTCCACCAGCGTCACCAGCGGGATGTTGAAGGCGTTGCAGAAGCGGATGAAGCGCGCGCCCTTGTCGGAGGCGTCGATGTCCATCGCCCCGGCCTTGACCAGCGACTGGTTGGCGAGCAGGCCGACCACGATGCCCTGGATGCGGGCGAAGCCGACCACGAGGTTGCCGGCCCAGCCGGCGTGGACCTCCAGAAACTGGCCGTTGTCCACCAGGCGCTTGATGATCGGCTGCACGTCCATCGGTTCCGATGAAGTGTCTGGAATCAGGGTGTTGATCCCCTCGTCCGGCGACAGATCGAGATCGGGGTAAGGCCGGTGCGGCGGGTCCTCGGTGTTATTGGACGGCATGTAACTCAGCAGCGCCTTGGCGATCTGGATCGCGTGGCGGTCGTCCTCGGCGATGAAGTGGACGTTGCCGCTGACCGTGGCGTGCATCTCGGCGCTGCCGACATCCTCCAGACTGGTGGTGCGGCCGGTGACCGCCTTGATCACCTCCGGACCGGTGATGAACATGTAGGCGTTCTGCCGGGTCATGATGATGTAGTCCATCAGCGCCGGCGAGTAGGACGCGCCACCCGCGCAGGGACCGGCGATGATGGCGATCTGCGGCACCACGCCCGACAGCAGCACGTTTTGATAGAACACTTCGCCATAGCCGGACAATGCGTCCACCGCTTCCTGAATGCGGGCGCCGGCGGAGTCTTTGAACGCCACCACCGGCACGCCGATCTTCAGGGCCATCTGCATGGACTGCACGATCTTCTTGGCGTGCATTTTACCGAGCGTGCCGCCCATGACGGTGAAGTCCTGACTGAACGCCGCCACCGGCCGGCCATCGACGAAGCCGGTGCCGACGATCACGCCGTCCGAGGGTAGCTCCTTGTCGGCCAGGCCGAAATGCTTGCCGGCGTGCTTGGCGTGGGTGCCTATCTCTTGGAACGTATCCGACTGGAACAGCGCCAGCAACCGTTCGCGAGCGCCCAGCAGACCCTTGGCGTGCCGTTCCTGAAGCTTGTCCTCGCCGCCGCCGGCCAGAACCTTGGCGCGACGCTCCCGCAGGATTTCGAGCTGTTTTTCAGAGAGCATGAACCTTACCTCGTGATGGTCGTATCGGTTGGCAAATTAACGGTCAAACCTTTCCCGCCGGCCCGCGCCCGAACAACGTGGGGCTGATCGTTAGTGTTATGTACGGGGGGAAAGGCTCGGGTGGCGGAATGGCCGGCCTACGGGGTTAAACAGCCGTCCATCCCGCGATGATTTAGTTTTTGCTGAACGCTTGCGCTTTAAGGGTAGCCGAAATCCGGGCAAACGCGATAGCCGACAATTTTTCCTGCAAAATGTCATGGACGAAGCCACGAACCGTATTCCACCGATACCGGAATCCCGACTGGTGGTTCTGGATCAGGCGCGGAGAGAAGCTGGGGCCGATGGGTCGGCGAGTTCCGCCGCATCGACCGCGTGCGACGAAGATGCCGTGGATTCGTCTTCCGGGGCGATCCGGATCAGATCACAACGACGGTGGGAACGCTTCAACGCCTCTTGGCTGAGGAAACGGCGGATGCGTTGGGCGGGCAAGGCGGCGCGATGTCTCATGACCGCAGCGCCTCCGCCATTTCCCGCAGGGTCTGGCTGTTGATGGCGGCGTGGTAGTGGGCGGTGAAGTCCGAACCGCGCAGCGCTTTCTTGATCATGCTTTCCAGATTGGGGCGCTTGTCCTGGGGCGCCGCGCCGCTACCCAGGCCGCCGCCAAATTCGACGATGGTATTGACGCCGTCGCGGAAAGCGGTTTCCAGATTGTCGATCCAGTTAACCGGATGAAACAGTTGGAAGAACAGCCGAGTCTTGATCGCGGTGGGATCGGGATCGTGATAAGCGCCGCTACAGTTGGACAGGACGCGGACGGTGGGAGCGCTCATCGTGGCGGCATCCAGCACCGGGCGAAAATGCAGGGCGGCGGTAATCATGTAAAAGGTGTGAAAGGCGCCCTCGGTCTTGAGTCGGGTGGGCCGCTTGCGCGGGAAATGCACGTGGGCTTCCTCGGTCAGCCGGTCGAGGTCCTCGCCGAGACCGCCGATCACGGTTTGATCGGGCAAGTTGCGGGCGGCGACGACGCAGTAGTGCTTTTCCGCCAGCGGCTGGATGTTGTCAAGATGCAGCGGGAAAGCCAGCATTTCGCCGGCGCCGTAGGCGCCCATGCAGTCGCCGCGTTTTTGCACCAGCCGCAGCGCGGTTTCGAAATCCAGCGCCCCGGCGGCGACCAGGGCGCAGTATTCACCGAGACTGTGGCCGCCGGTCAGGACCGGTTTTACCCGGTCGTCGGTCAGTTCGCGGAAGATTGCCAGGCAGGCCAGCGAGTGAACGAGCAAGGCGGGTTGGGTGTGGCGGGTAAGCCTCAGATCTTCTTCCGGCCCCTCCAGGCAGAGCTTGACGAGATCATAACCCACGATGTCGTTGGCCTGTTCGTAGAGCCGCTGGGCGACCGGAAAGTCCCGACGCAAGTCGCTGCCCATACCGACGTATTGGGAACCCTGTCCCGGAAACACGAACATGATCTGCTGGTCCTGACTCGACACGGCCAATGCCCTCCTGTTGGGGGGTGATCTAAGGAAGCGCGCAAAGATACGGCCAAGCCTCTGATAAGGCAAGGTGGGCGAAGGGCCGGCTATAGTAGAATCGTCGGCGAATTTCAGCGATTACGAGGAAACCCATGGCCACCGCCACCATCATCGACGGTAAACAGTTTGCCGCCCGGCTGCGCGCCGGCATCGCCACGCACGTCGCCCAGCTTAAGGCGGAACACGACATCACGCCCGGTCTGGCGGTGGTGTTGGTGGGCGACGACCCCGCCAGCCAGATTTACGTCCGCAACAAGGGTCTGCAAGCGCGGGAGACCGGCATGAATTCGTTCGAGCGCCGCCTGCCCGCGACCGCGACCCAAGCCGAACTGCTGGCGCGCATCGCCGAGTTGAACCGGGACCCGACAGTCAACGGTATTTTGGTGCAACTGCCTTTACCGAAGCAGATCGACCCAGAGAGGGTGATCGAGGCGATTGCGGTCAACAAGGACGTGGACGGCTTTCACCCGCTCAATGTCGGCTTGCTGGCGGTGGGCGGGACCGGCATGGCGCCCTGCACACCGCTGGGCTGCTTGATGTTGCTCAAGGAGCGGATCGGCAATCTGGCTGGCCAGCGGGCGGTGGTGCTGGGACGTTCCAACATCGTCGGCAAGCCGATGGCGGCGTTGCTGCTGCGCGAGCATTGCACCGTGACCATCGCCCATTCCCGCACCCGCGACTTGGCGGAGGAATGCCGGCGGGCGGATATTCTGGTGGCGGCGGTCGGCAAGGCGCAAATGGTCCAGGGCGACTGGATCAAGCCGGGCGCGACAGTGCTTGATGTCGGCATTAACCGCATTCCCACCCCGGACGGCAAGGGTCGGCTGGTGGGCGACGTGGATTTTGCATCGGCGGTCGAAGTGGCGGGCGCCATTACCCCGGTGCCGGGCGGGGTCGGGCCGATGACGATTGCGTGTCTGCTGTTGAACACCCTGACCGCAACCTGCCGGCAACATGGCGTTCCGACGCCCGAGGTTCGGCCGGCCGCCTGATTTCGCCGCAGCCGCAGGGCTTGAAAAATCCATCCCTCCCCGCCCCTCGCCCCACGTCAGCGCGACGAGGGGCGCTTGCCGGGACGAGTTTTCAATCGACCCGCTGCCACTTCTGCTCCTTGCTAAAGAACATCCATTTGCCGGTGACATCCAGGGTTTTGCCGCCGTTGGTCAGCTTGGCCTTGCTCGTGTAGGTGCCACCGTCGGCCGGGTTGAAAATCTTGCCGCCCGTCCACTCGTCGCCTTCCTTCTTCAAATCCCAAAGAATGCGCATTCCCACCAGCGGCTTGTCCTTCAAATCGCCCTCGCACTTGCTACAGGTTTTCTCGCTGGCGCCTTCCAGCAGTTCCACGATCTTGCCGGTCAGCGCGCCGTTGCTTTCGGTGATCTGCACGATGCTCTTGGGCTTGCCGGATTTGTCGTCGATGGTTTTCCACTTGCCGACCGGCGAGTTGGGATCGGCGGCATGGGCGGCGGCCAGCAACAGCAAGCCGCTGGCGATACCGAGGCCAGCGCCCAAAGGTGACATTTTCATGCGATTCTCCTTACGATTGTTGCGATGAGGGGCTTCGTCCCCACCGGGACGGGGCATTCGACTGACGTGCAGCGGGTACGCCCCATTTTAGCGCGTCCGGCGTATGCTTGAGAGGACTCTCCAGGAATTCCGCCATGGCGTCCGTCGAATTGCAATTACTGCTGCTGATTTTGATCGCCAATGGCGCTCCGATTATCGCTGCCGTGGTGTGTGGCGACTGGGGCGCCCGCCCGGTGGATGGCGGTCGGCGGTGGGCCGATGGCCGGCGCCTGTTGGGAGATGCCAAAACGTGGCGCGGCGTGGCGCTGGCGCCGCTGGCGACCGGCCTTGGAGCCGTGCTGTTGGATTGGCCCGCTATGCTCGGGGTGGTGATCGGCGGCGGCGCCATGCTGGGCGATCTGCTGTCAAGTTTTGTCAAGCGGCGGCTAGGCGTGCCCACCAGCGGCATGAGCCTGGGCTTGGACCAGATTCCCGAGGCGTTGTTGCCGCTGCTGGCGGTGGCGGATGCGTTCGCGCTGAGCTGGCCGGATATCGTGGCGACGGTGGCTGGCTTCATCGTGTTGGAACTGGCGCTGTCGCGGGTGTTGTACCGGTTCGGCATCCGCGACCGGCCCTACTGAGCCGGCGGGATGCGCAGGTGGTGCAGGGTGATTTCCGGCGGGCAGTTAAAGCGCACCCCGACCACCGAGGAGCCCGATCCGACCGAGGTGTAGCCCCGCATGGCGTGGTAGCGCCAAGCGCCTTTGCAGAAGCGGCGCGGGCAGGCGGCATTGGTCATCAGCGCGATTCCGCCCGGCAGGCAAACCTGGCCGCCATGGGTGTGGCCGCTCAGAAGCAGATCGAACCCGGCGTGCGCCGCGCGCTGGTAGGTTTCCGGCGAATGCGACAACAGGATGGCGGCGGCGTCGGGCGGAATGTGTTGGGCGGCCTTGTCGAAGTTGTCCACCTGGAAATAGTGCGGGTCGTCGATGCCGGCCAGGTGAATCGTCGATCCACGGCGTTCCAGGCGAACCGATTCGTTGAGCAGCAAGGTGATCCCCAGCGCCTCGATGCCGGGCGCCATGCGGATGGAATCGTGGTTGCCGAGGATGGCGTAAATGGGGCCGTTCAGGTGGGGGCGCACCTGGGCCAGAGCGGCGATGGCGGCATCGTGGGGACCGTGGGTCTTGGCCCGGAAATCGCCAGTCATCACGCATAGGTCGTAATCCACCTGCCGCAGGCGCTCGATCAGCGCGGCGGGATAGGCGGGATCGGCGTCCAAATGCAGATCGCTGAGGTGCAGCAGGGTGAAGCCATCAAAAGCGGCGGGCAGCCGGGGAATGACCACGTCGTTGTGGCGGATTTGAATGGCGGTGGCATTGCGCAAGCCCCGGCGGTACAGGCCCAGACCGCGCAGGGTCAGGCGGATCAGGGCATGAATCGAATACCAGTTTTCAAGGTGAAAAAAGGTTCGGCCCCGCCCGAACACCTGGGTCGCATGGTCGGCCTCGATGCCCAGCCGCTGCTGCAAATGAACCCGGCCAATTCGTTTTTCCAGTCGCTTGAGTTCGACCGTCGCCCGATCCACGACCACGCCGGACGAAGAGGGTAAATGACCTTTTAGGGTTTTCATGGAGGTTAAAGCCGCTGCCGCAGCACTTCGGCGATTTCGGCGTCGCTCAATATCAATGGATTCGTCTTCATGCTGCCGCCGCGCGAGTGGGCGACAACGCGGGCGAAATCGCCTTCTCGAATCCCGTAGGCGCCGAGCCGGGGCAGAGCCAGCCGCTCGGTCCAGTCGTCCAGCAGCGCCAGCAGCGCGGCGTGCGACTCCTCGGGACCGGGGTAATGCCGCTCGTGCAGGAGGTCGCCGGCCCGGGCGTATTTGCGCCAGGAGGGATGGTCGGGCTCGCGTTCTCGCAGCGCGGCCAGGTTGACGCGCGTGGCGGCGCCGACCAACGTACCGCAAACCACGCCGTGTGGGATCGGGAAGAACGCGCCCAGCGGCGAAGCCAGCCCATGCACCGACCCCAGGCCGGTCTGGGCCAGACAGATCCCCGACAGCAGCGCGGCGTAGGCCATGCGCGAACGGCCCACGGCAGCTTGTTCCCCGCCGTCGTACCAAGCGAACAGTCCCTCCCGCACCGCTTTCAAACCGCTTTCCGCCAGCGCGTCGGTGAAGGGATTGGCCTTGCTGGAGACATAGGACTCCAGCAGTTGCGTGAGCGCATCCATCGCATTGGCGGCAATCTGTGGCTTGGGGCAATTCGCCAGCAAATCGGGATCGAGCAGGGCGTACTCCGGAACGAGCAGATCGTGGCGGAAGGATTTCTTGAAACCCTCGGGGCCACGGACGCTGAGCACGGCGTTCTTGGTCGCTTCGCTACCGGTCCCAGCGGTGGTGGGTACGGCAATGAACGGCGTGGCGGGACCGTGGTAGGGCTTCTCCGGCCCAACTCCTTCCAGATGGTCCATCACGGAATTGCCGCCGGGCAGCAGGCCGGCAATCGCCTTGGCGGCGTCCAGCACGCTGCCGCCGCCGATGCCAGCGACGACCTGGATGCCGGCGCCATGGAACTGTCGAACTGCCTCGTCCACCCCTTGCGGCGAGGGTTCGCCGCCGACCCGCGTTTGTTCCCAGCCGATGCCGGCTTGGTCCAACGCCGCCCGCAGCGCCGGCCAGTATGGCGAGTCGGTAAACGAACGCTGACCGGTAACCAGCAACACGCGATGGCCGTATTGGGCGATCAGACCGGGCAGCTTGGCGATGAAACCGGCGCCGAATTCGATGCGCGGCAGGCGGGCGATGGAGAAGGGCTGGATCATGAACGGTTGCTCCAGGGGAAAGCAAAGAGGGCGAGCGTGGCATCGTTCGCCTCCCCCCAGCCTTCCCCCAAGGAACGAGAATGAGGCGATTTCGAGAAATGAAGTGGCCCGGCCTGGCTCCCACGCTCCAGCGTGGAAGCCCATCTGTCGCGACGCTCCAGCATCGCGGGCCGCTAGAGCGGCCCAGACAGCGTTCTCACGCTGGAGCGTGGGAACGAGATTCGGGTAAGGTCTTTGCTGGAAATAGTCTTAGAACCCGTACAGCGCCTTGTACTCGGCATCGCGGCTGGCGATCAGCTTGGCGAGATTAAACACCACCTTGCACTGTTTCCAGGTGGCGTCGTCCTGCATCTTGCCGTCGATCATCACCGCGCCGCTGCCGTCGGGCATGGCCTCGATGACCCGCTTGGCCCAGGCCACTTCCTCCTGCTTCGGGCTAAACACCCGCTTGGCGATGGCGATCTGGTTCGGATGCAGCGACCAAGCGCCGACGCAACCCATCAGGTAGGCGTTGCGGAACTGGTCCTCGCAGGCCGTCAGATCGGCGATGTCGCCGAACGGGCCGTAGAAGGGCAAGGCGCCGACGCTGGCGCAGGCGTCCACCATCTTGGCCATGGTGTAGTGCCACAGATCCTGCTGCGCGGTGGGGCGCGGGGCGCCGGGATTGGCGGGATCGGGATCGGTGCGCACCACGTAATCAGGATGGCCGCCGCCGACCCGGGTGGTCTTCATCCGCCGCGACGCCGCGAGATCGGCGGGTCCAAGGCTCATGCCCTGCATCCGGGGACTGGCGTTGGCGATTTCGTCCACATTCGCCACGCCGAGTGCGGTTTCCAGAATGGCATGGATCAGCAGCGGCTTTTTCACGCCGTACTTGGCTTCCAGTTGCGCCAGCAGTTGATCAGCGAAATGGATGTCCCACGCGCCCTGAATCTTGGGCAGCATGATCACGTCCAGCTTGTCGCCGATCTCGCCGACCAGTCGGGTCAGGTCATCCAGGAACCACGGGCTGTCGAGACTGTTGACCCGGGTCCAGAACTGGGTATCGCCGAAATCCACGCTTTTGCCGATCTGCACCAACCCTTCGCGGGCGGCTTCCTTGCGGTCGATTGGCACGGCGTCTTCCAGGTTGCCGAGCATGATGTCCACGGTCTTGGCGATGTCCGGCACCTTGACCGCCATCTTCGGGTTGCTGGGATCGAAGAAGTGGATCATCCGCGAGGGCAATACCGGAATTTCGCGGAGCGGCTCGGGGGCGCCGACGACCTTGGGTTTGAAGAAATCGCGGGGACTGCGCAGCATGGCTTTATCCTCCCAGGTTAATGGCCTTCGTATTTCTGGATGAGTTTTTGCGCGGCCACGGTCGGGGGCAGGTGACCCTCGATCACGGCGTATTCCACGTCGGCGCGGATGCTTTCGACGCCGGCATGGTTGAAGAAGCTGGTGCGGAGGTGTTCCTCGACCATGGAGTATACCCAATCCAGGGTTTGCCGTTGCCGGCGCATCGCGAACGCGCCGCTGGCCGTGATTTGCTGGCGGAAGTCGCCGATCACCTTCCAGATGGCGTCGATACCCTCGCCGTTGAGGGCGGAACAGGTATAGGCCTTGGTGCGCCATCCCTTGGTCGCTGGAGCGAGGTAGTGCAGCGCCCGGTTGTAGTCGGCCCTGGCGGCGTTGGCGCGGATTTTGTTGTCGCCGTCGGCCTTGTTGACCAGCAGGGCGTCGGCCAGCTCCATGATGCCCTTCTTGATGCCCTGCAACTCGTCGCCGGCTCCGGCGATCATCAGCAGCAGGAAGAAATCGACCATCGAGCGCACCGTGGTTTCGCTCTGGCCCACCCCGACGGTTTCCACCAGGATCACGTCGAAGCCGGCGGCTTCGCAGACCAGGATGGTTTCGCGGCTCTTGCGGGCCACGCCGCCCAGGGTACCGCCGGACGGCGAGGGACGAATGAAGGCGCGGAGGTCGCGCGAGAGCAGTTCCATGCGGGTTTTGTCGCCGAGAATGCTGCCGCGCGTCACCGTGCTGCTGGGGTCCACCGCCAGCACCGCCACCTTGTGGCCCTGCTCGCACAAATGGAGTCCAAGCGCTTCGATGAAGGTGCTTTTGCCGGCGCCGGGCACGCCGGTGATGCCGACCCGGATCGAGTTACCGGTGCTGGGGATCAGTTGCCGCAGCACTTCCTGGCCCATGTCGAAATGCGCCTGGGAATTGCTTTCCACCAGGGTGATGGCTTGGGCCACAACATTGCGGTCGCCGGCCAGTACGCCGGCTACATATTCGTCTACGGTCAAGCGGCGGCGGCGCGGAGTGTGGGGTCGTGCGACCGCCACGCTGGCTTGGCCCAGGATGCCGTCGTGGCCGCCATCCACGCCGGCCATGACCGAGGTGGTGAATTCCGCGCCGGCGTTTTCGGGAACCCAGTCGGGTTTATAGTTTTTTTCGCTCATGCGAAGCGCCTTGGCAAGGCTATTTCAGGGATTGATTGGGTGGGGTAGGGGAATAGATTCAGGCCAGCGATAAATTTATATAGCACTCCTATGCAGGTTGTAGAAATTCCCCTCCTTGGCAAAGGAGAGGTGGCGCACAGCGCCGGGGTGGTTGGAAGCAGCAGATTCCACAGCTTAGATAGGATTGCTATAGTGAGAAGTTCTTTTTTCATTTCAGTTTGTGGGCGCGGAATCCTCCGCTTTCTCTAATCCGAGAACCTCTGGGCTATGATCTAAAATCAAGTATTGTCCAATTTTGTAGAAAGAAGCCATTGCATCCGATGCAATTATAACCTCAAGATCATCGTGTCGAATAGTGTAATCAGTAAAATCGCTATCAGTATGGTATACACGGAAGAAAAAACCGTTTAGTCCATGAAGCAGGAAGCCACGAATGCCATTAGCTGGTGTGACTTCTGCTATAGCTTTTCCGTAACGGTATAAGGCCATGACGATGATCTGATTGGTTAGTTAAAATGAGAGAATCCATAACCCGCCGCTTGTGGAGTCGTTCAATTCCGGCGGGTTAGACAGTGCTAACCCGCTCTATGCGCTTTCCTGGCTGAAATACAGGCTTACGAGGTGGAAAAGAAACGATTTCTCGTCCGCTTTGTGCCTGTTTTTCCTGAAAATCTTTACAAATTGCGTTGATGTCGAAGTTAAATTGCCTAGCATATTCTTCACGAACTTTGTGGAGTTCTTCAATAATTTGATCTCGCCACATAATTACACCTTAAGTAGTTCTCGTGGAGTACAGATTATAGGGGGTTCATAGCCCTGTAATCGGCATAACGCTTCAATTTTAGGGCGGAGTTCAGCATTATTAATATGTGTACAGTTCCATGTTAATAAGTAGTCAACACCATGTACTGTGGCTATAGCTATATGTAATGCATCAAGCTGTGCTTTTTCTGGAAGAGGGATTTTCTCGATTAGAATTTGGGCGAGTTGGCCAACTTCATCCGTGATGTTCAATTCTGGGATTTCTGCAATTGCAGCTAAGAGCCTATACGAAAAGTATAAATTCAAAGGTACGCATTTATGTGGGGCACTCTTCATTAGTTTGAGGGAACAGCTTTTTTAACATAATCCGGATAGAAGCAACATAAATCATTGCAACACTCGAAGCAGGCTTTTTTTCATATTCCGGTTCTTCGACTGTTCTTGTAAAGTTGGCCCCGCAGGGCGGGTTTCGGCCTGTTAAGCTGGCTGGAGATTGGTTAAAAACCATTTATAATCAATTAGTTGGCTTCAAGTCTGGCTTCCGGCATGGCTGGCTCCACAAGAACCAACGAAGAACCAAATTCCAATCAGAAAAGTCAATAAGCTCAGCCGTGTCGAATACGTTGAGAAATGGTAGATTATGATAAATGCGGTATTTCTCTCCCCATTGCCTAGAAAGATGCTCAAACGCTCGTCGCTCAGCTTTGCTTGCGAAGACCGATTTCTTAACACCCATGATGAAAGACCTAAAGGCAAGTTACGCAGGGTAGGCAATGCCCACCCTGCCTATTTTTACACCACCCTCACGCCGCCAGGCGTTCGTTCAACTCCATCAGTACCTTCTGCGCGGCGACCGGGATCACCGTGCCGGGGCCAAAGATCGCTGCCGCGCCATTAGCCTTGAGGTACTCGTAGTCCTGGGCGGGAATGACACCGCCGATGACCACCATGATGTCCTCACGGTCCAGCTTCTTCAGTTCCGCGATCAGTTGCGGCAGCAGGGTCTTGTGCCCGGCGGCCAGCGAACTCATGCCGACTACATGCACGTCGTTTTCCACCGCCTGCCGCGCCACTTCCTCCGGGGTCTGGAACAGCGCGCCGATGTCCACGTCGAAGCCGAGATCGGCGAACGCGGTGGCGATGACTTTCGCGCCCCGGTCGTGGCCGTCCTGACCGAGCTTGGCGACCAGGATGCGTGGCCGGCGACCTTCGCGCTGCTCAAACTCGTCGGCCATCTGCCGGACCTTGGCGATTTCGTCAGCCTCGCCGAACTCGCTGCTGTACACGCCGGAAATGGCGCGGATGACCGCCTTGTGCCGGCCAAACACCTTCTCCATCGCATCGGAGATTTCGCCCAGCGAGGCGCGGGCGCGGGCCGCTTCCACCGCCTTCTCCAGCAAATTGCCGGAACCGGCGTTGGCGGCTTCGGTGATGGCGTTCAGACACGCTTTCACCTTGGTCTCGTCGCGGATGGAACGCAGCTTTTGCAAGCGCTGCACCTGCGCCTCGCGCACGGCGGTGTTGTCGATGCTGAGGATATCCAGCTTGTCTTCCTTGGTCATTCGGTACTTGTTGACGCCGACGATGGTTTCCTTGCCGGAGTCGATCTGCGCCTGCCGGCGGGCCGCCGCTTCCTCGATCCGCATCTTGGGCAGGCCGGTTTCGATAGCCTTGGCCATACCGCCCAAGCTTTCCACTTCCTGAATGTGACCCCAGGCCCGCTTGACCAGTTCGTGGGTCAGCGCCTCGACGTAATACGAACCACCCCACGGGTCCAACACCTTGCAGATCGCTGTTTCATCTTGCAGATAAAGCTGGGTGTTGCGGGCGATGCGCGCCGAGAAGTCGGTCGGCAACGCGATGGCCTCGTCCAGGGCGTTGGTGTGCAGCGACTGGGTATGGCCCAACGCCGCCGCCAGCGCCTCGATGCAGGTGCGGGCGACGTTGTTGAACGGGTCCTGTTCGGTCAAGCTCCAGCCCGAAGTCTGGCTGTGCGTGCGCAGCGCCATGGACTTGTCGCTCTTCGGGTTGAATTGCTTGATGATCTTGGCCCACAGCAACCGCCCGGCCCGCATCTTGGCCACTTCCATGAAGTAGTTCATGCCGATGGCCCAGAAGAACGACAGGCGTGGGGCGAAGGTGTCGATGTCCATCCCCGCCTTGATGCCGGTGCGCACGTATTCCAGCCCGTCGGCCAAGGTATAGCCGAGTTCCAGATCGGCGGTGGCGCCCGCTTCCTGCATGTGATAGCCGGAGATCGAGATGCTGTTGAACTTCGGCATCTCCTTGGACGTGTAGGAGAAAATGTCGCCGATGATCCGAATCGACGGATCGGGCGGGTAAATGTAGGTGTTGCGCACCATGTACTCTTTCAGAATGTCGTTCTGAATGGTGCCGGTCAGCTTGTCGTGGGAAACGCCCTGTTCCTCGGCGGCGACGATGTAGAACGCCAGCACCGGCAACACCGCGCCATTCATGGTCATCGACACCGACATCTGATCGAGCGGGATGCCGTCGAACAGGATGTTCATGTCCAGCAGCGAATCAATCGCCACGCCCGCCTTGCCCACATCGCCGACCACCCGCTGATGGTCGGAGTCGTAGCCGCGATGGGTGGCCAGATCGAAAGCGATGGATAAACCTTTCTGTCCGGCCGCCAGGTTGCGGCGATAGAAGGCGTTGCTTTCTTCGGCGGTGGAGAAACCGGCGTACTGGCGCACTGTCCACGGCTGGGTCACGTACATCGCCGGGTAGGGACCACGCAGGAACGGCGGCACGCCGGCGACGTAGCCCAGATGTTGCAAATCCTGGATGTCGTCCCGCGTGTACAGCGGCTTGACGTCGATGTGCTCCATGGTCGCCGAGACCAGTTGCTCCAGGGTCTTGCCGGTGGCCTTTTCCACCGTCGCCTTCCACTCGGCGAAGCTCGGCTTGGGAAAGTCCACGCCGTAGGCCATCGTGGTGAAATCGGGTGACTTGCTCATTGGGCGACCCCCATCTTCTTCTGCAAGGTGGATAACAGGCTCTGGCAATTGGCGGCGAGATGAATGAAGTCATCCACGCCGGCTGCCTTGAAGGCTTCAACATGATCGGCTGGATAGCCGGCCAGCAGCACGATCAGGTCGGGACTGGCCTTCTTGAGTTTCTGGACCAGCACCGGGACGATTTCGGGGTAGGTCGGGTCGGTCGAGCAAATCACCACTGCCTTGGCGCTGGAAGCCAGCGCCGCGTCCGCCGCTTCGTCCGGGGTGTTAAAGCCGGACGGATAGATCGTCTCGAAGCCGCCCACGCCCAGGAAGGCGGTGGCGAAGTCGGCGCGGCCCTTGTGCTGGGTCAGCGGTCCCATGGTGGCGAGAAAGACCAGCGGCCGCTGGCCGGTGCGGGCGACATAGCTTTCCGCCGCTTGTCGCAGTGCCTCGAACGCTTGCGCGCCGCGCTGGGCGTGGACGGCGTTGGCGGTGGGGCCAGCCTTGGCGCTGACGCGCACGGCTTGAGCGATTTCGCCCAGGGTCGCACCGGCGAGCGCGGCCTGAATCGCGGCCTCGACGCCGTTCGCGCCGGCCTTGGCGAGCGCGGCCAACGCCGTCTGCTTTTGCCCCGCGTTGGCCGCGGCCCGAAAACTGTTCAGAGCCGCCGCCCGTTCCTGCTGGACCGCCCACGTATCCACCGGAACGGGTTCGATCCGGGTTTCCTTCAGGTTCGGATACATGTTGGTGCCGACAAAGATGTCCTTGCGCTTGGCGATGTTGGCGGTGCGCTTGGCGGCGGTGTCAGCAATTTGGGACTGCGGCCAGCCGGCTGCGAGGGCTTGCGCCATGCCGCCCTGCTTCTCGATTTCCTGGAAGATCGCCCAGGTCTTGCGGGCGACCGAGTCGGTGAGGTTTTCGACGTACCAGGAACCGCCGGCGGGATCCACGGTGCGGGTGATATGGCTTTCCTCGCGCAGCACGGTGTGGGTGTTGCGGGCGACGCGGCGGGAAAACTCGTCCGGCACGCGGAGCAGTTCGTCGAACGGTGAAATGTGCAGGCTGTCGCAGCCGCCGACCGCGCTGGAAAACGCCTCGGTGGTGGCGCGCAGCAGGTTGACGTGCGGGTCGTAAACGGTCTGGTTCCAAGCCGAGGTGCGGGCATGCAGGCTCATCTTCTGCGATTGTTCGTTGCCGCCGAACGCCTGGACGATCTTGGCCCACAGCAGCCGCGCCGCGCGCAGCCGGGCGATTTCCATGAAGAAATTGGCGCCGATCGACAGGGAGAAACGAATGCGCGGAGCGATGTCGTCGATGCTCAGCCCGCGCGCCTGCATGGCGCGGACATAATCGACCGCCGTCGCTAGGGCAAAGGCCAATTCCTGCGTCGCGCTGGCGCCGCCATTGTGGTAGGGACTGCCCTGGACGGTCATCGTCTGCAATTGTGGCGCGTTGGTCTTGGCCCAGGCCGCGAGTTGCGCCATCACGCCATAGACGCCATCCAGATCGCGGGGCAGCCTGCCGTCGCGAGCCAACTGGCCTAGCGGGTCCATGCCGATGGCGCCGCGCACCTTGGCCAGCGACTTGCCCTGTTGTTTGACCAGCGCCGCCAGCAGGGCGGTGAAAGTCAGGGCGCTGGTGCTGGCCTGGATATAGATCGGCGTGTTTTCGAGATCCACGCCGTCCAGCGCCTGGGCGAGATCCGCGACGCTGGAAATGGACAGGCCACCCTTTCCAACGTCGTCGGCTTCGGCCTGATCGGCATCGACGCCGGCCAGGGTCGGGCGGTCGAGCACCAGGTTGACGGCGTTTTGGCCGCGCGCCAGATCGGCGCGCAGGGCCTCGTTGAACGCCGCCGGCGTGCCGTAGGGCAGTTCCTGGGCGACGTCCCAACTGCTGGCGACGTAGCCCAGCGGGGTGGCGCCGCGCAGGTAGGGAGCGAAACCGGGCAGGCTGTCCAGGTGGGGCAGCCCTTCGATGTCTTCCTGCCGGTACATCGGCTGGAGGTCGATGTTCTCGTAGGTCTTGGTGACCAGGCGTTTTTCGAACGGCGCACCCTTGAGGAACTTGTCGACGACCTTGCGCCATTCCTCGTAGGGGGTTGGGGGAAATTCGTTGAACGTCGGGGCAGCCGCGTCCGCTTGTTGTGGGTTCGACATGCGCATCCTCCAGTGGATCGAAACGCGAGGGGTTGACAGTACCGCGAAAGTATAACCGAAGATTCGCCCGATTCCCGGTAGGGAAATGCGAGAAGGGCCAGGGTACGGTTGCAATCGCGAAGTGGAATGACATACTGAAAAGGTCTGTTACCTTACCCTCACCCCTAATCCCTCTCCCACGGAGAGAGGGGAGCAACCAGCAGGAGGTTTTTGTGTCCGATAGACCCTTTAAAGTGCTTGGCATTCAGCAAATTGCCATCGGTGGCCTGGATAAATCCAAGCTGAGCCGGCTGTGGATCGATACCTTGGGCCTGACCCTGACCGGCAACTTCCGCAGCGAGCGAGAGAACGTGGATGAAGACATCGCCGCCATCGGTTCCGGCCCGTTCAAGGTCGAAGTGGACCTGATGCAGCCGATTGATCCCAGCAAGGCGCCCAAGGTTCACGAACCGCAGCTCAACCACATCGGGCTGTGGATCAGCGATCTGGCGGCGGCGGTGGAATGGCTGACCAGCAAGGGGATGCGCTTCACCCCCGGCGGCATCCGCAAGGGCGCGGCCGGTTACGATGTCTGCTTCCTTCACCCCAAGGGCAACGACGCCGCGCCGCTGTCTGGCGAGGGCGTGTTGATCGAGTTGATTCAAGCGCCGCCGGAAGTGATCGAGGCGTTCGCCAAGGTCCAAGCCTGAGCGGCGATTCCTTGCCCAGCCAAAGCCCGGCCTGAAAACCGGGCTTTTTTTGAATCGGCCTGATTTCCCTACATCCGCTCGTCATTCAACACGCCGCCATCGAGAGTGGTCATTTCCGGCGTGACCTGCTCGAAACGGAACACCTCGCCGCCGTATTGCTTGACAAACTCCCGCGCGTCTTCCTCCCGCGCGAAGGAAACCAAGGTCGGCCCCATCGAACCCAGCCGACGGCTGAAGGCCACATAAAACGCGGTTTCGGCGTTGATCCAGTGCCCCAGCGGTTTGGTCCAGTCCGCCTTGCCCATGTCCTGGACATACACGGCGAGGATGCGTCTCTCCTGTTCCGGGCGGGTATAAATGGAGAACATCTCCACGGTATCGCAGAAGAATTCCGGCGAACCCTGATCGTAATGAATCTGCGCCTTCGGTCCCGGATAGTCCAGCAGCAACATCCCGTCCAGAGCGCAAAACGTATTCCCGGTGATTTCCTGGGCATTCGGCTTGACCTCTTCGCCACAGCCCGCCAGCAACAAAACACCGGCGATCAATACGGTTGCCAGGGACCTATTGCTGCGCTTCATTTGAACCTCCACACCGCGATGCCCAGCGGCGCGACAATCCACATCACCATCGCGCTGCCCAACAGCCAGGGACTCGCCAGGGTCGCCGGCAGAACGGTCGCCAGTCCATACAGCTTGCGCACTTCCTCGAACCCGAATACATTGAGAATGCGGAAAATATCCGCCGGATTCAGATACAGCAGCACGGGAAAGAAGCTGAGACTGAACCGCTTCTGGCTCAGCACCAGAATTCCCAGCAGCAACAGGTCGTACACCAGCACATAGAAAAACCACAGGCCAATCGCCATTCCGCTGGCGCGCATTCGGTCGCTGGCCATGACCGACACCATCACGGCGATGCTCAGGAACGCCATCCCCAGCAAAATCGCGCTCAGCATGAATCCCACGTAGTGATAAAGCGCCGTTGGTCCCAATTGATACGACAGCAGAACGCCGGCCAGGCCAAATCCCGCCAGCGTGGAAAAGGCCAGCGCCCCCGCCAGTCCCACGAATTTCCCCATCAACAACTCAAAGTGGGTAATCGGCATAGACAGGAGCAATTCCAGCGAACCGCGCTCGCGTTCGCCAACGATAGCGTCGTAACCCAGAATCAGGGCGATCAGCGGCACCAGATAAATCACCAGGCTAACCAGACTGGCGATGGTGACATCCATGCCGCGAAAGCCGACCGTACCCTGTTGCGCTGCGCCGAAATAGGCGATCACCAGGGCAAACACGGTAAAGATGACCGCCACCGCCAATACCCAGCGATTGCGGATGCGATCCCAGAATTCCTTGCTGGCGATCACACCGATTTGTTTGAATTCGATGTGTGTTCTCATGCGGTCGCGTCGCTATAGCCCAGAAAGACGTCTTCCAGCGAAGGCTCTTTAATGTGCAGGTCCAACACTACATTGTCCAGCGCCGCCAGCACATTGAGCATGGTCATTTTCCGCTCACGGGGACAGCGAACGTGTACCATCGTCCCGTTGAATTGCACGCTGGCGGCGGGCTGATTCGCCAAGGCTTGCCGCAGCGCTTCTTCCGCGCCAGGCTGCAGGGTCAGTTGAAAATCCAGCGGCAGATTCAATTCCTCGCGCAGTGAATGGACCGTGCCCAGCGCCTGAATCTTGCCAGTGCGCATCAAAGCCAGCCGGTCCACCCGTAATTGAATTTCGGCGAGAATGTGCGAACTGAGAATGGCGGTCACGCCCTGTTCCCGCAGCTCCCGCAGGATTTGATAAAACTCGCGAATCCCTTGCGGGTCGAGGCCGTTGGTAGGTTCGTCCAGAAACAGCAGGCGCGGCGAACCGAGCAGAGCTTGCGCGAAACCGAGGCGTTGACGCATCCCCTTGGAATAACCGCGCACCCGTCGCCGCGCGGCATTGGCCAGTCCTAATTTTCCCAGCAAGGGCAAACAGGAACGGGGATCGGCGTCCTTCAATTTGGCGAAGAACAGCATGATTTCCAAGCCGGACAGATTGTCGTACAAAGCCAGGCTTTCCGGCAGATAACCGATGCTGCGCCGCACCTGCCGAAAGGCTTCGCCGCGCACTGGCTGGCCGTCAATATGAATCTCACCCCGCGTCACCGGCAGCAGGCCCAGCATCATCTTGAACAGGGTGGTCTTGCCCGCGCCGTTGTGGCCGATCAGCCCGAACAACTCGCCGGCCTGCACCGTCAAATCCACCCCGTCCACCGCATGAGTTTCGCCGAAGTGTTTGACGGCGCCGCGCACTTCAATGACGTTGTATGCCAAGCCAATCACTCCAGTTGGAACGAAAAGGAAGCATCCTGGGGTTATTATCCCTGACGCTGGGACCGCGCAATAACGGAAACTGCCGGGCAATCAGGCGCAAACTCTGCACCGCCGGGCTGTTCAACAGCAGTTTGACCAGCGGATATTTCCAGTTCAGCCGATCTACGACATCATTGGCTTCATACGGCGTATCGCCAATACCATCGCCATCAGCGTCCCAGCCCACGTAATTGCTCCAGTAATTGCCCTTGCCCTTGCCCCATAGCTCGTTACGGGTGGCGACATAGCGAATCTGGTTATGATTTTGGATAAAGTCGTTATGATCCACGTCGTTGTTAATCGAACCCGCCCACAAATGCACGCCGATCCGGTTCCCCATCACCAGATTGCCCTTCAGGACATTGTATTCGGCGTCGTAGATGAAAAAGCCCTTGCTGTTGCCGACGATGATATTGTTCTCGACGACTGAATCCTGAATGGTGCGCAGCATGATGCCGTGATCGGAATTATCCCAGGTACGGTTATTACGGACAATTTGCCGGCGCACTTCCATCAGCGCTAGTCCGCCGCGATTGCTATAGGCGTCATTCTCCTCCCAGATATTATCGTGGGAGTTCATGTAGTGAGTGCCATAGCGCACGTGGTGCATCTTGTTGCCGCGAAACAGGATTCGGAATGACACGTCCACATAAATGCCATCGCGGACAAAACTGATGTTGTTGCCAATGATTTTGGCGTCATAACAGTTGTAAAGCTGAATGCCGTTGCCGCGTTGCGCGGAGGCGAAATCCCGCTTGCCGGTAATCAGATTATTGGTGACTTCGACCTCATTGGCCTTTTCCAGCCACATCCCAAACAGGGTATAAGCGAAATCGTTGTTGCGGATGATGGCGCGATGCGCCCCCGGTTCCACATAGATGCCGGCATTCTGGGCGGTGAGATCGCTGCCACTGTCGCGGATGATGAAGCCATCAATCACGACATCGGGCGACTTGACGCGGATCACGTCGCCCTGGTTGTCGCCGCTGATGGTGGGACGGTTGACGCCTTGCAACCGTAGCGGCTTATCAATCACCACATGATCCACGTAATAGCCGCGCTCCACCTTGACGGTGTCGCCCGCTGCCGCCGCCTGTACCGCCGCACTGATGGATTCACCGGGCTGGACGGTCCATTCCGCCGCCGTGGCCCTGTCGAGCCATAGAGCGGCGAGCAGGACCAGCCAACCCGTTGTTCTCAAAAACTTTTTCATTCAGTTCGCCGTTCAGCGCCCACTCGCCGCCGCCACCTTTCTCCCACCGATCTGGTCAACCGGAATGAAATAACCCTTTGAAGAAATCGGCGTCAGCGGCAGTCCCGCCTTCTCGCGCCGCTTGCGTTCCTTGGACAACGGCGGACAGGCATGAGTGTCGTAATACAGGATCATGCAGTCCATGCACAACATACACTCGCGCTGATCAATTCGACCCTGCTGATCAATCGCCAGCGAACCGCAGCCGACCGCGCAGGCCTTGCAGGTTTGACATTCGGGTTTGCGCTTCAACGCGATCAGGCGCAAGTGCGAGGGAATCGCCAGCCCCGCGCCCAGTGGACAAAGATATTTGCAGAACGGCCGCTCCATGAACATCGAAGCGCCGAACAGCACCACCCAGAACAGGATGAATGGCCAAGTACGGTTCAAAACGCCAACTAGGAACGTCGTCTTGAACGGCTCGACCTCGGCCAATTTTTCCGCTAGGCCTATCGAGAAGAACGACACAACCAGCAACACGAAAAATATCCCGTACTTGACCCACTTCAGCTTGTCGTGCAACGGCTTGGGCAGGAAGAACTGGAAGCGTTTGAGGCCCAGAGCGCGCGAAACCTTGTAGGCCATTTCAGTCAATGCGCCATAAGGACACAGCCAGCCGCAGAACAGTCCCCGCCCCCAGATAAACACGGTGATGATGATGAACCACCAGAAAATAAAGATGAGCGGATCGGACAGAAACAACTCCCATTTCCACTGATAAATGATTGAGTGGAACCAGGTCAGAATTTGGGTAATGCTCGGCTGCGCCATCGCGTAATAGCCGACAAAGAGAATGCTGGCGATCCAGAAGAAGTATTTGGGATAAGTCACCCAACGCTTGTCTTTCCGATTGGCCCGCCGCACCAGTTTGTCCCGCATCACGTGGGTCACGGTTGCACCAGCCAGCAAGAGAACAAACAAGGTGATTTCCAGCCACTTCGCCTTCCACACCCGCAGCCAGGTCGGATCGGGCTTGATGACTTCCGGGCGGCCGCCTTCCAGATAGCGCGGCGCCAGCCAGTATTCCCGGTCGAAATTGATGAACGTCTTGGCCCCGGTTTCCTTGTCCTGCTTGTTACCCAGAAACACCAGACTCCAGGGATAGGCGGCGCTGAAACTGGGACTGCGAATGATGAAGATGCCGGATTCACGGAAACGCGGCACCCCAGCGGCGGCAATGCTGTAGAGATTGAGATAATCGGTGTCGCGGAAGGTGAAGCTGTCCATTTCCTGCGAGACCTGAATGCGGTCGTAAATGCCGCCGCGCACGAAGCCGGAGCCTTTGAAGGAACTACTACCATTGGCGACGATAAAAATGGCGTGCTCGTTCAGCTTCAAATCAGCCATCAATCGCTGATAATTGCGCTCACCGAGAATGTTGCGTCCCACATTGGGCGCATTCAAATAGCCAAAGTACAAATCAATGTAGGGTTCCTTGTCGTCGCCCATGTCCAAATCCTTCGGCATGACCCGCAAGTGCTGAACACTGCCTTCCTTGATCAAGTCCTCCCAACCCAGCTTTTCCTGGATGCCGGTAAATTTCGCCTGCGGTTTGGGAATGGGTTTGACGATACCGGTTTGCTTGGCGATTTCGTAGGCGCTGCGCATGACGACCTGATTTTGCGCGATTACGGTCACGGTCGCGCCGGTGATCGCGTCAATACCGACATAACCGTCACCGCTGCGCGCCCTGCCGATCTCCACCTTATCCCAGGCGAAATGTCCCACGAACTGCTTGATGAACTTGGTCAGTTCCCCCTCTGGGATGCCGACCAGCAGAATCGGCTCACTGTGCTTGAGAATCTTCACCCCAACGATTTTACCTTCCGCATCCATGCCCAGCAGCGTGACCACGGGTTTGCCGGAATAGGCGGGAATGTCCACGATGTCGGTGGACAGAAAGACATAGCCGATCAATTTCCGGTTGCGGTACGCCTCGACATAAGCCGGCTTGCCCTTGCGGGTGGAAAAGCTGTCGGCGTCCGGCATCACGTCCTTGCAGGGTGCGTGGGCGCATAGATCGGGGTCGGTGGACAATTGCACCGGTAGCGGGGCTTCATAGGAAGAAGCGGTCGCAATCAGGGGGAACAGCAAGACGGCGAACAGGGCGAGCAAAATACCCAGCGCCGTGGGGCGCCAAGGGACAGACATTTGAGCATTCATGAGGAAGGCCATGCAAAAGCGACAGGACGGGGTTTCCCCCGTCCCGCGCCCGGTTGAGGGGATCAGGCCGATTCAACCAGCATTCTGCTGCGCATTTCCAAATGCAGCGCATGACAGAAATGCGTGCAATAGCACCAGTATAGCCCCGGCTTATCGGCAATGAAGGTTACCGAGGCGGTCTGCTGCGGGTTGACGATAAAGCAAATGTCATATTTGGGAATGGCGAACCCGTGCGTCAGATCCTCGACCTTATCGTGGTTGGTCAGGATGATGGTGACTTCGTCGCCTTTCTTGACCTTGAAATCGTTCATGCTGTACATCGGTGCGATTGAGGCCAGATAAATCGTGACTTTGTTGCCGTTACGCTCCACCCGACTGTCGGCAAAGTTCTTCACCGCGTTCGGGAATTCGTCCATGCTGTAAATCTGCTTGGTCTTGACCAGATCGCGGCGGACGATGATGGCGTCGTGCGGTTCGGGATAGGCGGTGTGATCGTGAATCAGCTTCATCTTGTCGCCGCTGATGTCGATCAACTGCTCGGTTTCGACATGCAGCGGACCCACCGGCAGGAAACGATCCTTGGAGAACTTGTTGCCGGAATTGAAGAACTTGCCGTCGGCTTCCTTGGTCTCGCCCATCGAGGTGTAGCCATGGCCGGGCTGGTAATGCACGTCGATCCGATCCAAAACCGGCTGCGCCTTCTTGTCGCCCTTGAACTGGGCGATGGCTTTTTCGATGTTCCACTTGACGATCTGGCTGTCGAGGAACAGGGTGGTGTAGGCGTTGCCTTTGTCGTCGAAGCCGGTGTGCAACGGACCCAGGCCGATTTCCGGTTCCGCCACCACGGTATCGCGCGGGTCTTTCAGTTCGCCGGCAAACCACTTATGCACCAGATCGGTCGCAGTCACAGTCGCGGTCGGCGACAGCTTGCCGGAGGAGACGAAGTATTTACCGTCGGGGGTGATGTTGACGCCGTGCGGATTCTTGGGCACCGGCACATAAAGGACCAGCGCAGTCTTGGGGTCCTGATTGGCGTCCTTGGTCCCGTCCACCACCGGCACCTTGGAATCACCGATGGTGATGAACTTGCCGGCCTTGATGGCGTTTTCGATCCGCTCGATGTGGAAGAACGCCACTGCGTCGCGTTCCGCCGACATCATGTCGGTGTAAATCGCGCCGCCTTCGGTGTTGTATTGGTTGGCCGCCGCCAACTTGCCGTCGTAGGAGGTGGCGACCAAGTCCATGTTGCCGCTGAGCTTGCACTGCCAGCGTGGCTCCATCGTTTCGGCGTCCACGCAGGTGAACAGGCAGGCCCATTTCTTGGGATCGTCCATGTCCCGCCCGTCGTTGGGCAACGGAATATGGAACTCGCCGCCGCAGAACACCCGGGTGGTGTGGTTGATCTTGGGATCCACCGGATCGCGCTTGTCCGGGAACAGGCCGTGAAAACCCTGGATGTTCGGCAGTTCGGTGATCTTGTCGCATTCCATGTAGTCCATGCGGATGCGCGCCAGCCGGCCATGAATCTTGTCGTTGATCCACAGGTACTTGCCGTCGTAGGTTCCGTCGGTGTAGGAGCCGTGGATGTGGTGAGTATCGCCCGTGATGTACTTGAGCGATCCGTCCGGTTTGGTGCCAAGGATTTTCTTGGACTCGTTGGTGATACCCCAACCGACCATCGGGTCGATGTTGAACACGGGAATCCGCTTGATGGTACGCCCGGAGGGCGAGCCGTAGATGCGCGCTTCGCCGGAATGGCCGCCGCTGGAGAAGATGTAGTAGTCGTCCAGTTGTCCCGGCGGCACCTCGAATTTGCCGTGTTCCCGGCTCTCGTCTTCCTCCTCTTCCTTGGCCTGGGCCGGGTCGAGGGCAGCCAGACCGGTCGCCAGCCCGGCGCCAGCCAGGCCCGTCAGCGCCGCCGCACCCAGGAATTTGCGCCGGCTGGTGTTTTCCGGATTTTCCAGATTCGGTGATTTATGTTCGGTATCGCTCATTGCCATAATCTCCGCAAGTTGGTTTTTTGTTGTGACTTCAATTTACACTCACAGTTTCTCCCTTACCCCCTCTCCTCTCCCGCCTGGGAAGATAGAGAACAAACTGGTATCTTCCAGATTTTCCAGATTCTATAATTTTTTTCACTACCGCTGCTCGTTTTGCCTCCACGATCCCTGGTTGCCCTGTTTCAGCCGCCGACCGCCTTGCCCCAACAGCCTACTAGCCGAACTGGCCGTCAATTCTTGGCCCAACCAGCATCGGGAAGTAAGTGATGAGGAACATCGAAAACGCCGCAATCCATAAAATCTGGGAGGTCGCTACCCAGAATACATAATAGTCTTCAGCAAGCAATGGCGCTATCACTCTGAAGATCGCTCCAACAATCAGAACGATCAGGAAAACGGTAACTGCTTTCGGAGGATTTTGGATGTTCCTGCCGGTGTGGCCCAGAATTACGCGCGCTATCATGCTCAGGATCATGAGGCCGATGCCACCCACGCTGAACGCATGGAGCACGACGATATTGGGCAGATTCAGGAAAACGTTAACCGCCAGCAGCAAAAAGCCCAGATTGATCCAGATAAACGCGATGAACAGGCTCCACAACAGTGGCTTTTGCCAAATCCCTTTCGTGTGCCAACCCACCAGCCGGGCAGAGTTGGCGATCAACAGACCCAGCGCCGTCAACGCGATCATCCACGGATTACGAACCAGGACTTCCGCGATCAAAAAAGCGATGTACAACACGATAATTGCCAGATCGAGCCACTTTGAATTGAACAGTTTGACCCGATAGCCGACGCCGACCTCGATGAAGAATGGCAGAACTCTCCTGCCGATGACGAGAATCAGCCCGATGATCAAAAATAACCCGCCGTGGATGCCAAAAAATGCCCCCTGCTCGATCAGCCCCGCCGCTCCCAGATAGAAACAGCCATTAGCGGCTGTCAATAACACCAGAATGGCGATGATTCCCAGTTGCTTCCATTGCTTGACCTTGATGATCGGATGAAGAATCGAACCGATCAGGCCCAGAGCAAACAGCAGGTCAAAAAATCCGGCGATAAAAATCCAGGGCGTCCCGAACAAAAACAGAATCCTTGGCGCCGTCCATAAAGCAAACAGCCCCAACAGGCCCGATCCGTAAAGCGTTTGCACGCCGGTCCAGTTCTTGACGGCGGTCAACAAAAACCCGGCAATGACTGCCATGGCAAACCCATAGATCATTTCGTGGGCGTGCCACTGAAAAGTGGAAATCCCGGTGATCGGCAACGGCAGTTGCAAGACATAGACGCCCATCCAGAACGTCATCGAAACGATGGCGAAAATTGCCGCGCCCAGGAAAAATGGCCGGAATCCCAGATTCCAGAGCGCCATTTTAGAAATTGACTTGGCCATCAATGACTCGTCCCCTCGGAGCGGGTGATCTTGTTGTAAACGTTGTACTTGCCCACCGGTTTGCGCATCGGCAGCCGCTTGACTTCCTGCAAGGTTGCTGTGTCGTAAATGACCAGCGCCCCGTCGTTCTCCCAGATCGAGACCAGCGCGAATTTACCGTCGCGGGTGAATTCGGTATGGGCGGCGATTTTGCCCGGTTCCGGGCGCAGCGTCTTCGCTACTTCCAGCGTGCGTTTGTCGAGCAACTGCATGGTGTCCTTGGCCGGACTCATCATCGCGTCCACCCAGGCATAGGGCGTGTTCTCGTGGCTGCGCATGAAGAACGCTGCGCCGGCGGTCTTGACTTCCTTGATCACTTTCCAGTCCTTCATATCAATCACGCTGACCAACCCTTCCTTGAGGTTGGGCGTGGCCATGACCGGACGGTCCTGATATTGCCAGGAAATCCCGGAACCGAGATGCGGCATGCCGGGCAGCGGCAGATCGGCCACTTTGCGCCGCACGTCGAGATTCACCACCTGGCCGCTGGGAACGGTCTGACTGCCGCCATCGGCGGGCCGCGCCGCGCCCAGCACGTAGGCGTAATCCTGACTGAAAAAGAAATCATCGAGAATGGCGTCGAGCCGGGTCACCCGAGGCGTCCACATTCCCGGCAGGGCGATGGCTTCGCCCATCTTGTAATCGTGGACATAGCCCTTGAGCACCGGCTCAGCCTTGGGGTCGTAGCTCAGTTCCCAGACTTCGGGAATGTCCTTGAGCGCGGCCACGAAGCTCTTGCGCGGCGCGGCGTCGTACACCGCTGACACCCGCGAACTCTTGCCAGCCGTGTTGACCACCGGAATGATCCGGTCGAGGCTCAAATCCGCCGCGTTCAACAGCACCAGGGTTTGCGGCAGGTAATTGGCCACCATCACCCATTGCCCGTCGCCCGACACGGCGAGATTGCGGGTGTTGATGCCAGCGCGGATTTCCGCCGTCGTCTTCAGGTTGTAAATATCGAACTTGCTGATCCAGCCATCACGGGACGCAAAAAATACATAGCGCCCATCCGGCGTGAATTTCGGCCCGCCGTGCAACGCAAACCGGCTGGGAAACCGGTGAATCGGTTCCAGCTTGTCGCCGTCGAGAAGGGTGATGTGATGATCGCCGGCTTCCACCACCACGAACAGATTGAGCGGATCGGCGCTGAAAACGGGTTTATCCGGCAGACTGCCCGGCTTAACTGGCTCGACCCGCGAGGCGCGAATTTCCACTTCACCCCATTGCGGCATGACCGCCGGCGCGGTGTAGACGAAATCGGTCAGCGCCTGAAGCTCCTCCGGTTTGAGCTTGTCCCTGAAGCCCAGCATCTGGGTCGCGGGCCGCCCGGAGGTGATGACCGCCAACGCATCGGGTTTCTTCAAGCGTTCCAGATTCTGCGGCAGCAGCGCCGGCCCCATTCCGCCCAGACGGTCGGCGCCATGGCAGGAGACGCAATGCTGCTGGTACAGCGGCGCGG
The DNA here is from genome assembly GCA_008933795.1 of Candidatus Contendibacter sp. Taxonomy (GTDB): domain Bacteria; phylum Pseudomonadota; class Gammaproteobacteria; order Competibacterales; family Competibacteraceae; genus Contendibacter. The sequence continues at coordinate 12,356 of WBUJ01000005.1, read as the reverse complement.
GGTCGGGCGCGGCGCTGGCCGCAAACCCAAGCAGCATCAGACCGGCAAACAGCAAACTTTTTCTCATCACGCGGCGCTCCGGCGGGCGGTTCGATACGGGGTCACGATCAGGCGTTCGCCGCCCGCCGTGACGCCAATTTCCTCATCATCCAGATAACAAGCGGGGTCTTCGGCCCAGGGATCGCCGGTGAGTTGCTGGGCGCGCACCCGGGTGTTGCCGCCGCAAATATCGAAGTACTGGCATTGGCCGCAGCGACCCTTGACCGAACGCGGCTTGGCTTTCAAGCCAGCCATCAGCGGATCGGACGTGTCCGGCCAAATCTCGGAAAACGGCCGTTCGCGGACGTTGCCGAGGGTGTAATGCCACCACATGGTGTCGGGGTGGACGTTGCCGAGATTATCAATGTTGGCGACGTTCACCCCGGATGCGTTGCCGCCCCACTGCGCCAGCTTGGCGCGGATGTGATCTTCCAATTCCGGGAACCGCTGGCGCACCCAGAACAGCAGATACACGCCGTCGGCGTCGTTATTGCCGGTCACAAATTCCTTGGGCCGGCCTTCCCGCACCAGTTGCCAACAGGTCTCGAACAGCAGGTCCATCGCCCGGCGGGTGGTTCGATGGTGGGCATCGTCCTTGCGGTTGCGGTTGCCGCGCCCGGCGTAGTTGAGATGGGAAAAATAGAACTTGTCGATCTGTTCCCGTTCCACCAATCCCAGCAGCGGCAACAGATCGTGGGCGTTGTCCTCGGTCATGGTGTAGCGAATCCCGACCTTGATGCCGTGTTCCTGGCACAGGCGGATGCCGTTCAGCGACGCGGCGAACGCGCCCGCCTGGCGGCGAAACCGGTCGTGGGTTTCGGCGATGCCATCCAGACTGACGCCGACGTAATCGAAACCGACTTCGGCGATGCGGGCGATGTTGGTTTTATCAATCAGCGTGCCGTTGCTGGACAGGGCGACGTAGAACCCCAGGTCCTTGGCGCGGCGGGCGATGGCGTAAATATCCGGGCGCAGCAGCGGCTCGCCGCCGGACAGAATCAACACCGGCACCCGGAACCGCTTGAGATCGTCCATGACCGCGAATACCTCATCCGTGGTCAATTCGCCGGGGAAATCGGTATCGGCGGAAATGGAGTAGCAATGCTTGCAGGCCAGATTGCAGCGCCGCACCAGATTCCAGATCACCACCGGACCGGGCGGATTGCGCTTGGGCGTCAGCGGCGTGGGCCGAGCGATTTCCTGCATGAACTGGGTGATGCGGAACACAAGTAACCTCCTAACCACTCAAGCGCAAGCCGGTCTTCTTGAGAATCCGGGTGCTGTACAAAATGTCGCGGGCGCGGCAGGCGTCGCCCAGAATTTCGGCGATGCGGTCAGCCTTGGCGGCCACCTCGTCGCGGCTCGCGCCGTGCGCCATGGCGAACAGGTTATAGGGCCAGTCAGGCAAGCGACGCGGGCGGCGGTAGCAATGGGTCACGAACTCCAGCGCTCCGACCCGTTCGCCCAATTCATCCACCACTTCATCGGCCACGTCCCACACCGTCATGCCGTTGGCGGCGTAACCGAGGCGGTAATGGTTCGGCACCACCCCGATGCGGCGAATTGCGCCGGCATCCAGCAACGCTTGCAGGCCCGCCATCACCGCTTCCGCGTCGCTGTTCAGTTGCGCGGCGATGGCGCGATACGGCTGCGGGGTCAGCGGCAAACCCGCCTGCGTAGCCAGAATCAGCGGTCTCAATGCCTGCACGGCAACTCCCCTCTCCCCTGGTGGGAAAGGGGTTGGGGGTGAGGACGATTGGGGTAGCGACACCGTGCTTTCAACCCGGCCCGCTCCCACCGCAAACCGCGCTTCGATGAAATACTCGCGTTCCTTGGGAAAGTTGAACACCGGCAAACCGGTCGCCGCCGCGATGCGCTCGACCGTATCGTTCATGCCAGCAGGGGTTTCAGTCGCCAGCACGAACCACATATTAAAAGCGTGGTTGCGACGGTAATTGTGCGCGACTTCCGGGAAGCCGTTGACGATGGCGGCGATGCGCTCGAACTCCGCTTCCGGCGCCTGCAACGCCGCCAGCGAAAACGCGCCGCCCAGCCGTTCGATCTGATACAGCGGCCCGAAGCGGGTCAGCGTGCCGTCCGCCAGCAATTCCCGCAAGGTTTGCAGCACGGCGTCTTCGCTGGCGTTCAGGCGTTCGGCCACGGCCGCGAATGGCCGTTCGCACAATGGAAAACCGCTCTGCCAGCCGTCAATCAGGCGGCGGCTCAACTCATTCATGCCGCGCTTCCAACGGTTGAAAAACGTTGCGTTAATTCAATGCCTGTTACCTCACCCCCCCTACCCCCCTCTCCATGTATGGAGAGGGGGGAGGGGTCGATGGTCGGGGGGTAAGGTATTGTCAGCGGCAGGTAATACGCGCCCCGTTGCCGGAAACAGCGGGTGCTGAATAGGACGTTGCAGGGGTAAGCCGCCAGGTTCCGCTCGACCCGCAACTGCTCGATCCGTTCCAACACCTGTTCGCGCTGGCGGCCATGCATCATGCAAAACAGGTTATAGGGCCAAGCCGGCAAGCGCCGGGGCCGGCGATAACAGAGATTGACACCGGATTCCGCCGCCAGCATCCGCCCGACCGCGCTCACTTCGCCATCGGGAATATCCCAGACCACCATCGCGTTGGCGCGATAGCCGAGTTCGCGGTGGCGGACGATGATGCCCAGGCGTTTGATGAAGCCCTGCCGCAAGCCCTGTTGCAGCCGTTCCAGCACGGTCTGTTCGGACAAACCCAGCGATTGCGCCAGGGCGTGATAGGGTCGGCTGACCAGCGGCAAGCCCGGTTGCAGGGCCGCAAGTACCGTCCGGTCAAGCTCGCTCAACTTGATGATTGCCGAACCGTCAGCCACTGCCGTCCGGGACGCCGCTGCCGAGGTTTCGCGTCCGCCGTCGCGCAAATCGAACCCCAGATCAATATGGAATTCTTCCAGCAACGGCAGATCGAGCACCGATAGCCCGGATTTGACTTCGATGTCGGCCAGCACCGCTTGCAGGCGCGATGCCGTGGCGGCGGTCAGCACGAACCAGAGATTAAAATCGTGCGCGCGCTGATAGTTGTGATTGACTTCAGGATACTCGTTGACCCGTTGCGCCACCGCTTCCAACCGCGCCGACGGAACCGCCAGCGCCGCCAGCGTGCTAGCACCCAACCGCCGGGTGGCGAACACCGCGCCAACCCGGCTGACCTTGCCCTCTTCCTTGAGCCGGCGCAACGCCGCCAGCACCTCATTCTCACTCCATCCCAAGCGTTCGGCGATGACGCGAAAAGGATAAGCCGTCAGGGGAAAATCACGCTGAAAGCGATTGAGCAGTTCGAGGTCAGCGTCGCCCATCTCAGAATCCGATGCGGTGGGCACGGGAGGTGAAGAAAATGCCGCTGGGACTATCCGCCGGTAGTTCGGCCAGCTTGGCGAAACTGGCGGTATCGTAGATCAAGACCTTGTGGTCGTCGCGCGCCGAGGCCCACACCGTTTCACCGCGCGGGGTAAATTCCAGGTGCAGCACCGCCTTGCCCGGCTCCAGGGTCTGGACGATCTTCCCGCTCAGCGTATCAATCACCTGCACGAAGCCATTGTCCGGGAACGCGAAATTGACCCAGACCTGCCGACCGTCGGGCCGGGCGACCACGAACACCGGCTGACCGCGCACTGCGATGCGGGCAGTTTCCTTCCAGTGGATCGTATCGGCCACCAGCACTTCATGGCGACCGATGGCCGGCAGATAGACCTGATGACCCGCGACCGCCCAGCCGCGCAGATGGGGCATCTTGTAGACCGGCAGCTTCTCCTCGCCCCGGCCGTAGTTGGCGAGAATCCGCTTGACGCCCTGTTCCGGTTGCCAGGTATCGAGCAGCGCAATGCCGTCCTCGCCGAACAATCCCGCCATATAATGGCGGCTGTCGGGCGTTACCAGCCCGTCGTAGGGCGCTTTGCCGATATTGCTGAATTTCTCGACCTTGGGCGCTTTGGGATCGCGCAGGTCAGCGATCCAGATTTGATCGGCGTCGAACAGGGAATAAATGAAACGGTCGCCCGGCAAATCGGCGATGCCGACCACTTTCGACAGCTTGTTGTCGCCATACGCAGCGGGAATGTCCGCTACCGGCTCCAGCGTGTCGGCGGTGAACACCTTGAGGCCGCCCGGTTCGTAATTGGCGACCGCGACCAGCCGCCCGTTCTGGGAAATGGCGCCGCCGATGCTGTTACCGCCCTGGACGATGCGCTTCTCCAGCGTTCCACGCAAAATGTCCACCTTACTCAGCCCGCCGTCGCGCCCGAACACGTAGGCGTAACGCGCATCGCGCGAGAACACCACCGAGGCGTGCGACAGGTCGCCCAGACCTTCCACCTTGCTGATGATACTGTTGCTGCTGGTGCTGACGATGAGGACACGCCCGGCGCTGCGTTCGATGATGACGCCCAGATCGCCGGTGCCGCGCAATGTTGGTTCCGCGCTCCACGCCAGCAACGGCAAGAAAGCCAGTATCGCCCAGCACCAGGCCCGTAATGCCTTCCGCATTGTCGCTCTCCCCTCACAGGAGGTTCAGGTTATTTGCTTTCTTCCGGGAAGCCGCGCAGCAGTTGCGCCACGATCCAGTCGGCTTCAGCTTCGTTCAAGAAGGTTTTCCAGGGCGGCATGGCGGTGCCGGGCCGGCCCAGCAGAATGGTGTGCTTCAAACCGTCAGGCGGTTTGTCGCGCAGAGTCTCGGGCAACAGCGGCGAACCCAGGCCACCGCGCAGGGTCAGACCATGACAGGAACCGCAGTCCTGCCGCACCATGCGGATCAGTTCCCGACTGCGTTCCGGGGAGGGCGCGGGAGGTTCCTGCGCCAGAGCCAGGGAGCCAGCGCCCAATCCGCCCAGCGCCAGAACCGCGAGTCCGATTCTAATGCTCGGCAAAAAGAAAACACCCTCGCGGCTCGGCTTCGTAGCAGGGGGCGAAAGCTGAAACAAGCGCCGGCGAGGGTGTGTAGCGAGTAAGTGCTGCATGGTTGTTGTCTTTGTGCCAACCCGTCGCAGCAGACGGGAATTCGTGATCGGCTTTCCGCCAACCGCCGCCCCAAACGAGCGGCGGCTGGAGAAATCCACCTTTCTACTTGGCCATCCCCAGAATCCAGGTCACTATGGCGGTAAGGTCGGCATCGGGCACAGTCGGATTGGGCGGCATCGGCACTTGGCCCCACACGCCCACGCCGCCGGCCTTGATCTTCTTGGCCAGCATGGCTGGGGCATCGGCCTGGCCCTTATACTTGGCGGCCACCTCTTGATAGGACGGACCGACCAGTTTCTTGTCGGCCTGATGGCAGGCCAGGCAGTTGTACTTCTTGGCCAGTTCTTCGCTCGCCTGTGCCGTCGGCGCAATCAACAGAGCCAGCGCCAGCGCGCTGAGGTACTTGATACGCATGATGAATCTCCTTTTTCTTCTCAGTAAACGTCGTGCTGAGTGTTATAAACGTTGAACTTGCCGGTCGGGGTGATCAGCTTCGGATCCTTGATGACGGTCTTCAGCTTCAGGGTCTTGTCGTCCACCACCACGATGGCCGATTCCTTATCCTTGGCGCTCCACACCGAGAACCAAACCTCGTCGCCGGCCTTATTGTACTCCGGTTGCACCACCCGCTTGGCGCCATCGTCTTTCAAACCGGCCCATTCGGCGATCGGCAACACCTGATAGGGCTTGTCCAGATCATCCACATTGTACACCGCCACCGACTGGCTGATCTTGGCGTCCGGGTTCAGGGTAGTGTCCACATACACGTTCTTGGATGTGGGATGAGTCTTGATAAACAGCGAACCGCCACCCTGACCTTTGAGGGTACGCACCACCTTCCATGCCTGATCTTTGTGTTTCTCTGGGTCGGTGCCGATCAGCGCGATGGTTTCATCGCCCAGGTGGCCCGTCGCCCAGACCGGTCCAAACTTGGGATCAACGAAGTTGGCGCCACGGCCCGGATGTGGAATCTTGCCGACCTCCACCAGCCCCGCCAGTTTGCCTTCCTTGGTGTCCACCACCGCGATCTTGTTAGACTGATTGGCGGCCACCATGAAGTAGCGGTGGCTCGCATCCAACCCGCCGTCATGCAGGAAGCGGGCGGCGCCGATTTCGGTGACCTTCAGGGCGTTGATATCGCCGTAGTCCACCAGCAGAATCTTGCCGGTTTCCTTGACGTTGACGATAAATTCCGGCTTGTCGTGAACGGCCAGAATCGAGGCGACGCGCGGCTCGGGATGGAATTCCTGGGTGTCCACGGTCATGCCGCGAGTGGAGACGATCTTCAGCGGCTCCAGGGTGTCGCCCTTCATGATCACGAACTGCGGGGGCCAGTAGGAACCGGCGATGGCATACTTGTCCTCAAAGCCCTTGGCCTTCGAGGTCTCCACCGAACGCGCTTCCAGACCAATCTTGATCTCGGCGACGTTGTCGGGCTTCTCCATCCACAGGTCGATCAGGTTGAGGCGGGCATCGCGGCCGATGACGAACAGATAGCGCCCGGACGCCGACATCCGCGAAATGTGCACCGCGTAACCGGTCTTGACGATGTTGATGATCTTCTTGGTGTCGCCATCGATCAGCATCACTTCGCCGGCGTCGCGCAACGTCGTGGAGAAGATGTTGTCAAGATTATAATTGTTCATCTTCTTGGTGGGGCGCTTCTCCGGCGGCACCAGCACCTTCCAGGTCGCCTTCATGTCCTTCAGACCCATTTCCGGCGGCGTCGGCGGCTCCTGTTGGACATAGCGCGCCATCAGATCGACCTGCTCGGCGGTCAATTCACCCGAGGTCTGCCAGTTGGGCATGCCCGCCGGCGAACCGTAGGCGATGAACACCTTGAGATATTCGGTGCCCTTTTCCAGGGTAATATCCGGCGTTAGCGGCTTGCCGGTCGCGCCCTTGCGCAGCACGCCATGGCAGCCGGCGCAGCGCTCGAAATAAATCTGGCGGGCCTTGGTGAACTCCTCCTTGCTCATCGCCGGCGCTTTGGGATTGACATTCTGGTGCATTTCCACGCCGGCCATCGGCGAAGCGCCAGCCTGATACTTGAGCTCGGCCCCGGTGACGCCCTTCTTGGCGGCTGGATCTTCCGCCAGCGCGAGACCGACCGCGAGCGGCAGCGCGGCGAGAGCAAAAGTGACTTGTTTTAGTTTTAAGCGGAGATATGGCATGGTTCGCTCCCCATAAGGCGTCGGGCTGCGTCGCAGCCCCGGTTGTCGTTTGCACTGCTATTTAAGTACGGCAACCGTGGCCCGCGCGCCTTGATTTACATCAAACTTCCGTGACTTGGAGCAAAGAGCGTGACAAAACCGGGCTGCCCACCAAATGGAGGAGTGGGAAAGCGCGCGGGCAACTCCATCAACATCGGGTGGGTGCTCGCCAACCTGCCGCTGTTTCAGCAATTGCGCGAGAGCGAGATCGTCAATCTGGCGGCGAGCACGCGCGAAGTCGGCTTGGGGAAAGGGCAAATTTTGTTTCAGCGGGGCACCTTGCTGGACGGTTTCTACGTGGTGGTGCATGGCCAGATCAAGCTGGCGTTTTCCTCGCCGCAGGGCCACGAGAAGGTGGTGTCCATCGTCGAGCCAGGGCAAAGCTTCGGCGAAGCGGTGATGTTCATGGAAAAACCCTGTCCGGTGTTCGCCCAGGCTCTGGCCGACACCCGCCTGCTGTATATCGCTAAGCAGGGCATCTTTGCCGCCATCGATCGCGACAGCGCCTTCGCCCGCCGTATGCTGGCTGGGCTGAGCATGCGCCTGCGCGGCCTGATTCGAGATGTGGAGGATTATTCCATGCACTCCTCCACCCAGCGGGTGCTCGGGTTCCTGCTGCAATTGGCGGGCGCGCCGGTCAACGGCCCGATTGAATTCGAACTGTCGGCCAGCAAGCATATCATCGCCTCGCGGCTGAATCTGACGCCGGAGACGCTATCGCGGATCCTGCATAGTCTGACCGAATCCGGGTTGATCGCGGTGAAAGGCCGACGAATCGCCGTGCTGGACATAGCGCGGCTGCGTCAGTTCGACGACCTCCCCTCCCCTTCAAACCCTGCTTGCGCCAAAGGCCGCTGAGCGTTCAGCCGCCGGATCCGAACGCCTCCCGCACCAGTCGCTCCATGGTCTCACCCCAACGCTGACGGGGCCGTTGCTGCCAGAATCGCGCGTCGGGCCGGCAATCAAATTTTTGATTGTGGATCGCCAGAACCGCCACCACCAAGGCCAACCCAAACGCCAGCGGTGCGTTCGGGATGCCGGCGAACGGCAGCACCAGCAGCATCAAAACCGTGAACGCGGCAATCCAGCCCCAAGGGATGTGCAGGTAGCAATCAATTTCGAACTGGGGACCATTGCGGCGGACGATCACCCGCATCGGCCAGTCATCCTGCGTCAGGTAAGCGCGCCGGCGAAACTCCAGAAAGTTTTCCCGCTCGGCGGCGATGACAAAATTCTTCAGCAAGAGCGCGTTGCGAAGCTTTTTAAGCTGGGCGTCACCGCCCCGCGCTGTGGCCCGCGTCAGCCGCCCCAAATGGTGGATCGTTAACTCGTCCGCCATGCCTTACTCATCCATCGCGATCACCACCTTGCCGGTGGACTTGCGCGCGACCACTTGCTCGATCGCATCGACCGCCCGCTCCAACCGATAGACGGCCGATACATAAGGCCGGACCGCGCCTTCCAAGTACCATTGCAGCAAGGTGCGGAAACTTTCGGTCATGACTCGGGGATTCAGTTCCGCGTAGGCCGGCCAGTTGAGGCCGATGACGTCCACGTTCTTGACCAGCAGGTGATTGGCGGGGATTTGCGGCACCGTGCCGCCGGCAAAACCGATCACCAAAATTCGCCCCTCGAAAGCGATGCTGCGCAGCGAAGCCGCGAACAGATCGCCGCCCACTGGATCGTAAACCACGTCCGCGCCACGCCCGCCGGTGAGTTCCCTGATGCGTTCGCGCACGTCCTCATGGCTGCTATCGATCAGATGATCCGCGCCGTGTTGCCGGGCAACTTTGAGCTTGTCGGCGCTGCTGGCGGTGGCGATGACCGTGGCCCCCAGTTGCTTGCCGATGGCGACCGCCGTCAATCCCACCCCCCCGGAGGCGCCATGCACCACCAGCGTCTCGCCGGCCCGCAGCCGCGCCCGATGCCACAAGGCAACGTGCGAGGTGCCGAACACCACCGGAAACGCCGCGCCGTGCTCCCAGGGCATCGCCGCCGGCATCGCCACGCAGCGGTTGGCGTTCACCACCACCTGCTCGGCATAGCCGCCGTGCGGGGTGATGGCGATGACGCGATCACCGACCTTGAAACTGGTTACACCCTCCCTGGCTTCCAGCACTTCGCCGGCTACCTCAAAGCCGGGACTGAACGGCGGTTGTGGCTGCACTTGGTACTGGCCCCGGGTGATCAGGCTGTCGGCGAAATTCACCCCGCAGGCCTGAACCCGGATGCGGATTTGGCCGGGACCGGGGCGCGGCTCCGGCACCTCCTCCAGCCGCAGGCCGGCGAAACCCGTCAGCTCTCGACAGACGATGGCTTTCATGGTCGACCCCCAAATCGTTCCCGAAAAAAACGGGGGCGCGGCGGCCGCGCCCCCGTTCTTTCACTTCATCACTCGCCGATGATCTTGCGGACTACGTCAGTCATCGAAATCACGCCGACCGGTTGACCGTTCTCCGTGACCACCAGCCGGTGCATCCGCCGACCGGTCATCTGACTGACCGCCTCGCTCAACAGGATGCCCGCGTCGCAGGTGGCGCAACCGGGGGTCATGATCTCCCGCGCCAGCATCGCCCGCGCCTGCGCCGAGGTCCGGCCTTGCCGCGCCAGCACCATGTCGGTCTGCGACACCACGCCGACCGCCTTGCCGCCGTCCATGACCACCACCGCGTGGATTTCGTTATCTACCATGACCTTCGCCACCTGCCCGACCGTGTCGCCCGGCGCGCAGGCAATGATGCCGCGATGCATCAGATCCTTGACCTTGGTGCCGTCGTCGGCGATGGTGATCGCCTCGGCCTCGGCAATGCTGGGCAGCGGCGTAGATGTTGGATACGGGTGCGGGGTGTTATGGACATCGCCCTTGGGCAGAGTCGGATGCGCAACCGCTACCGGCGGCTTGCCGCTGGCGCCCAGGCCAAATTCGGTCGCGCCGATCAGCACCGCCATGTTGCCATGTGGGTGCTTGTTGTCGTGCATGAGCTGATGAGCGACCGGCAGTTCCGCGTAGGTGAACGACCGCGACAGGCACGGATCGAGCAGGCCGCGCACCGCCAGTTCGTTCATCTGGTAGGACTGCTCGGCGTTGGCGAAATGCGAGCCTTGCAGGCGCTTCTGCCGCATCCACAGGTAGCGCAGGTCCACAGTGGCGTTGTAGCCGGTGGTGCCGGCGCAGACCACCACCATGCCGCCGGTGTCGCACACGAAGATCGAGGTCGGAATGGTGCTTTCGCCAGGATGCTCGAACACGAGGTTCGGCGAGCGTTTTTCGCCCAGCACCTCCCAGAACGCCGAGCCGAACGCCCGCACGCCCTTCAGCCACTTGGCGTAGCCGGCGTTGTCCTTCCAGTGCGGCAACATGCCCCAGTGGTCGAACTTGTTGCGATTGATACAGCCCTTGGCGCCCAGCTTCATGCAGTAATCGAACTTGTCCTCGCCCGACACCATGGCGATGGGGGTCGCGCCCGCCGCCTTGGCGATCTGGATCGCCATCGAGCCGAGGCCGCCAGCCCCGCCCCAAATCAGCGCCGCATCGCCCTTCTTGATCGCATTGGCGCCCCAGCCGTGCAACATGCGCCAAGCGGTGGCGCCGACCAGCACGTAGGAAGCGGCTTCTTCCCAGTTCATGTGCTTGGGCTTGGGCATGCACTGCTGGGCCTGCACCTTGGTGAACTGGGCGAAACTGCCGTAGTTGGTCTCGTAACCCCAGATGCGGAAGCTGGGCGAATACATCGGGTCGCCGCCGCTCTTGACCCAGGAGCAGTTGCGATCCCAGGTGCCGCAGTGGACCACCACCTCGTCGCCGACCTTGACGTGGGTCACGTCCTTGCCGATCTTGTAGACGATGCCAGAGGCGTCGCTGCCGCCGATGTGGAAATCTTCCTTCTCGCCGGCCTTGTTGCGGGCGGCGATGACGTTGACCGGAATGCCCAGCGCGGCCCAGACGTTGTTGTAGTTGATGCCCGCCGCCATCACATAGACCAGCACCTCGTCGTCGGCGATGGGTGGCACGTCCACCACTTCCTGCTGGAACGCCTCGGTCGGCTTGCCGAAGCGCTCGGCCCGGATCAGCCAGGCGTGCATTTTCTTGGGAATGACGCCCAACGGGGGCATTTCACCGAGGTTGTAGAGTTCTTTGGCCATTTTCTTTCCTCTCTGTCGGGGTTGCTGTTTGAGTTGAGGCGCCGAGGCACTGACGGGAAAAGCCTTTAGCCTTTGGCCGTTAGCCTTTAGCCTTGATTTCCTGAATCACGCGGGCGCGCAGGGCTTCGTATTCGGCGATGGGCGAGCGGCGCGGCGCTTCGGCCAGGGCGGCGAACAGCGCGTCGTCGCCGCCCAACAGGCCGATGCCATAACGACCAAACTCCTCGCGCAAATGCTTGACCAGCCATTCGGCTTGACAACGCTGGCGGCGGGCGTCGAACTGGCCGCGCGCTAACAGCCAGTTCCGGTGGCTGTTCAGCGCATCGGCCAACTGCTCGATACCGCTGCCCAGCGCGGCGCTGGCCAAAAGCGCCGGCACTTGCCAGCCTTCGGGGTCCATTTGCCGCCGTAGCGTATTTTTCAGTTCAGACAGGGTCTTGCGCGCCGCCATGCCGATATCTTCCTTGTTGACGACGATGACGTGCGGCACTTCCATGATGCCGGCCTTGAGAAACTGGATGCTGTCGCCGGAGGCGGGCTGGGCGACGAAGCAGGTGGTGTCGGTCATCTTGGAGACATCAATCTCCTTCTGGCCGACGCCCACCGTCTCGACCAGCACGATGTCGAAGGCCGCCAGCATCGCCAGGCTCATCGGCCAGACTTCGGCGCTGAGGCCGCCGAACTCGCCGCGACAGGCCAGCGAACGGATGAACACTTCGCGATCCGCGCCGCTGGCGTTCATCCGCAGCCGGTCGCCCAGCAGCGCCCCGCCGGTGATGGGGCTGGATGGGTCTACCGCCAGAATGGCGACTTTCAATCCACGCTGCCGCCAGACATGAATCAGCGCGGCGGTCAGCGAGGATTTGCCCGCACCCGGCGGGCCGGTGATGCCGATCAGATGCCCACCCGTGTCGAGCTTGTCCGCCGGCAACGCATCCAGAAACGCGGCGGCGCACTGGCGG